>JADLBP010000292.1 GCA_020847695.1 Planctomycetota bacterium
AACTGGGTGCAAGAGATCGCCACCGGCGCGATCATCGTCGCGGCGGTGGCGCTCGATCGGTGGCGCGCGCGCTCGCAGACCTGATCAGCCGTGCGCGGCCGCCGCGCGCTTCGAGAGTTCCTCGGGCGTGAGGTCCTCCTTGTGCGTCGCGATGAACCAGATGTGGCCGAACGGATCCTCGAGACCGCCGACGCGATCGCCGTAGAACTGATCCACGAGCGGACGGATCACTTTCGCTCCGGCGGCGACCGCGCGAGCGAACAGCGCGTCGCAATCCTCGACGTAGAGCATCATCCGCACCGGCGTGCCGCCGAACGAGCTCGGGCTGCGCGCGTCCATGTCGGGGAATTCGTCCGCGAGCATGACTCGCGAATCGCCGATCTGGAGCTCGGCGTGGCCGAGCCTGCCGCCCGGCGCGTCGAGACGCAGGAGCTCGCGCGCTCCGAACGCCGCGGCGTAGAACGCGAGCGCATCGAAACCGCCGCGGACGATCAGGTACGGCGTCAGCGTGTGATAGCCGTCGGGGATGGGCTTGACCGGACTTTGCATCGATCGACTCCGAGAGGTTGGGTCGCTCGCCACCGCGAACCCCCGCAGCCTAACGCGCGCGCTCGGAATCGGGTTCACCGGCTCGCTTGGTGCGAGCCAGCCGCCCGAGCATGCCGCGGATGTCGCGCGCGCCCTTGATCGCGACGTAGACGGTCACCGTCGAGTACCACACGCAGCAGAACGCGGCGACCAGCCACCAGAAGGCGTGTCCGTGCGGGTTCATGCGCTCGCTCCGCCCCGTCCGAACCCGCCGCTCTCGCCGGGCGCGCCGGGCCCAGCGGGCGCGCCGGAGCGCGTCGCCGGCTTGAGCAACGACCCGACGATCATCCCGACCGCCGCGAGCACGTACGCGAGGAACCCGTTCCAGTTGTCGCCGAGGCGCGTCAGCACGAATTGCTTCTCCGGGTCGAAGTGCGGCAACAGCAGCGTCGCGACCGGGAACGCCGCGCCGAAGAAAATCGCGGCGGCGGCTCCCCAGTCGTTCGCGCGTTTCCAATAGCAGCAGCTGACGAGCAGCACCGAGACGCTCGACAGGTAGATCGTTCCGGTGACGCTGAAGTACGTCCACAGATCGCCCTTCAGCGGGAACCACAGCCCGAAGAAGAGCAGGAAGACGCCGATCAACACGACGATCGTGCGATTCCAGAAGAGCCCGCGCTTCTCGCTCGACGGTCCCTTGCGGAACGGCGCGCAGAGGTCGTTGTAGATCACGCTGCCCCACGTGAGCATGTACGACGAATCGGTCGACATGTCCGCCGCGAGCATCGCGGCGACCAAGAGCCCCATCAGTCCGACCGGCACCAGCCGCGCGAGGTAGATCGGCATCGCGTGCAGCGAAGGATCGGCGCCCGGCGGCAGGCCCGCGAGATCGACCGGCGTCAACATCGCGAGCGCCGCGATCCCCCACAAGCCCGGGATGACGAAGCGCGCGGCGAAAAAAGCGCTCGTGCGCACGTACATCCGCCGACCGGTGCGCTCGTCCTTCGCGGAGAGCAAGCGCGCGATCACCGGCTGCCACGTGATCGTCGCGGCGAGCTGCAAGCAGCTCTGGAACAGCAGGAACGACCAGCCGGGCCCGCCTGCGGCCAGCGGATCGAAACCGCCGGCGCCGTGGTGCGTCTCGACCGTCTCGACGAGCCTCGACCAACCGACGTCCGCGAACACGAGGTACGTGACGACCAAGAGCCCGACGCTCATCACCACGAACTGCAGGTAGTCGGTGACCAGCACCGACAGCATCCCGCCGAGCACCGTGTACACGAGCACGAGCACGAGCAACGCGGTCATCACCCACTCGAGCCAACCGGGATCGAAGCCGACGACCGCGCTCAGGAACTCGCCGCCGATGCGCAGGTAGAGCCCCATGTTCAAGAGGCCGCCGAGGATGATCACCAAGCCGGCCGCCCAACGGATGCGCGGACCGAATTGGCGCTGGAAGAGCTCCGGGATCGTCATCACGCCCGAGAGCCGCAATGGCTTGATGCAGAACCCTGTCAAGCCGATCACGAGCATCGCGACCGCTTGCAAGATGCCGGGCACCGCGCCGACGAAGCCCTTGGTGTAGCCCGCTTGCGCGGTGTACATGCAGGTGACGATCCCGAACTCGGTCGCGGCGAGCGACGCGATGCCGAGGTAGACGTCCATCTCGCGGCCGGCGACGAGGTAGTCCTCGACCTTGCCGACGTAGCGGCGCACCATCACGCCGGCGATCAGGGTCGCGAGCAGGTAGACGCCGACGATCGAACCGTCGATCCACGGGTCGAAGTGCGACATGGCGCGCGCGACTCTAGCCGGGCGCGGCGCGCGCGCAATGTCCGCGAGTCGACCGACGAACGGCGCCGGCGCGCGGCGCGGCCGCCGCGCGATCCTCGCGCGAAGCCGTCGCGAGCCGTACCGTGGCGTCGATGGCGTTGCTCGAAGTCTGCGTCGACTCGCTGGCGTCCTTCGACGCCGCCCAAGCGGGCGGCGCCGAGCGCATCGAGCTCTGCTCGCGCCTCGACCTCGGCGGGCTTTCGCCGACGGACGAGCTCTTCGCAAAAGCCCACGCCCGCGCTCGCATGCCGATCTTCTCGATGGTTCGGCCGCGCGGCGGCGACTTCGTCTATTCCGAGCGCGAGCTCGCGACGATGCACGCCGAGCTCACGGCGCGGCGCGAGCGCGCGGACGGCTTCGTCTTCGGCGTGCTGACGCGCGAAGGCCGCGTCGACCTCGAAGCGACGCGCTCGCTGGTGCTCGCCGCGCGCCCGAAGCCGGTGACGTTCCACCGCGCGTTCGACCTCGTGTGCGATCCGTTCGCGGAGCTCGAGGTCCTGATCGAGCTCGGCGTCGAGCGCGTGCTGACGTCCGCGGGCGCACCGACCGCGTTCGAAGGCCGCGCGCGGCTCGCGGAGCTCGTGCGGATCGCCCGCGGCCGGATCGTCGTGCTGCCCGGCGGCGGCGTGCGCGCGGCGCACGCGACCGAGCTCGTGCGCGTCACCGGCGCGCGCGAGCTCCACGGCTCGGTGCCGTTCGACGCGCGCGCCCTCTGACCGCGCGCCCTCTGACCGCGCGTCGTGCGAGGCGCCGTCGCGCAGCCCTGCGGCCCTCTCCTCGGCCGGCTCGACGGCCGGATTCCTTTTTCGCGGCGTGCGCGTCACACTGGTCGCGTGAACGGCAAGGGTGACGAAACGCGCGGCGAGCTCGCGCGCGAAGAGACTCCGGAATACTCGCCCGACGGCGTCGACCTGACGCTGATCCGGTGGATGCTCTCGTTGACGCCGGAGCAGCGCTTGCAGTTCTTGCAGGATCACCAGAACGCGCTCGAATCCGTGCCGAACAGCCCGTGGAAATGGACTACCGAGCCGTCCTGACCGAGCTCGTCGCTGGAGAGGTTCGCTTCGTCCTGATCGGGGGCGTCGCGGCTGTCGTCCAGGGTGTACCCGTGCACACCATGGACGTCGATGTCGTGCACGCGCGGGATGCCGAGTCGTGCACGCGCGGGATGCCGAGAACGTGCGCCGCCTCGCGCAGGTGCTGCGTGGACTCGATGCTCACTACCGCTCGCACCCGAATCGACGCGTCGAGCCGGCCGAGCGCGATCTGATGCTGCCCGGTCACCACTTGCTCGCGACGCGCTTCGGACCGCTCGACGTGCTCGGCGCAGTCACCGGTGGTCAAGGCTATGCTGACCTCTTCGAACGCGCGTCGGCGATGGACCTCGGCCGAGGACTCGTCGTGCAGGTCGTCGAATTGGACGCGCTGGTCGAGATGAAGGAGAAGCTCGGGCGCGACAAGGACCGCGCCCAACTCCCGGAGTACCGCCGCACGCTGGAAGAGAGACGCGCGCGCGGCGACTAGTGCGGGGCTCCGCCGGCGCGCACAATGCGCGCATGCCCAAATCGCTCCACGTCGCGCAGCTCTCCCTGCTCTCGGTCACTTCGCTTTCGCTCGCGTGCCGCGCGCCGACGGACGAGGCGCGCCCGCCCGAGCCCGTGCCGCCGGTGCCGAGCGCGCGGCAGCTCGCGTGGTCGGACCTCGAGTATTACGCGTTCGTGCACTTCAACATGAACACGTTCTCCGGCGCGGAATGGGGCACCGGCCAGGAGGATCCGAAGCTCTTCGCGCCGAGCGCGCTCGATTGCCGTCAGTGGGCGCGCGTCGCGCGCGACGCCGGGATGAAAGGGATCATCCTGACCGCGAAGCACCACGACGGCTTTTGTCTCTGGCCTTCGGCGTACACCGAGCACGACGTCGCGAGCTCGGGTTGGAAGGACGGCAAGGGCGACGTACTGCGCGAGCTCTCCGACGCGTGCGGCGAGTTCGGCCTGAAGTTCGGCGTCTACCTCTCGCCGTGGGATCGCAACTCGAAGCTCTACGGCGATTCGCCCGCCTACAACGACTACTACGCGAACCAACTGCGCGAGGTGCTCTCGAACTACGGGCCGGTGTTCGAAGTCTGGTGGGACGGCGCGTGCGGCGAGGGTCCGAACGGCAAGCGCCAGGTCTACGACTTCGAGCGCTTCACGAAGATCGTGCGCGAGCTCCAACCGAACGCCGTGATCTTCAGCGACATCGGCCCCGACG
>JADLBP010000293.1 GCA_020847695.1 Planctomycetota bacterium
GCGAGCGCGAGCTCTCCGCTCGCCGCCGCGACCATCCGGCGCCGCGCACCGCTCGCGAAGGACGTGCGGATCGAAGTGCTCTTCTGCGGCGTCTGCCACTCCGACCTCCACCAGGTCCGCGACGAATGGAAGTCGGTGATGCCGACCGTCTATCCGTGCGTGCCGGGCCACGAGATCGTCGGTCGCGTCGTCGAGGTCGGGCGTGACGTGCGCAAGTTCAAGGAGGGCGACCTCGCCGCCGTCGGATGCATGGTCGACTCGTGCCGCACGTGTGATGCGTGCCGCGACGGCGTCGAGCAGTTCTGCTCCGGTCCGGCGACCTTCACGTACAACGGCCCGGACAAGCACCTCGGCGGCGTCACGTACGGCGGCTACTCGGACAGCATCGTCGTCGACGCCGATTTCGCGTTGAAGGTCTCGAAGAGCCTCGACCTCGCCGGCGCGGCGCCGTTGGTCTGCGCGGGCATCACGACGTACTCGCCGCTGCGCCACTGGAACGTCCGCAAGGGCCAGAAGGTCGGCATCGTCGGTCTCGGCGGGCTCGGCCACATGGGCGTCAAGTTCGCGAAGGCGTTCGGAGCGACCGTCGTCGTCTTCACGACGTCGGCGAAGAAGTCGCAGGACGCCGTGCGGCTCGGCGCGGACGAGGTCGTCGTCTCGACGGACGCCGCGCAGATGCTGAAGCAGGCGGGCAGCCTCGACTTCGTGCTCGACACGGTGTCGGCGAACCACGATCTCAACGCGTACCTCTCGTTGCTCAAGCGCGACGGGACGATGACGATCGTCGGCGCGCCCGATGCGCCGCAGCCGCTCAGCGTCTTCAACCTGCTCTTCGGCCGTCGTCGGCTCGCGGGCTCGATCATCGGCGGCATCCGCGAGACGCAGGAGATGCTCGATTTCTGCGCCGAGCACGGCATCACCGCCGACATCGAGTTGATCCCGATCCAGAAGATCAACGAAGCGTACGAGCGCTTGGTCAAGGGCGACGTCAAGTACCGTTTCGTGATCGACATGGCGTCGTTGAAGGCGAAGCGCTAGGTCCGAGCGCTCCGGCGCGACCCGCGGATCAGGCGGTCGCCGGCTCGCGAGGGGATCGATCGGGCCGCCGCGGTTCGAACTCTCGCGTTCTCGCCCGATCGACGCTCGCGAGCTCGAGACTCGCGCGCATCCGCGCGTCACCAGCGCTCGAACGTCGGATCGCGCAGCGGCGTCCAGATCCGGCCTTCGAGCCGATCGATCGGGGTGCGGCGCGAGCGCGCGAGGCGCGTGAAGTCGCTCGCGAAGCGCTGCATGCACGCGGCGGAGACCGCGGCGTCGAACGAGTCCTCGGTCGACGCCGCGAGGGCGAGCAACGTCTTCGACTCGCGCGCGAGCCGGGCTTGGAGGTAGAGGGAGCGCGCGACCGCGTTCGATTTCTCGACGCGTCCGGTCAGGTAGCGCGGATAGATCTCGACCACCATCGGCAACCGCGGCGGATCGAATGGCCAGATCGAGAAGCCGGCGTCTTGGAGCTCGCGGAGGTACGGCATGCCGCGCAGCGAACCGGTGCCGACGGTGCCAGCGCCGCCGATCTGGAAGATCGATTTCGGCCCGATGCCGCCGACGAGCAGGTTGGCGTGCTCGGTGACGCGCCATTCGCTGCGCCCGTCGACCGGAGGCGGCCGCGGAACGCACGGCTTGCCCCAGAACGGCGGCGGACAGCTCGCGAGCCACTGCTCGCCGTCGCGCGCGACGCGCTCCCAGAGCTCTCGCGCGCTCGCGAGCCCGCGCTCGTCGAGGAACCAACGCGGGAACGAGAACGCGAAGTCGAGGCCGACGACGAGCCGCGGCTCGCGCGCAGCGCATTCGATCAGGTGCCGGATCACCTCGGCGCGATCGAAGCCGCGCTCGATGCGGACCAGGCGTTTCTCGCGCGACTCGGCGAGCCACATCCGCGAGCGCACGGTCGCCAGCGCGCCCGACCAATCGACGGCGATGCACGCGACCGGCCGGCGGAGCTCGGCGCGGCCGGCGCGACGCGACCGGCGGACTCGACTGCGGCGTTCGGGTTCCATCGGGGTCGACCGACGCATGATACGAGGAGGCGCAAAGCCCGCACGCGAGCTCTGGGAGCCGCGCGCGCCGCGCTTCAGCCGCCGTCGAGCGCCATGCGGACCTTCTTGGCGAGCGCGGCGCGCGTGAAAGGCTTTTGCAGGAACAGCACGGACGCGGTGTCGATGCCGTGACGGAGCACCGCGTCGTCGGTGTAGCCGCTGACGTAGATCACGCGCAGCTTCGGGTTGACGCGCTCGAGTTGCCCGGCGAGCTCCGGCCCGTCCATGCCGGGCATCACCACGTCGGTGATCAGTAGATCGAACGCGCGCGACACGGAGCTCTCGAGCATCAGTGCCTCCCGCGGCGAGCCGACGTCGACCACGCGGTAGCCGAGGTCCTTCAGCACGCGCACCACGACGCGCCGGACCTCGGGCTCGTCCTCGACCAACAGGATCGATTCCGTGCCGGTCAGTCGACCCGAGAGCTCCTGCTCGGAGGTTGCGTGCGACGGTGCGGGCAGCTCCGGGAACAGCAGTCGGAACGTCGTGCCCTTGCCGACGGTGCTCTGGACGCTGATGTAGCCGCCGGCTTGCTGCATGACACCGTGGACCACCGCGAGTCCGAGCCCCGTGCCCTCGCCGACGCGCTTGGTCGTGAAGAACGGCTCGAAGATCCGCGGCAGCGCGTCCGCGTCGATCCCACAGCCGGTGTCGGTGAACTCTAGCTCGACGTACCGTCCGCTCGGGACCGACCGATCGTGCGTCCAGCCGCCCTCGGCGACCTCCGTACGGCGTGTCGCGATCCGCAGCGTGCCGCCTCGCGGCATCGCGTCGCGCGAGTTCACGGCGAGGTTGAGGAGCACTTGCTCGAGCTGGCCGACGTCCGCGCGGATGAAGCACGCCGTCGGCGCGCACTCGACCTGCACGCGGATGTCCTCGCCGATCAGGCGGCGGAGCAACTGCTCGGACTCCCGCACGACCTCCTGCAAGTCGACGACACGCGGAGCAAGGATCGCCTTGCGACTGAACGCGAGCAATTGGCCGGTCAGGCGCGCCGCGCGCTCGCAGGCGATGCGAATCGCGGCGCGCGAGCGGTCGAGCTCCGTCGGAGTCGCGTGCGGATCGAGCAGCTCGCAGTAACCCAGGATCACCGTCAGCAGGTTGTTGAAGTCGTGCGCGACGCGGCCCGCGAGCCGTCCGACCGCCTCCATCTTCTGCGCGTGACGGAACTCGCGCTCGAGCAGCTTGCGCTGCGTGACGTCGCGCACCACGCCGGTGAAGTGCCGCCGGCCGTTCCACGAGCAAGCGGTGACGAAGAGCTCCGCGTCGAACTCGGTGCCGTCGCGGCGGCGTGCCGGCACGTCGTGGCTGCGCGCGAGCAGCTCGCTGCACTCGCCCTCGTTCATCCGCGTGAGGAACTCGCGGCTGCGGCTGCGATGCGGCTCCGGGATCAGCGTGTCGACCGGCTGGCCGAGGAGCTCCTGCGTCGTGTATCCGAACATCCGCTCGACGCTCGGGTTGACCGCGCGGATCGCGCCCGACGGATCGATCGTGATGATCGTGTCGGTGACGCTGTCCATGATCGCGCGCAGGAGCTCGAGCGACTGCTCGCGCTCGGTCA
>JADLBP010000294.1 GCA_020847695.1 Planctomycetota bacterium
CCGCGCCGCTGCCGCCGATGCTCCCGGGCATCCTGCGACCGTTCGAGCGCGCGGATCTCGCGCCGGTCCCGAGCGGCTGGCGAGTCGGACCGCCGGACTTCGTCGCGATCGGCTGCGGGCGCGCGGGCTCGACGTGGTGGTGGAACCTGATCGAGCACCATCCTGCGGTCGTGCCGAACCGACTCGGGCAGAAGGAGCTGCACTACTTCGCGCACTTCGGTTGGGACGGACCCGACGCCGACGCGATCGCGACGTACCGCGAAGCGTTCGCGGCGCCCGAAGGCGCGGTGTGCGGCGACGGTACGTTCAACTACCTCTACCACCCGCTCGCGATCCAGCACCTGTGGTGCGCGGCGCCGGAGACCAAGCTCTTCGCGATCCTGCGCAACCCGGTCGATCGGATGGTGTCGAACTACGACATGTTCCTGCGCCGGCGCTTGCGTTGGCTCCGCCTCGACGCGGAGCGAGAGCGCGTGACGCGCACCTTCTCGCTGTGGGACGAAGCGGTGACCGCGTGTCGGCTCGCGGACGGGTTCCGCGCGGTGCTGAAGCGCTGGCCGCGCGAGCGCTTGCTCGTGCTGCAGTACGAGCGTTGTTGTCAGGATCCGCTCGGCGAGCTCGCGCGCACGTATCGCTTCCTCGGCGTCGACGAGCGCTTCGTGCCGCGCGATTGGCAGCGCCCGGTCAACCGCGAGCGCCACGAGCTCCGCGCACCGGACGCCGCGGCGCGCGTGCGGCTGGCGGAGCAGTTCGAGGGCGACGTCGACGCATTGTGTGCGCTGTTGCCGGAGCTCGATCGCACGCTCTGGCGCGACTTCCGCTGAACGTCATCGGCGTGCCGGCGGCGCGCCCAGCCCGTGGATGCCGAGGGCCCCGCGGCCGCCGCCCGAGTTCGCGATCCGTGGGGCTCGACGCCGAGCCGAGTCCGACGCGCCGGGACCGTCGCGGACGTCGCGGCTTCCGCGATTCGATGCAACTTCGAGCGCGGTATCGCGGCCAATGGACTGCTTCGGCGATGGTCGCCGCAGCGCAATACCACAAGGGAATCCTATGCGTTCTTACATCATCAAAGGCGTCGCTGCGTTCGCGTTGATCGCATCGTCGTCGATGCTCAGCGGGTGCAGCGGCGGCGAAGCGAAGGTCAACGCCACGTTGCTGAAGACGGACTGCATCGAGGTCGTGACGGTCGACGGCCACGTGTCGCTCGGAACGGTCCTCAACGTCTCCGCAGGCGCGGTTCGTTACACGATCAAGGAGAACTGCAACTGCGTGATCTCGTCGTTGTCGTACAAGGTCTTCCAGGACCGCAACAACAACGGCGTGGAGGATCCGGGCGAACAGATGTTCGGCAGCTCGGGCCAGAATCTGGGCGGCCACACCGGCACCATCGGCGGCGGCACGGCGTCGGTCATGGCGGCCCAGGGCATGATCCGCTGGGAAGCCAAGGCCACCGTCAAGTGCGGGGACAAGGAAACGCCGCTGCAGCAGTACGGCAGCTTCTGATTCTCTCCATACCAGTCAATCACTCAAGGAATCAATCAAATGAAATCTCTCATCACTCTCGGCATCGTTGCTCTCGCCGCGGCTACTTCCGTTCTGGTCGTCAACGCTCAATCGAGCGACGCGACGAAGTCTGCTCTCGACGGCTTCATGATCGGCGACGCTCGTTACGCCGTCGAGGCTCGTTTCTCGATGACGAAGACCGCCGATGGCTCGGAAGCGCTGTTGCTCGACGTGACCACCAGCTCGCTCCGCATCGCTCCCGTGTTCATCGAGGCGCGTAAGCCGGCGTTGGCCACGGTCACCGTCGATGGAGTCGCCGTCTTGACGGCGAAGGACGAGAACGGCGTCTTGCAGGGCACGATCCCGGCGGACACTCTCGCGAAGTGGCTGGGCTCCGAGCACGACTTCCGTCTCGAGGTGCACGACGCCGGTGGCGAGGTGCTGCTCTACGGCGCGTTGGAGGACTCGACCATCAGCGGTTGACGCGGATCGAATCCGAGCGACGTCTCGCGGTCGGCCGTCGAATCGAAGTGTCGATTCGACGGTGCGACCGCGAGGTGTTTCGTGTCGAGCAGGACGGCGCCTTGCAGCGGCGTGGCCCGGCGACGGACCTAACGCAGGACGTGGCGGTGGCGCGTCGTTCGTGCGGCCGACGGCGAGGGGTCAGCCGCCGAGTCCGTGGCGGGTGCGCAACTCGCGCGCTGCGGCGACGATCGCGCGGAGCTTGGCCTGCGCGACGTCGCGATCGGCGAGCGGGTTGTCGGCGAACGTCGCGAAGCCGCAGTCGGGGTTCAAGAGCACCCGCTCGGGCCCGAGGCACGCGATCACGCGTTCGGCCTTCGCGCAGATCGCGTCGAGGGATTCGATCGCGGCGTGCTTCTGGTTGACGACGCCGACGCCGACGCGTTTCGACGCCGGCAAGCCGGCGAGCACGCGCTCGTCGCCGGCGCGCGGCGTGCAGAGCTCGAGGAACAGCGTGCGCATCGGCACGCTCGACAACAGCGGCAAGAGCGGCGTGTAGTCGCCGCTCAGCGCGACGCTCTCGTCGGGCGACCAGTTGCCGCGGCAGACGTGGAGCGCGAGCCGGTCGCTCGGGAAGCCGGCTCCGAGTTCGTCGAGCAGGCGCGCCGCGAACGCGAGCTCGGGCTCGACGTCGAGCTTCTCGCCGAGCGCGCCGCACATGAACGAGCGGTTCTGACGCGCGCGGCCGAAGACGACCTCCGAGAGCACGGGCTCGTCGAATTGCACCAACGCGACGCCGTCGGCGAGCAAGCAGGCGACTTCCTCGCGCAGCACGCGCACGAGGTCGCGGGCGAGCGCTTCACGATCGGCGTACGCGCGGTCGGAGACGCACTCGAGCCACATCGTGCGCGTCAGCAGGTACGGTCCGGGGAGCGCGACCTTGATCGGCTTCGACGTCAACGTGCGCACGAACGCCGCTTCGTGCGCGGCGATCGGCCGCGTGCGCGAGAGGGGGCCGAACACCGCCGGGTGGCGCACGGTCGGCGGCACGTCGAGCGCCGCGAGCTCTCGCGCGAACTCCTCCGGATCGGCGACGTAGCTCGCGAGGTCGCCGATCGGCACCAGCTGGCAGTTCGCGAGCCGGCTCGCGACGAAGCTCGCGTAGCTGTCGCGGCGCTGCTCGCCGTCGGTGACGACGTCGACGCCGGCGGAGAGCTGCGCGTCGATCGCGAGGCGCACCGCGTCGTCGGCGTACGCCTGGAAGCTCGCCGGGTCGAGCTTGCCCTCGAGCGTGCGATGCAGAGCGTCGACCAACCACGCGGGCCGCGGCCAGCTGCCGATGCCCATCACCGAGAGCGGTGCGATCGCCGGTGCCGGCGCGGGCGGAGGCAGATGGGGCGGCACGACGACGGGCTCGAGCACCCGCGCCGCAGGCGTCGTCGCATGCGGGATCGTGGACGAGCTCGCGTCGCGCGCTCGCGCGGCGTCGAACGCGCCTTTCGAGACCAGGAAGCTGTGCTCGCGGCCCGCGTGCACGTGGCTGACCAGTTGGTTGCCGGTCAGCCGGCACCACGCGGGCAGGTCCTCGGGCACCGAGAGCTCGCGCGAGCGGATCTCGAGCAACTCCCCGGGCTCCAGCCGATCGATGTGTTGGCGGATCAGCAGCAAGAGCCCGCCGCCGCAATCGAGCTCTCCGCCGTCGAAGGCGAGCTTCGGCGCGAACGGATGTCGCTCCACGCGCGCGGTCTCAGTACGAGATGCTCGGCGTGCCGCCGGCGAGGAACTCGACCAGCTTCGCGCCGCCGACGATCGTCGCGCCGGGGACGAGCTGAGTCTCGTCGAGCCCGCGCTTCTTGAAGCACGGCGAGCACACGAAGATCTTCCCGCCGGCCGCCGTGAACTTCGCCATCAGCTCGGCGAGCGGCGCGAAGCCCTCCTCACGGATCGAATCCGCGTACCCGGGCGTCGCGAGGCGCACGCCTTCGATGCTCAGGAAGACCAGCGTCTCCTGCTCCGAGCCGACCGCGGCGTTCGCGACGACGAAGGCGACGGTCGCCTTGTCCGGGTTGTCCTTGGCGGCGGTGAGCGAGACACAGAACTTGCCCATGGTCACGGTGACTTTCTTTGGAGGAGGAAGACGGGAGGTTCGGCGCTGACGAGCCGATGGCCGGTGAGCCGGCACCACGCGGGCAGATCCTCGGGGACGCCGGGATCGCGTGCGATCAGCCGAAAGAGGGCGCCGGCGGGCAGCGCGACGAATCGCGTGCGTAGCTCGATGACGAGCTCTCCGCAACCGAGCATGCCCGCGTCCCACTCGGCGAGCGGAGCGCCGGGCACCGGACTTCCGTGTGGATCGTTGGACATGGCGTTCGCGGCCGACCGAGCGCGCATCGTCGCGCGCCGGTCGCCGCGAGTCAACGCGGCGAGGCCCTCCGCGGCTCCGCTACGACGCCGGTTGACCGATCAGCAGCACGTAGCCGTCGGGATCGTGCACGCGCAGCTCGCCGGCAGGCATGTAGTGCGGAAACTTCAGGTCGAAGAGCACGCCGCGCGGGTGCAGCGGCTCGGGCCGGCCGACGAACGGACCGCCGTCGCGCACGCCGCAAGCGAGCAGGTGCTCTCGGAGGCCTCGGACGTCGTCGGTGTGGAAGTAGAAGAGCACCGCTTGCTCGCCGGCGGCGATCGGACCGTCGGCGAGCGCGAGGAACAGGCGCGCGGCGCCGCGGTGGAGCGAACCCCACACGAGCTTGCCCGCGCTGCCGGTCAACGTGTCGCCGCGAGCGAGGCCGAGCTGCTCGTAGAACGCGAGCGAACGCTCGACGTCGGTGACGTGCGCGTACGGGACCAGGCGGTGGATCGCGGACGACGGAGGACAGCTCGGAGGGCACATCGGGGGTCGCGGCGGACCGACCTCAGGCCTCGACGAGCACTTGGAACCCGCCGGAGCTCATGCGGTTCATGTCGAACGGCATGGTCATCTGCATCCACTTCGCGAGGCGCGGATCGGCCATCACCTTGGCGTTGATGCGGTCGCGGTCCTTGCGCGAGCGGTAGACGATCCACGCGAAGACGGCGGTCTCGGTCGGCTTGAGCTTCAGCACCTTCGTGAACGACACGCCGCACTTGACGACGAGGTCGTCGGCGACGCACTCGCAGTACGCCAGCGCGCCGTGACCGCGCCACACCTTCGACCCGAGGCGGGCCATGCGCTTGTAGGCGGCGAGGTTTTTCTTCGGGATCGCGAGGAGGAAGCCATCGACGTAACGGGCCATGTTCGAGCTCCGAGGGGGACGTGGTTCGCGCCCGGACCGCGGCGACGACTCGCCGCGGCCGAGCGCTTGGATCCTAGCGCCGACCGGCGCACGCGTCGCGCAGCGCTCGAGCGCGACGCGTGGACGCATCCGCGCGCCGGCGCGCGATCGATTCCGCCCTAGGGGAACGAGCGCCCGGCTTCCTCCACCGCCGTTTCGAATGGCGACGGCGGAGCGCGTGGGCCTCGGCGGCGTCGCACCCGCCCCGTGCGCGCTCCGAGCTCGGCGGCTCTTCCCGGTGACTCGCGCGATGCGCGCGAGCGAGAGCCGCACGGTCCCGGTCGCGGAGGCACCTGCTCCGGTCGACCGTGCAGACGAGGAGTCTCCGGTTGACTGCAACTCTGCTGGAACACCATGAAGACGATCTCGAATCTATTCACGACGGTTCTCTTCCTGGCCGCGCTCCTCCTCGGATCCTGAGGCTCTGTCACCCAATCGGGCGGGGAGTCGGCCGGGTTCGACGTGGAGATCACCGACCTACCGTCCGAATGTGCGACGTCGCGGAAAGACGCGTTGGCGGTGTCGTTGTTGATCGACAACGTCCACCAGACGATCGGCCCGTTCGGGGCGAACCAAGTCGGCACCTCGATCAAACG
>JADLBP010000295.1 GCA_020847695.1 Planctomycetota bacterium
ACGTCGTCGCGATGGTGCGCGACGGTCGCGCGCGCGAGCTCGCCGTGGCGCGCGGCGTCCGCGCGCAGGAGCTCGAGCGACGCCGCGAGTTCGGCGTCGGAGCCGGGCTCGTAAGCGCGACCGTCGAGCACGGCTCGCACCAGCCGCGCCGCGGCGACCCCGGTGTCCGCAGGCTCGCGCGCGGCCCGTTCGAAGGCCGCGACCTGCTCCGCGAGCACGCGCTCGGCGCCGTCGAGCGAGAGCGGCCGCAGCAGCGCCCACGCCGCGAGCGGCGGCGAGTTCGCGTCGAGCATCCGCGCTTGGACGTGCTGGAGGTAGCCGAGCAACGCGTCGAGGCCGCCGCCGAGCGTGCCGTCGAGTTCGTCGGTGCGCACGAGGTCGCGTTCGCCGCCGAGTTCGACGGCGTGCTCGTCACCCACGTTGCCGGCGCGCTCGTCGGCGAGTTCGTCGTCTCGCGCGCGGAGCCCCGCCTGCGCCGCGTGCGCGAGCAACGTCGCCTCGAACGCGCCTTCAGGCGCATCCGCGAGCGTCGCGTCGGCGCGCAAGCCGGCGCCGACCGTGCCGCGCCAGTCGCTCCACGAATCGAGCACGACCTCGACGCTGTGCTCCTCGCCCGAGGAATCGCCGGTGGGCACCGCGTCGCCGAGGTGCGCTTCGGCGTCCGCGCGACGGCGATAGACGAGCTTCAACCGCTCGCCGGGCCGCTTCGCCGCGAGCAACGCCGCGAACCCCGCCGCGTCGACGCGCGCGCCGTCGACCGAGACGACGAGGTCGGTGCGCCAGAGACTCGGGCTGCGGACGCCATCGCCTTGGAACGGACCGAACGCGACGTGCGAGACGACGAGCCCCTCGGGGTTGTCGCGCAACGCGAGTCCGGCGTACGCAGAGCCGGCGCGCGCGGCGGTCGGCGCGGGCGCGGCGGATGGCGTGGAGTCGAGAGAAGCGCTCGACGCGCAGGACGCGCCGAGCGCGAGCAGCCAGGAGAACCGACCGTGGCGTGAGACGGAGTTCACGCCCGCATGGTACGGGCTCAGCGACCGCAGCAGCTGTCGAACCGCATCGGTTCGTCGTGCGGCGCTTCGGGCTTGAGGCAGAGGTCCTCTTCCTCGTGCATCTCCTTGCGCAGCTCCTCGAAGAACGCGCGCAGCTTGGCGACGTGCTCGTGCGGCGTCGTGTGCAAGAGGAGCTTCGAGAGCGCCTCGATGCGCGCGCGCTGGTCGACGTGCTCCTTGTCCATGCGATCGACGATCGCCTTCTTGCCGTCCTCGGTCAGCACCGGGCGAAGGAGCTTGTCCTCGTTCTCGATGTGGTGCCAGAAGCGCGCGTAGAACGCGGTCAGCAGCCCTTCGAGCTCGCCGGCGTTCGCGCGGCGGATGCGCTCCATGCGCTCGAGCGCGGTTTCGATCTCTTGAGCGCGGCGACGCAGCTCATCGTGTTCCGAGAGGATCATCTGACGGATCCCGTATGACTTGACCGACATGGCTTTCTCCGAAAGGGCGCGGGGAACGATCGAACGTCCGTACGGATTGTCGGCGCCGGTCCACGCACTCGGACATGGGCCCAAGAGGGCAGCCCGCGTGCGCCGATGGTCGGTGGCGTTTTCGCGCGGGCGAGCTATCGCCCCGCCATGAACGCACGCGCCGCCGCGTTCGCGCCCTCGACCAACGGGTCGGGCCACAAACCGAACAGGACCACCGCCGCCAGGCAGATCCCGATCGCCGCGCGCAGCGCGAGACCGGAGTGGATGCGAGCGTCGCTCGTGCCCTCCGCCATGAACGTCGAGCGCGCGACCGACAGGTAGTAGAAGAGTCCCACCACCGCGAGCACGATGCCGACGAGCACCGGGACGACCAGCCCGGCTCGATACGCTTCCAGGAAGACGAAGAGCTTCGCCCAGAAGCCGATCACGAACGGGATCCCCGCGAGCGACAGCAGGAACACCAGCAGCGCACCGCCGAGCCACGGCGAGCGCCGCGACAAGCCGAACATCTCCATTTTTCGCAGCCACGTAGATGTCACGGCCAAGAGCAACGCGCCAGCCGCCGATATCGGTCAGGCGCGACGTCTCACGGGCAGCAGCATCACTGCACCACTAGCGCGGCTTCCGCCGCTGCCAAGCGAATCGATTCGATCAACGTCGGGTCGATCGGAATTGGCTCTCCGCCCAGTTCGGACAGAGGCAGTCCCAACACGTCGAAGAAGACGGGGAACTCACCTCGCGTGACCGAGTAGCGCCGGTCTTCGTCATTCCCAAGCGACGAGAGAATATAGGTCTCATCCGTCGTGGTCGGAAGGCCGGGGACGTCTACATCCTTCGGCAGGATCTCATAGCGCCCAACGGCATCGAGTCTGATCATCACGACCTGGGACATCACGGAGTAGGCGGAACTTCGAGTTGCAGCCCGCTCGAACTCCTCGAGACGCGCGCGCAACGCGCGCGCCCGGTGCCGACGCGCCCATTCTCTCGAATCCGACGCCGGACTTTCCTGAGTACTCGGTTCCGCTGTCGTCTCCGCGTGCGCGTCGACGGTCGGAGCGCCGGTGTCAAGTTCTGATCGCGAAACGTGCCGCGGATCGGCGGGGCGCATTTCATCAGCCGCTGCCAGGCTAGGGTTCGAATAGGCGGCGCTGCGATGTGCGATCGCTGGCCCGCTCCGCGATTCCGCGCACGACCGGACCGCAACTGTGCTGCCCAGAGCTGCTGCACCGAGCAGGATCGTCAAGCCGACTAGCTTCTGGTTCGCCATGCCGTGTCTCGTGTGGCGACTCTGACTACCGCGATTCACCTACCGACACGACCGCGAACCGCCACCAGCCGGACGCTGCATCCTCGCGGGTCGCCATCAGTTGCACGCGCAGTTGAGCGTCAGCTTGAGTTGGTGCCCACCGGCCTTGATCACGAAATCGTTCGCACCGCCACAGTCCGCGTTGCAACCGCCCTCGTCGATAGTCACCACACCATTCGTGTGTCCCGAATGTTGGTGAGGGGGCACCGCGAATCCGTACTGCCACGAACAGCCGTTCTCGCATTGCGCGCAGTCGATCGTGCCGTTCACCCACAGCTTGCAAGGGAGATTTGCGCACGTTGCGCAGCTTCCTTGGCCGCAACCGCGCGTCGCGGTGGGGGTCGCCTCGATCTCGGCGGCACAATTCCCGACACCGGAGACGGCACTCGTCGTGGAGGCTGAGCACGGCGCGCAATCTTCCGGGCACGGTTGGACAACCCCCTGAACGGCCGCACGACCAGGCAGGCCCAGCAGCCCTGCGAACACGAGCGCGATAGCGAGCAAAGTGCGCATGAAAGCTCGAAATCTGGCGCCGCAACTCGTTGACAAGCAACCGCAGTCGTGGACGCGGACCGCAGCGCCAGGTCCGGCCTAGACGACGACCCTACCCCCCCCCTTGGAGCGGCGTCAAGCGCGGATGTCGGAATGTCGCCAAGACGAGTCAGGCGCTGTCACCGTCCGCCGAAGAACGCCTTCGCCGCCGCGTTCGCGCCCTCGACCAACGGGTCGGGCCACAAACCGAACAGCACCACCGCCGCGAGGCAGATCCCGATCGCCGCGCGCAGCGCGAGTCCGGAGTGGATGCGCGCGTCGCTCGTGCCCTCCGCCATGAACGTCGAGCGCGCGACCGACAGGTAGTAGAAGAGCCCCACCACCGCGAGCACGATGCCGACGAGCACCGGGACGACGAGCCCGGCTCGATACGCTTCCAGGAAGACGAAGAGCTTCG
>JADLBP010000296.1 GCA_020847695.1 Planctomycetota bacterium
GAGCGATCCATCGACCGATCGCGCGTACCCACCCGACCTTAACTGGCGCGGCGCACTCGTGCCGTGCGCACGGAGAGTCGCGCATAACGCCGATGCGCGCGCACTCGCACCTGTTCGTAAGCGACAAGACGCAGCATGCGCACTCGAGCGCAGAGCGCACCGCACGCGTTCGAACCACACGACGGAAGCGGCGCGAGCTCGGCGCGCGCGGAGGGAACGGTCGCCGACGCTCGCAGCGCGCGCCGACACGGACCGACTCGCGAACGCGAGACGTTGGCGGCGAACAATCACGAACGCGTGCCGCGTCGACGAGCTGCGCGCGCTGCGGCGCGCGAACGCGGTGATCGCGCGCGTCACCCTTCCTGCGTTCTCACCCGACGTGCGACCGCAGGCTGTGCGCGACGCGCTCGCGAGCAGCGCGCGTCGAACAACGTCGCGCCACACGCCAAGTCGCGCGCGCATCGACGTCGCGTGGGCTCGGTCGAGTTCCGCGCGCCCGACCGGCACCGACAGTGCGCTGGCCGACCGTCGCGACGTCCCACGCGGATGCCGACCCGGAGAGTAGACTCTCCCGCCGCCTCGCGGCGCGCAGGGACCCGATGACCGACGGCAACTACCTCCAGATCGACAGCGAGCACGGCGTGCCCATCAAGGCGTGGGTGCGCGGTGTCGCGTTCGACGAGCAGTCGAAGAAGCAGCTCGCCAACGTCGCGTCGCTCGGGATCGTGCACAAGTGGGTCGCCGCGATGCCCGACGTGCACTTCGGGATCGGCGCGACCGTCGGCAGTGTGATCCCGACGCTGCGCGCGATCATCCCCGCCGCGGTCGGCGTCGACATCGGGTGCGGGATGATGGCGACCAAGACGACGCTCACGGCGAGCGACCTGCCCGACGACCTGAAGAGCATGCGCTCGGCGATCGAGAAAGCGGTCCCCCACGGTCGCGAGGTCGGCCGCGGGCGCGATCCGGGCTCGTGGGGCAATCCTCCGCCGCGCGTCGAAGCGGCGTGGAGCGAGCTCGAGGACGACTTCCGACGCATCGCGTCGAAGCACCGCGCGGTCGCCGGCGCGAACACCGTCGTGCACCTCGGGACGCTCGGCACCGGCAACCACTTTATCGAGGTCTGCCTCGACGAGAGCGACGCGGTCTGGTTCCTGTTGCACTCGGGCTCGCGCGGCATCGGCAACAAGATCGGCTCGTACTTCATCGAGCTCGCGCGCGACGACATGGGCGCGGCGCTCGGCAGTCTGCCCGATCGCGATCTCGCGTACTTGAAGGAAGGCACCGAGCACTTCGACGACTACGTCGAGGCGGTCGGCTGGGCGCAGCGCTTCGCGTCGACCAACCGCCGCCTGATGATGCGCGCGATCGTCGAAGCGGTGAAGAGCGATCGTCGCCTGCCGAAGTTCCAAGCCGACGTCATGGCGGTCAACTGCCATCACAACTATGTGCAACGCGAGTTCCACTACGGCGAGCACGTTTTCGTCACGCGCAAGGGCGCGGTGCGCGCGGGGCTCGGCGAGCTCGGCATCATCCCGGGCTCGATGGGCGCCGCGACGTACATCGTGCGCGGCAAGGGCAACGCGGAGAGCTTCGAGAGCTGCAGCCACGGCGCCGGCCGCGCGATGTCGCGCAACCAAGCGCGCCAGACGTTCACGTTGACCGATCACAAGCGCATGACCGCGCACGTCGAGTGCCGCAAGGACAAGGACGTGATCGACGAGACGCCCGCCGCCTACAAGCCGATCGACGCGGTGATGGCGGCGCAGCAGGACCTCGTCGAGGTCGTGCACACGCTGCGGCAAGTCGTGTGCGTCAAGGGCTGACGCTCGAGGCGCGGCGGCAATGGGCGCGATCCTCGAGCTCGACGGCTCGTCCGGCGAAGGCGGCGGCCAGATCCTGCGCACCGCGCTCTCGCTCTCGCTGGCGACGCGCACGCCGTTCCGCGTGCACTCGATCCGCGCGAAACGCGCGAACCCGGGGCTCCAGCGCCAACACCTGACCTGCGTGCTCGCCGCGCAAGCGATCTCGGGCGCGACGGTCGAGGGCGCGGTGCTCGGTTCGCGCGAGCTCGTCTTCCTCCCCGGCGACGTCCGTCCGGGCGATTATCGTTTCGACGTCGGCAGCGCGGGCAGCACGTGCCTGGTCGCGCAGACGATCCTGCCCGCGCTCTGGTCGGCGAGCGCGAGCTCGCGGCTCGACCTGGTCGGCGGCACGCACAATCCGGCGGCGCCCTGCTTCGACTTCCTCGCTCGCGCGTTCTTCCCGGCGCTCGCGCGCTTCGGATTGCGCGTCCGCGGCGAGCTGCTGCGCCACGGCTTCTATCCGAAGGGCGGCGGTCGGATCGTCGTCGAGGTCGAGCCCACGACGCCGCGACCGCTCGAGTGGCTCGACGCCGGCGCGCCGCGGCGCACCAGCGCGCGCGTGCTGCTCGCCGGGCTCGACGCGTCGATCGCCGAGCGCGAACGGCACATGGTGGTCAACCACCGTCGCTTCCAGCGCGCGCGAGTTTCGATCGACGCCGTCGAGTGCGACGGTCCCGGCAACGCGGTGCTGCTCGAGGTCGAGCGCGAGCACGCAACCGAGCTCTGCGCGTCGATCGGCGGCCGCGGCGTGCGCGCGGAGATCGTCGCGCGGCACGCGCTGGAGGAAGCCGAGCGTTGGCTCGACGCCGACGTCCCCGTCGGCGAGCACCTCGCCGACCAACTGCTCTTGCCGCTCGCGCTCGCCGGCGCCGGCGCGTTCCGCACCCTGCCGC
>JADLBP010000297.1 GCA_020847695.1 Planctomycetota bacterium
CACCGCTTCGGCGTCGAGCAGCGTTCGCGACTGGTCGCGAAGGGCCGCGGCGTGCACGTGCTCCTGATGACCGCGACGCCGATCCCACGGACGCTCGCGCTCGCGCTGTACGGCGATCTCGAGGTCAGCACGCTGCGCGAGCGACCGAAGGGCCGCGGGCGCACGACGACGCGCTGGATCCAAGCGGACCAGCGCGGAGAGCTGAAGAAGCTGCTGCTCGAGCGCCTGCAAGCCGGCGAGCGTGCGTACTGGGTCGTCCCGCGGATCGACCCAGGCGGCGCGGACGACGCGCGCGGCGCGGAGAAGCGCTACGAGCTCTTCACGCGGTCGGAGTTCGCGCGCTTCGGCGTCGAGCTCGTCCACGGCCGCCTCGAGCGCGACGAGCGTGCGCGGCGGCTCGCGCGCTTTCGAGCGGGCGACAGTCGCTTGCTGGTCGCGACGACGGTGATCGAGGTCGGCGTCGACGTGCCCGAGGCGACGGTAATGGTCGTCGAGGAGGCGGAGCGTCTCGGGCTCGCGCAGTTGCACCAACTGCGCGGTCGCGTCGGCCGCGGCGCCGCGGACGCGCACTTCTGCCTGCTCGGCAAGGCGGTCGCCGCCGAGCGCTTCCGGCGCCTCGAGCGCGAGCACGACGGCTTCGCGATCGCCGAGGCGGACCTCGCCGCGCGCGGGATGGGGGACCTGACCGGGTTGCGGCAGTCCGGGGAGAACTCGGAGGGGCTCGGGACGTTCGGCGAGGAGCTCGAGCTGCTCTACTTCGCGCGCGAATGCGTCGCGTCGAGCGAGAAAGTCCGCCGCGCTTACTTGCGCGACGACCCGCTCGCCGGTTCCATCTGACGCCGCTTCGGTCCGCACAACGCTCGCCCTTCGAACGGAGACTTCGTGGAAGGCCTCTTCACGTCCGAGAATCTGATCGCGCTGCTCACCCTGACGGCGCTCGAGATCGTCCTGGGGATCGACAACGTCGTCTTCATCTCGATCCTCGTGGGCAAGTTGCCGCCGGAGAAGCGCGACAGCGCCCGCAAGATCGGTCTCGGGCTCGCGATGGTCACGCGGATCCTGCTCTTGCTGTCGTTGAGCTGGGTGATGCAGCTCAAGAACGAGCTCTTCTCGCTGGTCGGGCACCCGGTCAGCGGTCGCGACCTGATCCTGCTGATCGGCGGCCTCTTCCTGCTCGGCAAGTCGACGTTCGAGATCCACGACAAGCTCGAGGGCGCGGGCGCGCACGGCTCCAAGGGCGCGGCGGCGTCCTCGTTCGGCTCGATCCTGATCCAGATCGCGATCCTCGACATCGTGTTCTCGCTCGACTCCGTGATCACGGCGGTCGGCATGGCGCAGCACGTCGGCGTGATGATCGCCGCGGTGGTCGCGGCGGTGATCGTGATGATGGTGTTCTCGGGCAAGATCTCCGACTTCATCGATCGCCACCCGACGATGAAGATGCTCGCGCTCAGCTTCCTGCTCTTGATCGGCGTGATGCTGGTCGCCGAAGGCTGGGGCAAGCACATCGAGAAGGGCTACGTGTACTTTGCGATGGCTTTCTCGGTGTTCGTCGAGTTCCTGAACCTCAAGTTGCGCAAGTCGGTGCCGGTCGAGCTGCACCAGAGCTACGTCGAGGAACCCAAGCGCTGAGCGCGGCGCGCGCCTCGGCGCGCGTTCGCTGCGTCCATCCGACGGCCGGGTCGTCCGCGTGCGCGGCGAGTCCGACGCGCGGAGCGCGAGGCGTCGAGAGCGCGTCGGCGCGGGCGACGAAACGTCCACGCCGCCGCTCGGCGGCCGATTCGCGCCGCGCCGCGGTGAGTTCGACGCGACGACGGCCGCGGAGCGGGGTCACGCGGCGTTCGTCCGACGGCGCGCGAATTAGTGCGCATATCGCTCGCGAGTGAGCGAGGTCCGCGCGACTTGAGTTCGCGAGCGAGGGCGAGGTCGCGCCCGGGAATTCGCGAGTCGAGCGTCAGGTTTCAAACGTGAACCTCCGAAGCATCCGCGTGTTCGGACCACCCCTCGGCGAAACGTCCCTCACCCTCCACCCACGCCCATGCACTCGCATTCGCAAGTTGCTTCTCGTCCCTCGTCCCGTGGCGCTCAGCACGCCAATCTCGCGCAGCTCTTCTCGATCGACGAGGACAACCTCTCGACCCGGCGCTACTTCATCCGACTCGGCGACCCGGAACGCAAACTGCTCGGCGAGTACGCCGCGTGGGCCGCGCGCGTCGCGCCCGCGATCGCGCGCGAGTTCTACGACTGGCAGTTCCAGTTCGGCCCGACGCGCGCGTTCTTCGAGCGTCACGCGCGCAAGGCGTCGCTGCCGCTGGGCACGCTGCGCGAGCAACTCGAAGGCGCGATGGGGGGCTACTTCAAGAGCGTGTTCGAGGGCGCGAAGAGCAACTGGGGCGTGTCGTA
This sequence comes from Planctomycetota bacterium, assembly GCA_020847695.1. GTDB lineage: Bacteria > Planctomycetota > UBA1135 > UBA1135 > JACRIN01. The sequence goes on from JADLBP010000297.1 coordinate 2,404, forward strand.
CTTCGAGAACCGGCTCAACGTCGGTCTCGTCCACGACCGCATCGACCTGCCGTTCAAGTGGTACATCGGCGCGTACACCGAGCTGTGGCGCCTCGCTCGCATCGAGTTGAAGAAGGAAGTCGCCGATCCCGATCGCCGAGGCGAGATCGAGGAAGCGCTCTTCCGCGTCGTCAACTACGACATCCAAGCGGTCGGTGACTCGTTCTTCCTGAGCACGCTGCTCTCGCTCGGCCTCTCGGTCGAATCGATCCACGTCGAGCGCGGCACCGACAAGACCGAGCACATGGACCAGGTCAAGGCCTCGCTCGCGCAGTTGCTCGGTCAAGCGACTGCGATCGCGGACGGGCGCATGGACGATCCGTCGCTCGCGACCGCGGTCAACGGAACTCTCGGCGACGCGTTCGCGCGGATGACCGGCAACCTGCGCAACGTGATGGCGGAAGCGAACCGACTCTCGCAGCACGCGATCGACGGCGACCTGACGGTCCACGCGGACACCGCGAAGCACGCGGGCGCATGGGGCGAGCTGGTCGGGCAGATCGACGGCGTGCTCGAGGTCCTGCGTGGCTCCGTGCGCCGCATGGCGACGGCGACCGAGAAGCTCGGCAGCTCCGCGAAGGAGTTGACGTCGACCAGCGGCCAGATGGCGGCCAACGCCGAGGAGACCGCGGCGCAGTCGAGCATGGTCTCGGCGGCGAGCGAGGAGATCACGAAGAGCGTTTCGGTGGTCGCCGCGGGTTCCGAGGAGATGCTCGCGTCGATCAAGGAGATCTCGCGCGGCTCGAGCGACACCGCCAACAAGGCTCGCACCGCGGTCGAGAAGGCCCACAAGGCCGGCGAGACGATGGCGCAGCTCGGCGCGTCGTCGACCGAGATCGGCAAGGTCGTGCGCTTGATCAACTCGATCGCCGAGCAGACCAATCTGCTCGCGCTCAACGCGACGATCGAAGCCGCGCGCGCCGGCGCCGCGGGCAAGGGCTTCGCGGTGGTCGCGACCGAGGTCAAGGAACTCGCGCGCCGCACCGGCGAAGCGACTCAAGACATCCACGACAAGGTCGAGGCGATCCAGAAGGACGCCAAGGCCGCGGTCGAGGCGATCGCGCAGATCGGCACGATCATCGAGGACGTCAACCACCTCTCCAGCACGATCGCGTCCGCGGTGGAGGAACAGACCGCGACGACGCACGAGATCTCGCGCAACGTCTCCGAGGCCGCCCGCGGCTCTCAGGAGATCACCAAGAACATCGGCGGCGTCGCCGAGGCGGCGCGCGACACCACGCAGGGCGCCGCGCGGACGGAAACGGCCGCGCGCGAGCTCGGCAAGGTCGCCGACGAGCTCGGGACGATCGTCTCGCGCTTCCGCGTCTGATCAGACTCGACCGCGACGCACGCCGAGCCGTTGGAAGCTCGCCGCGTGCTTCGCGCCGAGGTCGCGGAAGTCGAAGGAGTGCACGCACGCGGCCAGGATCTCGAGCGACTCGACGATCCTCGGCCCCGGGCGGTTGAAGTACGCGTTGCCGTCGCAGAGGAAGATCTCTCCGCCGTCGCACGCGGGCCAACGCAGGCCTTCGAACAGGCGCGTGATCGTCTCGATCTCCATCAACGAGCGCGCGAGCGTGAAGCCGCAGGGCTTCAGCACGACGATGTCCGGCGCGGGTGAGAGCTTCGCGAGAGCGCGCGCGTCGAGCACCGGCGCCTTCTGACCGGTCTGCGCGACCAGCGGCCGGCCGCCGGCGAGCTGCACGAGCTCGGGCATCCACGTCGCTCCGATCATCACCGGGTCGAGCCATTCGATCGTCAGCACCCGCGGCGTGCGCGGCAGTCGGCGCGCGCGGGCGTGGACCGCTTGCATGCGCGCTTGGAGCTGCTCGACCAGCGCGTGCCCGCGGTCCTCGAGCTCGAGCGCCTCGGCGACCGCGTCGATCGAGCGCCAGATGCCCTTCAGGTCGAGCGGCTTCAGGCTGACGAGCTTGGTCGACTCGAGCCCGACCTCGGCGATCGCGCGGCGCACCGCGTCGAAAGGCACCGCGCAGACGTCGCAGAGATCCTGCGTGACGATCACGTCGGGTCGAGCGGCGGCGAGCGCGACGAGGTCGACGTCGTAGACCGCGAGCGCGGAGACCGCTTGCTTGGAGATCGCGTCGTGGATCTCGCGGCTCGTGCCGGTCGCGCCGACTCGCGGACGCGTCAGCACCGGCAGTCCGCGCACCGCGGCGGGCCAATCGCATTCGTGGGAGACGCCGACCAGGCGATCGGCGGCGCCGAGGGCGGCGACGATCTCGGTGGCGGCGGGCAACAAGCTCGCGACGCGCAGCGGAGCAGTGGGGCTGGACATGCCGCCAGGGTAGTCGATCGGGGGCCCGATCCCTTCGTTCCGCGCGCGAGGTGTGCTTCGGGTATCCTCTTCGCCCCCCGAGGGTAAGGACCCGCCTCGGAAAGCCGCCGCCATGTCGATTCGATCCCTGCTCGCGACTCTTGCCTGCGTTTGCTCCGCGCAACTCGCGGCGCACGCGCAGCTCGAGCTACCGAAAACTCCGGTCGGCGCGACCGCGAAGCCCGCCGGTCAGAACCTGCCCGAGGGCAAGCTGCCCGACGAGCGCCGCGGCAACCTCGCCGGTCGACTCGAAGGCCGCGACGGCGAGCGCTCGGGCCAGGACCTCGATCTCCCCGCGCCCGGCTCGCGTCCGCCGCCCGCGGTGCGCCGCGCGCCGGACCTGGCGCCCGCATCCGCGCCCGAGCCCGACGCCGCGCCCACCGCCGGCTCGCTCGGAGCGCTTCCTCCGACCGACGCGCCGCGCGGCGCGGCGGGCTTCGTGCTGACCGAGCTGCGCAAGGTCCGCGACGTCGATCACCGCCTGGTCGATCAAGCGTCGCAGAGCCTGATCCAACTCGGCGCCGACGGACGCGCAGCGGGTCGTTACGCGCTCGCGTCGGATCACGGTCCGACGATCGTCGCCGGCTCGCGCGTGTTGCTCGCCGGCGGCGACGAGCGCGATTTCGAGCTCGTCGTCGCGCGGATCAAGTCCAAGCTCGCGCCGTCGGTGTCGTCCGCGCTCGTCCGCGGCCTGATCGACATCGATCCCGTGCGCGCGTCGCCGCGGTTGATGTGCGAGCTGCTCGGTCACGCGCAGGGCACCGTGCGCGCCGCGGCGTACAAGCAGCTCTCCGCGCATCTCTCCGAGGACACGCTGCCTTACCTGCGTTTCGCTCTCGGCTGCGAGCAGAGCGACGGCCGTTATCGCGCGGTCGACCTGGTCGCCGCGATCCCGGGCGAGCAGTCGACGATGCTCTTGCTCGAGCGCCTGAAGGACCGTTCCGCCCAAGTCGCGTACCGCGCGGCGACCGCGCTCGCGCTGCGCGACGATCCGAACCTCGACGGCGAGCTGCTCGGCCGCGCGTTCAAGCTCCAGTGGGTGCTGCGCGAAGGCGCGTACGCGCTGGTGACGCTGCTCGAGCGCGAGGACACGCGGCTGCGCCCGATCCTCGGGCCCGCGCACGTCGAAGCGTTGCTCGCCGGGCTCGAGCGCGGCGACTCGTTCGTCTCCGGCGTCTGCGCCGCGGCGCTCGCGGGCATCGGCTTCCGCGCCGACGAAGGCGCGCCGACGCCGTGGCTCGATCGCGAGGTCCCGATGCGCCTCTTGCGCGTCGTCAGCGGCCAGGAATTCTCCAACGACTACAGCGCGGTGCTCGGAGTCGCGTCGCGCCGCCTCGCGCTGATCAGCGGCGAGGACTTCGGCTCCAACGGCCCCGCGTGGCTCGATTGGTGGGCGACGCACGGCAAGGAGTTCCGAGCCGCGCGCGCCGCGCTCGCGATCGGCGAGGCCGACGTCGGGCGCATCGAGCTCGTCGTGCGCTCGACCGCGGGCCGCGCGGAGGCGTTCACGCTGGTCGGGCCCGACGCCGCGACCGCGGCGCTCGCCGCGACGCACGCCGGCGAGGTGTTGGTGCTCGCGCCGAGCGAAGCGCAGGGCCTGGTCGAGCTCGCGAGGCGCGAAGGCCTGCTCTCGGCCGAGCGCCTGCCCGGCACGCGCGGTCGCGCCGACGGCGCGGCGCGCTCGCTCGAACTCGGCGTCGGCAAGAGCTCGAAGCTCTTCCGCTTCGCCGGAGACGCCGCCGAGCCGTGGTTCGAACGCGTGTGGGATGCCGCCGCCGCGCTGCGCGACCAGAACGCGTGGCAGCGCTACCGCGACGTCAATCGTTTCGCGACGCAGCTCGAGTGGTGGAACGCCGACCGCGGTTGGTGGGAAGCCGCGCATTCCGAGCTCGATCGCAAGCTGCGGCTCAAGGCGTGCGTGCTCGCCGCGCTCGCGACCGTGCCGCTCTCCGAGCGCGATCGGCCGGTGCGCGAGCTCGAAGCGCTCTACGCCGACGACGCGGTCGTCGACGCGAACGATTTCGCCTCGCTCGCCGCGCGGATCGGCGACGAGAACGCCGCGAACGACCGCGCGAAGCGCCTGATCGGCCTCGCGACGCGCGCCGCGCGCTCGCTCGGAGGCGCCGCGGTCCCGGGGGTCGAGGCGACGCCGCTGGACGCGACGCTCGCGAACGAGCTCGCGCTGGTGATCGCGAAGAGCCTGGGCACGTCCGGCGCCGGTGAGATCGCACGCGTGCTCGCGGCGTCCGGGCGCGACAACGTCCGCGCCGCCGCCGCGTCCGAGACGCCGCTGTTGCGCGTCGTCGCCGCCGGCGAGCTCGCCCGTGCCGCCACCGACGAACAGCGCGCGGCGGATTGGCCGGTGCTCGAGAAGCTGCTCGCCGACCCGGTGCCGCCGGTGCAGATCGCGACGGTGCTCGCGCTCGGCGAGAACAAGTTCGAGCCGGCGCGCACGTCGATCCTGCTGCTCGCGCGGATGGGCGAGGGCAAGCTGCGCGCCGCGGCGCTCGAAGCGGCCGGTCGACTCGGCGGCGAAGGCGCGTTCGACGCGCTGATGATCGCGCTCTCCGACGGCGACGAAGCGCTCGAGGTCGCGGCCGCGCGCGGGCTCGCGTCGCTCGCCGATCCGGAGACCGCGCCGCTCTTCACCAGCTTGATGGTCAAGGGCCCGACCTCGCCGCTCTACGCTCCGGCGCGAGATGGCCTGATCCGGCTCGGCGCGGCGGCGCACGACGAGCTGCTGCGCGCCGCGCGCGGCACCGGCAGCGCTCGGCGCGAAGCGGCGTTGCTGCTCGGCGAACAGAACGTGCCGGAGGCGGCGCCTCTGTTGATGACCCTGTTCACCGAATCGCCGCAGGATGGCAAGGTCGCGAGCGAGCTCTGCATCCTGACCTGCGTCGACCTGCGCGGCGAAGCCGACCCCGCGGGCGCGTGGTGGGACTGGTGGGACACCGTCGTGCACGACGACGCGGTCGCGTGGCTGCGCCTGGGCGCGGAGAAAGTCCACGTCGCGCCGCCGCCGGCGGAAGCGCTCGGACGCACCGGCACACGCGAGGGGCTCGAGTTCCTCTGCGCGCTCGCCGCGCGGCCGGAGCCGCACCTCGCCGAGCGCGCGCGGCGCGAGCTCGGCAAGCTCGCGGGACGCGACCTCGGCACGCTGCCGGTCGTCGGGCCCGAGCGCGACGCGTGGCTCGCCGCGCTGCGCGACACGCTCGCCCCGCGCTTCCCGTGACCGAGGCGCGTGCGGCGGCGACGGCGCCTCCGCGCTCGACACGGGCGCGGCGCGGATTCGTGCTCGCGGCGGTGCTCGCCGTGATGGCCGCGTTGGTCGTCGAGATGCGCCGGCCGCTCGCGCGCGCCGCGACCGAAGTGCGGCGCGAGTTCTCCGAGTCGAGCGGCGTCGTGCGCGTCGAGGGCCACGCGGCGCTGCTGCGGTTGGTCGGAGAGGAGGTCGGCATCGACCCGAACCTGCTCGCCGGGCTGGTGTTCGTCGAGAGTCGGGGCAAGGTCGGAGCGTTGTCGGGAGCCGAAGCGCTCGGGCTCTTCCAGCTCAAGCTCGCGACCGCCGTGGAGCGCGCGGTGCTGATCGGTCTCGACACGCCGACGCGCGAACAATTGCTCGAAGACGCGGAGCTCAACGCCTTGATCGGCGGGCACCACCTCCAGTGGCTGCTCGAGCGTTACGACGGCGATCTCGTGCGCGCGCTGATCGCGTACAACGCCGGACCCGGTCGGCTGGAGCGCTGGATCAAGGAGTACGGCGGCTTCGAGCGCTGGCGCGACCAGGCGGAGAGCTCCGGGAAGTCCGACGTGCTCGCCTACGTCGCGGAGGTGCTCGAGCGGCGAGACTTCTTCGCCGAGCGCGCTACCATCTGCGCCCCGATCGGCCCGCCTCTGCCGACCGCGAGCCCGAGTGCCGGCTCGCGTTCGGCGAGCGCCGCGGCCGTCGAGTCGTTGATCGGCCCGCTCGGGCCGCAAGCAAGCCATGGCGACCTGTGATCCCTCGTTCCTGCGCCGTTCGCTCGGCGTCCTGCTCGCGTTCGTCTGCCTCGTCGGGCTCGGCGCGCCTCGCGTGCACGGCGCGCCCGCGGTCGTGCGCGCGCAGGACTCGACCACCGCCGTCGTCACCGCGGACCCGCAGTTCTCCGATCCGCGCACGACGATGGTCACGTACCAGCGCTCGATCGCCGCGTGGAAGAACCTGCGCGACGAAGCGCAGCTCGCGCTCGCGAAGAAGTGCTTCGACGTCCGTCACATGGCGGTCAGCGGCGCCGACTACGCCGCGCGACGCGTCGCGGAAGACCTCGACTACGTGCTCGATCGGGTCATCAAGTTCGATCCCGAGCTCTACCCCGACCGCGCGGGTGTCGGCGCGCTGAAGCAGTGGCGGGTCGAGCTCTCGAACCCCGCGCATCCAACGGACGTATTCGCGCTCGAGTTCGAGCTCCTGGACGACGGTCGTTGGGTCTTCGCGCGCTCGGTGGTCGACGCCGTGCCCGACTGGTGGACCGTCGTCAAGCCGTGGCCGGTCGTCTCCGGCGTCACCAAGCGGATGACGCTCTCCGAGCGCGTGCGCGCGACCGTGCCGGCGCGCTTCCAAGAGATCCACTTTTGGCTGGAGGACTGGCAGTGGATGGGCCTCGCGGGCCTGGTCCTCGCTGGTTGGGCGCTGCGGATCGTCTCGACGTTGCTGTTCAGGCGCATCGCCGATCGCATCGGCCGCGCGGACCACATCAAGCTCGACCGCGCGTTGCTCGCATCGTTCGAACGGCCGTTCGCATTGTTCCTGACCGCGCTGTTGGTCGCGCGCGGCCTGGTGGTGCTCGACGTCGAGCCGGCGGCGTACGAGATCCTGTTCTTCGCGGCGAGCTTGGTGCTCGACGTCGCAGCGGTGTGGGCGACATTCCGTTTGATCGACGTGATCTCGTCGTTCCTCGCCGAGCGAGCGGCGCAGACCGAAAACAAGTTCGACGACGTGCTCGTGCCTCTATTGCGCCGCACGCTGAAGGTCGTCGTGGTGGTCGTCGGCCTGCTCTACCTGGCGACGTTGATCACCGACGACGTCACCAGCCTGATCGCCGGCATCTCGATCGGCACGTTGGCCCTCGGTTTTGCGGCGAAGGACTCGATCGAGAACCTGTTCGGCACGTTCACGGTGTTGCTCGACAAGCC
>JADLBP010000298.1 GCA_020847695.1 Planctomycetota bacterium
CTGACGATCGGCGTCGTCGACAAGCCGACGATCAACAACTGGTACGACGCCGGGCTCGAGGCGTTCGCGCGCGAGCCGTTCCGCGCGAGCGACGTCCTCGCGGAGCGGCGCGGCGGACGCGACCTCGGCTTCCTGCTGGTGCACTACTTCGAGACCGATCCGCTGCGCGCGGCGCGGCTCTCGGTCTGGCGCGACGAGCTGTTCCGCCGCGCGGAAGTCGGCGCGTGGCAAGCTTCGTCGCAAGCGATCGTCGAGCAGCTCTTCGGCGCGGAGGCGCTCGATCGCGACTTCGAACGATGGCTCCGCGAGCGACGTTCGTCGTTCCACTACGTCGACTGGGGCTTCGAGCAGGACGGCGACGCGCTGATGTCGTACGGCTGGCCGCAGGGCGGCGAGTTCTCGCAGACCGACCTGCTCTTCGCGCCGGGCGACGCGCCCGCGTTCGATCCGCTGCGGATGGACTACCCGCTGCACGTGCGGTCGGAGCTCGTCGGCGCGGTGCGCCGCGGCGTGCCGGAGCCGACGGTCGGGTGTCTCGTCGGTTTTCGCGAGAACCCCGACGCGGGGATCGCCGGGCTCGCGCTCGGCGTCGAGGCGCGCAGCTTCGCGAAGGTGCTGATCGAGGCGCGGCGCAAGCTCGTGCTCGACACGGTCGCGCTCGGCGGCGAACGACGCGAGCTCGTGCTCTCCGACGGCTTCGTCGAGGCATCGAGCGCGACGTTCGAGATCGGTCTCTCCGTGAGCATCGGTCGCGACGAGCTCGAAGTTGTCGCGCGCGCGGGAGCAGGCGACGCGATCCGCACCGCCGCGCTCGCGGTGCCGATCGATCGCGCGCAGCGCGAGCGGTTGCTCGCACGTCCGCTCGCGGCGCTCTCGCGCGACGGCAAGCACTGGTTGACGCCCTACGTCGACGACGCGCGCCGGCCCGAGCCCGACCTTTCCGTGCCCGCGCCACCCAATCGTTGGCGCACGACGCTCGCGCCCGAGCTGCGACGCCTCGTGCGCGCGGCGTGGCGGCTCGGTCGCTTCACGCCGGCGTCCTTGTCGGCGCTCACGAAGGACGTCGAGCGCGCGGCGCGCGGCGACGCGGCGGCGCAGGCGGAAGCACGCGCGGCGCTCGCGGCGAAGCTCGAGCACCTGCGCGCCGACGTCCGCCGCTCGGGCGCCGCGGCGGACGACGTACGCGCCGCGCTCGCCGAGCTCGGCGGCTGAGGGGCGCGCGCGGGCGCGTCCGGCCCGGACGTCGCGAACGAGTTCGCGCGGCATTCCGACACGTCCGCGCGCGCCGCGCTACGCTCGTCGCGATGGACGCGCTGCTCGATCTGCTCGCCTCGGTGACTCGGTGGGCGTCGGACGATCCGACGGTGCGCCGCAAGCGCGCGTGGATCTTCGCGCTGGTGATCGCGGCAACGGTCGCCGTCATCGCGTACGCGGTCTGGTCGGGCGACTGACGCGCGTCGACGGACTCGCTCGCCGCTGCACGGTTCACGCGAATCGGTCGCGCGCGATCGACCGTCGGCGTCGCGAGAAGTCGTGCGCGAGATGCATCCGATGCGCTCGGTTCCGCGAAGGGCTTGGCATCGGAACATTCGACCTCGCCTCGAGTCCACGGACTCCCAACCAAGGAACCTCCATGAAGCCGATCGCACTCGCACTCGCTCTCGGACTGTGCTCGCAACTCCCCGCACCCGCCGCTTCCGGCCCCGCCGCCTCCGGCGCTTCGACGATCACCGATCTCGTCGCTTCGAGCGGCGGCGTCTTCGACTCGAATCCGTTCGACTACGACCTGCTCTTGAACGCGGTGCTCGCCGCCGGACTCGAGGGCGCGCTCGCGGATCCGAACGTCGACCTGACCGTGTTCGCCCCGAACGACCTCGCGTTCATCCGGCTCGCGCGCGACCTCGGGTACACCGGCACCGACGAGACAGGCTCGTTCCAGTACATCGTCGGCGCGCTGACGACTCTCGGCGGCGGCGATCCGATCCCGGTGCTCACCGACGTGCTGCTCTACCACGTCGCGCCGGAGTCGCTCTCGCCGAAGGAGATCACGAAGAATCGCGCGATCGACACGCTCCAGGGCGGCAAGCTCGAGTTCACCGGCAGCAGCCTGAAGGACGCCGAGCCCGGCCTGCGCGATCCGCGCCTCTTCCTCGGCTCGAAGGTGCGCGCGTCGAACGGGCTGGTGTACACGCTCGATCGAGTGCTGATCCCGCTCGACCTGCCCTGAACCGCGCGGCGACCCGACTTGTCGCGATCCTCGACGCCCGGCTGTCCGACGGCCGCCGGGCGCTCCCTTCGCGCTCGGGTCAACCGTCGGCGATCGCGCCCTGCACCTGGTTCGCCCAGGCGAGCGCCGCGAGATACGACTCGGAGAGCTCCTGCGTGTCGAAGCCGCGCAACGCCTCGCCGCCCCACTCCGCGCGCTCGCAGCACAGCGCGGCGTCGAGCACCTCGCCGAGCGAACCCGAGCGGTCGACCAACGCGGCGGTGATGTCCTTCGCGAGCGGCAGCTTGGGCGCGACGCGCTCCATCGGCTCGTCGAGGAACGCGTCGAGCACCGAGAACAGGCCGACGACGAAGTACTCCTGCGGATTGCCGCCGCGGCGACTGCCGAGCAGTTGGCAGTAGCGCGCGCGGATCAGCGCGGTGACCCCGAGCTCCGCGGGCTTCGACGAGCCGGCGCCGAGAGCGAGCAGCGTCGCGCACGCGCGCACGCGATCGACGCCGAGCATGTTGATCACGTCGCGCAGGCTGGTGAACCGGACCGAGCGACCGAGGAACGCCGAATTCGCGTAGCGCATCAAGCGATACGAGAGCGCGACGTCGGATTGCACGAGCTCGGCGACGCGCTGCATCGACGTCTCGGGATCGTTGAGCTCGGCGAGCAGCAGCATGATCCGCCCGTGGTCCGACTGCACTTGCTTGGCGTGCACCGGCGACGGCCGCGCGAAGTAGTAGCCTTGGAACAGCTGGAAGCCCGCGCCCTTGCACGCCGCGTGCATCTCGCTGGTCTCGACCTTCTCCGCGAGCATCCGGCGCCCGGTCGGCCGCAGCCGCTCTCCGACCCGAGCGATGTTCGCCTCGTCGCGTCCGAGGCAATCGATCTTGATCACGTCGCACTCGGGGATCAGGTCGGTGTTGTGCTCGTCCTCTTCGTAGTCGTCGAGTGCGATCGTGAAGCCGAGCGCGCGCGCTTCCCGCAGCGCGTCGATCACCGCGGACTCGGCGGTCACGCTCTCGAGCACCTCGATCACCACGCGCTTCGGCGGAAGCAGCGCGAAGCGACGCTCGATCAGGAAGTCGCGCGGCACGTTGATCCACGCGCGGCTCGCGCCGATCAACGCGTCGAGCCCGACGTCGATCAGGGCTCGCGCGATCACCTCGGAGGTCGCGCTGGAGTCGCAATCGACCCGCGCGAACTCGTCGCCACCCTGCCGGAAGAGGATCTCGTACCCCGCGACGCGCTGTTCGCGGTCGAGGCTCGGCTGGCGGGCGAGCAGCAGCTTGTGTTGCGACATGAACGGGCGTGGGGGTCCCGACAGAGGGGATTTCGAAGAGCCCGATTCGGCCGGAAACGCCGCCGAACTTGCATGCGAAGGCGGAATTTCGCCCGGCAAGGAGCGACCCGGAGCGGACGTCGGCAACTTCGTCCGACCGAGCGAGCGACGTGCGGACTCTCGCGCGCCGGCGAGCCCACGGCCGCGACCGGTCGCGTCTCGATCGATGCGGATTCGCGCGGGCTTCGGCGACACGACGCCCGCCCGCCAAGAAGCCGCGCGGCAGGCTCGCGTTGGACCTGCCCCCTACTCCCTCGTCCTTCGCCGCCTGCGCCCATCGCCGCAGGCCGATCCGCGCACTGGTTCGGGAGACTAGGAGCGCATGCCTCCCCTCCGAGGCGCGCCGCCCGCGAAGGGTCCGGCGCCGTCGGCGGAGGCCCGTCTCGCCCCGCGCGGCACACCGCCGGGGGGAAAGGAAGTCCGACATGGCGACCGAGCGACCCAAGGTCCTCCTGCAGCAGCACCTGTGCAAAGGGTGCGGACGCTGCATCGAGTCCTGCCCGAAGCACGCGATCACGCTGGGCACCGAAGTCGACCAGGCGTCCGGCCTGGTCCCCGTGATGATCGACGAGGAGAAGTGCAACGACTGCGGCCTGTGCATCTCCGCCTGCCCGGAACCGTTCGGGCTGATGCGCGAGGAGTACGAGCTCGAGCACCCCGAGCACCTCTTCGGCGAACGCGAGCGTCCGCGCGCGACGCCGCGCGACGTGCCTCCGCACGACGTGCCGTTGCCGCGCTGCGAGCCGATGGTGTTGAAGGGCAACTACGCCGCGGCGGTCGGCGCGCTGCTCGCGGGCTGTCGCCACGTGTTCGGTTATCCGATCACGCCTTCGACCGAGGGCGCGGAGCTCTGCGCGAAGCTGCTCCCGAAGCTCGACGGCGTGTTCCTGCAAGCCTGCAGCGAAGTCGCGACGGTCAACCACATGTACGGCGCGTCCGGCGCCGGCGTGCCGACGTTGACGTTCACGAGCTCGCCGGGCTTCAGCCTGATGCTCGAGGGCATCTCGTACATGATCGGAGCCGAGCTCCCCGGCGTGTTCATCAACGTGATGCGCCCCGGACCCGGCCTCGGCAACATCGGGCCCGAGCAGGCCGACATCAAGCTCGCCGCGCGCGGGCTCGGACACGGCAACACGCACGCGATCGTGCTGGCGCCGAGCTCGCCGCAGGAGATGCTCGACCTGACGATGCTCGCGTTCGAGCTCTCGCTGAAGTACCGCAACCCGGTGATCGTCGCCGCCGACGGCTACCTCGGTCAGATCACCGGCCGCGTGACGCTGCCGACCAAGATGAGCGTCCCCGGACTGCCCGATTGGGCGGTGTGGGGCGACGCGGAACACCGCAACAACCTGATCAACTCGATCTACATCGACTGGGCGGACCTCGAGGAGCACAACCGGCACCTCTCGGCGAAGTACCGCTTGATGGAAGAGACCGAGCAACGCGCGACCGGCTATCGCCACGAGGACGCGGAGGTCCTGATCGTCGCGTGCAACATCCCCGCGCGGATGGCGAAGGCGGCGGTCGCCGAGCTCCGTGACGAAGGCCTCTCGATCGGGCTCTTCCAGCCGCTGACGATCTGGCCTTTCCCGATCAAGCAGCTCGTGCCGTTGCTCGGCCACGCGAAGCGCCTGATCGTCGTCGAGGCGAGCGACGGGCAGCTCGAGGACGAGCTGCGGCTCGCGCTCCACAAGGCCGACGTCACCGGCCTCGAGATCCATCACCTGCGTCGCATGGGCGGAATGCTGCCGTCCGACCGCGAGATCGTCGCGCACGTCCACCAGCTCCTGGAGGTCTCCCGATGACCACCGCCACGAAACCGAACGCGTTCTTCCAACACTTCGATCGCCATGCGCACGGCAAGGGACTGAAGGGCGCGACGACGCACTACTGCCCGGGCTGCGGGCACGGGCTCGCGCACAAGTTCCTCGCCGAAGCGCTGGTCGAGCTCGGCGTCGAGGAGCGCACCGTGATGGTGTCGCCGGTCGGCTGCGCCGTGTTCCTCTTCTACTACTTCGACACCGGCAACACGCAGGCGGCGCACGGGCGCGCGCCGGCGGTCGCGCTCGGCCACAAGCTCGCGAACCCGAACTCGATCGTCGTCAGCTACCAAGGCGACGGCGACCTCGCTTCGATCGGGCTCGCGGAGATCGTCCACGCCGCGCAGCTCGGCGTCCCGATCAGCGTGATCTTCATCAACAACGCGATCTACGGCATGACCGGCGGCCAGATGGCGCCGACGACGTTGATGGGTCAGAAGTCCGCGACGACGCCGTACGGTCGCAATCCGCTGCACGGCAAGCCGATGCACGTCTCCGAGATGATCGCGACGCTCGACGGCGCGATGTACGTCGAGCGGTGCGCGCTCTACGACCAACGTCAACGCAAGCGCGCGAAGGCGGCGATCACCAAGGCGCTGAAGCTCCAGATCGAGGGCCGCGGCTTCGGCTTCGTCGAGATCCTGAGCGAATGCCCGACCCACTGGGGCATGACGGCCGAGGAGTCCGAGGCGCACGTGAAGAACGTGCTCGAGAAGGTCTACCCGCTCGGCGTCGTGAAGGACGAGTCGCGCGAGCCGTGGTTCCACCTCGAGAAACCCTGCCACGATCCCGAGAAGGTGCTCCAGGTGCTCGAGACCACGCGCGAAACGCCGCCGTCGTTCCTCGCCGGCCGCTTCCCGACGCACCTCGACGCGCACGACGTCGCGCTGAAGTTCGCCGGCGCCGGCGGCGACGGCGCACAGACCGCGGCGCTCTTGGTCACCAAGGCGGCGATCAACGAGGGCTTCGACGCGACGCACATCCCGAGCTACGGTCCCGAGTCGCGCGGAGGCACGTCCTACGCCGACGTCCACGTCGCGAAGGACGAGGTGCTCTCCCCCGCCGCGCCCGAGCCGCACGTGTTGGTCGCGTTCAACGCGCCGAGCCTCGACAAGTTCGGCCCGACGGTGCAACCGGGCGGCGCGGTGATCTACGACTCGAGCGTGATCAGCCGCGTGCCGACGCTGCGCGAGGGCGTCCGCGTCTTCCCGGTGCCGTGCGGCCAGCTCGCGCGCGAGCTCGGCACGGTGATGGTCAAGAACACGGTCTCGCTGGGCGCCGTGCAGGCGGCGACCGGCGTGCTCCACGACGAGTCGTTCCTGACCGCGCTGCGGCTGAGCCTCGCCAACAAGCGCGCGATGCTGCCGGTCAACGAGGAAGCGTATCGACGCGGCGTGCAGGCGGTGCAGGCGCAACTCGCGCAGGCGCACTGACCGACGGGTCCCCACCGAACCCACTCCGGCTCCACCGCGTCGAGCACGAGGCGCGCGTGGAGCCGCTTCGTTCCACGCGCGCGGTCGACGGGCGTCGCGACACCGTCGCGCGCTCGCGCTCGCGAGCGTGCGATCCCGTCGGCGCGCGCCGCGTTCGCGAGCGTGCGATCGCCGTCGCGCGCGGGCTCGCGGGTCAGGTGCAACGCTCGCAGCGCGAGCGCACGCCGCGGAGCCGGCGAGCTCGCTCTCAGTCGCGCCGCACGCGCTCGCGGGCGAGCATCGTGACGCGCGCCGCGCCGATCGCGTGCAGGCCGGCGAGACACCACCAGCCGAAGTCGATCTGCCACCACTTGCGGCCGAGCCGCGGGTCGTTCGGGTCGCTGTGGTGGTTCGCGTGCCAGTTCTCGCCTTGCCCGACGTGGAACGGCGTCATCCACCACACGTTCTTGCCCGAGCCGTGGTCCTTGGTCAGCGGCCCGAGGTGGCAGAGGCTGTTGACCGAGCACTGCGCGTGCAGCGCGAGCACCAGCCGCACCGGTCCGACCCACAGCCACGCGGCGAGCGCGGCTTGCCACGGCATGAAGAGCAGGAACACCGCGCCGAAGCCGAGCGAGAGCACGACGATCGCGACCTGGAACTTGCGCCAGACGGCGTGGCCTTCGCGGATGAGGTCGGGCGTGTAGCGCTCGGTCGAAGCTTGCTGCGCCTGCCAGAGCCAGCGCAGGTGCGCCCACCAGAAGCCGCCGTGGCGCGGCGAGGAGACGTCGAGCGGCCCGTCGCTGTGCGCGTGGTGATGGCGATGGTTCGCCGCCCACGTCAGCGGATCACCCGAGCCATTGAAGATGCCGAAGAACACCAGCGGGCGCTCGATCCACGGCTTCATCGTCGCGGTGTGGTGCGCGAGCACTCGGTGGTACGCGACGGTCGTGCCGAGCGCGCCGAGGCAGTAGAGCGCGAACGCGACCCACAAGGCCCACGCCGGAGGCAGAGGCAAGAGGCAGAGTCCGACGACCGAGAGCAAGTGGATCATCACGATCCACACCAGGGTCGGAACCTCTCCGGGCGCGCAGTAGAACCAGGAGCGCTTCCAGGGGGGCAGCGCCTCGGCGTTGGAGGAGTTCATCGAGGATCTGGACGCGCGCTCGCCGCGAAGTCGGTCCCTAGTGACCAGCTCCTCCGGCGCGCGGACGCGGGCCAAGGTTATACGCCGGGGCTCGGCGCCCGGCCAGAGTGGAAGTTCGCCCTGCGATCGGGTTTTCGGAGCGAACGGCGACCGCGCGCTCGCACGGGGTCAATCGCGGTCGCGCAGCGCGAGGAATCGCGAGGGAATCGAGAGCTCGCCACCCTCGTACTGCGTCGTGAACGACGCGACACGCCACTCACCGCGAACGAACACGAGCTGCAAGCTGTCGAGCCCGCGCGTGAGCGCTCGGCCGTCGCCGGGCACGAAGCCCTCGAACGCGACCCACGCGTGCGCGACCGTGCCGAAGCGGTCGATGCGAGCATGGACGATGCGCTCGTGGAACCCGCGCGCGAGCTCCGGAGAACTGTGTATCGCGGCGCGAAAGCCTTGCACGAACGCGTCCGTGCCGTCGCCGCGCGCGGCGGCGCCCGGCGCGATCGGCGCGACCCACACCGCGCCGTCGATCGACGACGCGCGGATGCGCTCCCAATCGGCTTCCTTGCCCGCGTCGAAGCAGAACGCGGCGTAGAGCTCGTCGAGCGTGCGCCGGATCGCGGCGACGTCTTCGGTCGCAGGCCCACCGTCGTCCGCCGCGTGCGCCGCGCGAGCCGCGGGCGACTCACCGACCGGCGCTCGGCACGCGCCGAGCGCGAGCGCCACGAGCCACCCACCCGCCGTCCACACGCCGCGCCGTCGAAGGTCCATGCGCCGGACCCTAACCTCGCGAACGGCCGGCGTCGCGTTGCGGCGCCGAGCGGAGCGGCGCGGGCTTCTGGAGCAGGAGGCGCACGCCGGTGAACGCGAGCAGCAGCACCAGCGGCACCGCGACGAGCACCAGGGCGACGTTGAGCGCCGGCCACGGAGTCCATTGCAGGTAGTGGACGGCGTACGTGGCATCGATGAAAGAGTTGAGCGCTCCACTTTGACGGATCTCGCCGGTCACGCGATCGATGCGCACCGTCTTGTCTCCCGACGTGCGCACGACGAGCACCGGATCGTCCGCTCCGGTGCGCGCGGACGGCTCGCGCGCTTCCTCCGAGCCGACCTCGACGCCATAGCGCGAAGCGTGCGGCGAGCGCGCGATCGCCGCGGCGAGCCACCGCCTCGCGAGCGCATCGTCCGCGGGCTCGATCGGCCGTCCGGTCTGGGCGTCGATCGCGACCGGCGCGTCGCCGCGGCGGCCGAAGTACGCGAGCCGTCCCGAGGGATGCGCCGCGAGCGTCAACGGCGCGTCGGCGAGCCCGCTCGCGAGCACCTCCGCCGGCGCGACGGTCGCGCGCGACCAATCGGTCACGCTCTCCGGCGGCACTGCGAGCGCCTCGTACGCCTCGTCGTACCGATGTTTGACGTGGAAGAGCACGCCGGTCGCGATCCAGAGCACCAGAGGCAACACGAGGATCGTCCCGAGCCAGCGGTGGAAACGGCGCATGCTCGATTCCTACTCGGTCCGGTGGGGCGAAGTCCACTCGCGGTCGCGCTGCGCGAACGGGTCGCTCGAGCGCGTCGGACGCTCGCTCGCGGGTTCGAGCCTCGTCGGCCCGAGCTCGCCTCGCGCGCTGCATGGGTCGCGCGTTTCGTACGCGCTCGCTCTCTCGCGAACGGACGCGGGCGTGCGCGCACTCGAGCCCCTGGCCTTTCGCGGACTCCGGCACTAGTCTTCGCGGCTCGTCGAGAGCTCGCGCTCCGTCCCGAAGAGGGTCCTCCGATGTCCAAGAACTCCACCCGAGCCCAACGAACCCCGGAAGAACGCATCGCCGCCCTGCAGGCGAAGATCGAGGCGATCAAGCAGCGCGCTGAGCGCGCGAAAGCGAAGAAGTCCCCCGCGCTGCGGCACATGAACGCCGCGCTGAAGGCGATCGAGAAGGCGCAGGGCGCGACCGAGGACGCCGCGACGCGCAAGGCGCTCGACGACGTGCGCGCCACGCTCGCCGCGACGCTCGCGTTGAACGGCGTGGTCGTCGCGCGCTCGAGCGGTGCGGCGCCGCGCGTTCGGCGCAGCGGTGCCAATGTCGACGAGCTCTCCGAGCGCCTGCTCGCCCACGTCCGCGCGCATCCCGGCCAGCGCGGCGAGGAGATCGCCGACGCGCTCCAGAGCGACACGCTGACGCTGCGCGGACCGATGAAGAAGCTGATCGGCGCGGGCTCGGTGAAGACCACCGGCCGCAACCGCGGCACTCGCTACTTCCCCGCCTGAGCGCCGCGCGGGTGGCGATTCCGCGGCGGCCGACCGGCACGAGCCCGCCGCAGGCCCTTTCCGGGCCGTTTGGACGCACCGATGCACCGCCGTCGCCCCGCCGCGTGCATCGGTGCCTTGACAGCGAGGCTCCGTCCGGCGCTAATCACCAGCCTTCCCGACCCTCGCTCCGCACCCGCCCCATGTCGATCCAATCGCTTTCCCTTCGCGGCGCTTCGCTGCTCGCCGTCGCCGGCCTGGTCCTCGCGCCCGCGCTCTCGGCCCAAGCCTCGCAACCGCGCCACTTCACGCCGCCCTCCAACGATCAGGGCGCGACCGACATGCGCGACGGCCAACAGGAACCGCCGCCGACTCCGGTCGTGCCGCCTTCGGTCGGCGCACCCGAGCTCGCGCCCGCGGCGCTCGGCAGTCTGGTCGCGTTGCTGGTCGGTGGTGCGCTGCTCTTGCAAGCGCGTCGTCGTCCGGCCCAACGCTGAGCGTCGCCTCGGCGACGCCAGGACCGCGTGATCGCTTCCGGCGACGCGCGCCCGTCGGATCCCGAGCCCGGCTCCCGCGCCGCCGAGGTTTCGCACGCGCGAGCGTTGGCGCTGCTCGCGCTGCTCGCGGCGCAGGGACTCTTCCTCGGTGTCCGCTACGACTCCGCCGCGCTCGAACGCTTCGGGCCTGGTTGGTGGACCCCGCTGGTCGCCGCCGCTGGTTGGTCGATGTCCGCCGCCGCGAGCGTGCTCGCCGCGCTCGCGTTGGTCGGCGCGAGCGAAGCGCGCCGCACGCGCGAGCCCGCGCCGTGGCGGCTCCCCCATCGCTCGGGGCGGTTCGTCGCGCTCGAGCTGGCCGCGTTCGCCGCGTGGGTCGCGATCGCGGAAGCGCTGTTCGATCCCGAGCGCACGCGCGCCGCGCCCGGCGCCTGGTTCGCGGGCGCGCTGGCGCTCGCGGGGCTCGCGGCGGTCGCGTGGCTCGCCGCGTTGGTGCCCGCGCGCGCGCTCGCGCCGTTCGTGCGCCGTCACGCCGCCGCCTTCGCCGCGGCGTGCGTGCTCGGCAGCCTCGCGTTCGCCGTCGGGCGCGCAGCGCAGGACCTGGGGCTGCCGTTGCGGCGCGCGACGCTCGCCGCGGCGCAC
>JADLBP010000299.1 GCA_020847695.1 Planctomycetota bacterium
GCCCAAAACGACTCGGGCCGCGGCGAAGACGCCGCGGCCCGGGTCCGATCGGTGGTGGAGGCTAAGGGAGTCGAACCCTCGACCTTCGCATTGCGAACGCGACGCTCTACCAGCTGAGCTAAGCCCCCGAAAGAGGGCGGGGATACTAGCGTCGAGTCGCGCGCGGTGGAAGTCCGAGGCGGACTCGCTCCGCCGAACCCGCGGACGGCCGCCGACCGGAGTTGCGGATCGGCCCCGAGCGCGCCGCGCGCCCCGCGTTTCCCGACCCGCCCCGGGGCCGACCCGAAGTCCGGCAACGAAGAGGGGTTGCCGAGGCCCGACTCGCGCGAGGTCGGTGCCGACTGCGTCCGCGCCCTCGAGCTCGCCGCCGAGCCCGGCGAGGTCCGCCGCCCAGACGCGCCGCGGTCGTCGCTGCGGACGCCCGAGCGCGAGCTCGTGCTCGCCAGCTCGGTCGTGGCGGTCTAAGGACCCGCCGAGCCGACGCGCGATCGCGGCTCGCGGGCTTGCGGTCGCGCACCGGCGCTCGCGTGGCGCGCCGACCAGCCGGAGGTCGCCCGCCCGCGTCCGCCGCGGCCCCGAACCGACCGCGCGCCGCCTGCCGCAATGGGCGGAGGCAGCCCGGTGCCGTATCATCCTCGCCCTTCAAAGCGAACAGGAGCACCCCGTGAACGACTCGTTCCGCGCCCGCACCCAACTCGAAGTCGGCGGCAAGACGTACAAGATCGCGAGCCTGAAGGCGCTCGAGCAACAAGGCCGACGCCTCGACCGGCTGCCGTGGTCGCTGCGCATCCTGCTCGAGAACCTGCTGCGCAACGAGGACGGGCTCGCCGTCAACGCCGCGAGCATCGAAGCGATCCTGAAGTGGAGCCCGAAGGCCGAGCCCGATCAGGAAATCGCGTTCACGCCGGCGCGCGTGCTGCTCCAGGACTTCACCGGCGTGCCGGTGGTGGTCGACCTCGCCGCGATGCGCGATGCGATGGTCGCGCTCGGCGGCGACCCGAACAAGATCAACCCGGGCGTGCCGCTCGAGCTCGTGATCGACCACTCGGTGCAGGTCGACTACTTCGCGAGCAGCGACGCGCTCTCGAAGAACAGCCAGCTCGAGTTCGAGCGCAACCGCGAGCGCTACCTGTTCCTGCGCTGGGGCCAACAGGCGTTCCAGAACTTCCGCGCGGTGCCGCCCGCGACCGGCATCGTCCACCAGGTCAACATCGAGTACCTCGCGCGCGTCGTGATGACCAAGGAGGGTCCGAACGGCCTCGAGGCGTTCCCCGACACCGTCGTCGGCACCGATTCGCACACCACGATGGTCAACGGCCTCGCGGTGCTCGGTTGGGGCGTCGGCGGCATCGAAGCGGAGGCCGCGATGCTCGGTCAGCCGGTCTCGATGCTCCTGCCCCAGGTCGTCGGCTTCAAGCTGTCGGGCGAGCTGCCCGAGGGCGCGACCGCGACCGATCTCGTGTTGCGCGTCACCGAGCTCCTGCGCAAGAAGGGCGTCGTCGGCAAGTTCGTCGAGTTCTTCGGGCCCGGCGTCGCGTCGCTCTCGCTCGCCGATCGCGCGACGATCGCGAACATGGCGCCCGAGTACGGCGCGACCTGCGGCATCTTCCCGGTCGACCAGGTGACGCTCGACTACCTGCGCTTCACCGGCCGCACCGCCGAGCAAGTCGCGTTGGTCGAGGCCTACATGAAGGCGCAGGGGCTCTTCGTCACCGCCTCGACGCCGACGCCGGAGTACACCGACACGCTCGAGCTCGAGCTCTCGACGATCGAGCCCGCGATGGCCGGTCCGAAGCGTCCGCAGGATCGCGTCGCGCTGACCGCGCTCAAGCAGAACTTCGAGACCAATCTGCCGGGCATGTTGGTCGGCGCGAAGCCGGCGAAGTCGGGCGGCGCGGGCGCGTCCGCGGTCGCCGTCGCCGAACCGAGCACGAAGACCGAGGTCGCGATCACGATCGACGGCGAGAAGTGCACGCTGCGCCATGGCTCGCTGGTGCTGGCGGCGATCACGAGCTGCACGAACACGTCGAACCCGTCGGTGCTGGTCGCCGCGGGGCTCGTCGCGAAGAAGGCGGTCGAACTCGGGCTGCGGCGCGCGCCGTGGGTGAAGACCAGCCTCGCTCCGGGCTCGAAGGTCGTCACCGCGTACCTGAAGGAAGCGGGCCTGACGCCATTCCTCGAGCAGCTCGGCTTCCACACCGTCGGCTATGGCTGCACGACGTGCATCGGCAACTCGGGTCCGCTGCCCGAGCCGGTCGCGAAGGGCATCGACGAGGGCTCGTTGGTCGTCGCCGCGGTGCTCTCCGGCAACCGCAACTTCGAAGGCCGCGTCCACGCGCAGATCCGTGCGAACTACCTGGCGTCGCCGCCGCTGGTGGTCGCGTACGCGCTCGCCGGCCGCGTCGACTTCGATCCGAAGACCGAGCCGATCGGCACCGGCAAGAACGGCAAGCCCGTCTTCCTGCGCGACGTCTGGCCGAGCCAGAAGGAGATCCGCGACGCGATCGCCCGCGCGGTCAAGCCCGAGCAGTTCAAATCGACCTACGCGAACGTGTTCGAGGGCAGCGCCGAGTGGCGCGAGCTCGCCGTGCCGAAGGGCGCGACGTACACGTGGGATCCGAAGTCGACGTACATCAAGCGTGCGCCGTACTTCGACGCGATGGCGAAGCAGCCCGCGCCGTTCGCCGACATCCGCGGCGCCCGCGTGCTCGCGTACCTCGGCGACTCGATCACCACCGACCACATCTCGCCCGCCGGCAACATCAAGGCGACGAGCCCGGCCGGCAAATGGCTGCAAGAGCGCGGCGTGAAACCCGCGGACTTCAACCAGTACGGCGCGCGGCGCGGTCACGACGAAGTGATGGCCCGCGGCACGTTCGCGAACGCGCGGATCAAGAACAAGCTGCTGCAAGGCGTCGAGGGCGGCGAGACGATGTACCTGCCGACCAACACGCAGATGGCGATCTACGACGCGGCCGCGAAGTACATGGCGGAGAAGACTCCGCTGATGGTGCTCGCGGGCAAGGAGTACGGCTCCGGTTCGTCGCGCGACTGGGCGGCGAAGGGGCCGTTGCTCCAGGGCGTGCGCGCGGTGATCGCGGAGAGCTACGAGCGCATCCACCGCTCGAACCTGGTCGGCATGGGCATCGTGCCGCTGCAGTTCCTCGCCGGCGAGACCGCGGAATCGCTCGGGCTGACCGGCCGCGAGCGCTTCGACGTGCTCGGAGTCGCGGACGGGCTCGCGACGGGCTTCAAGTCCGGCCGCGAGGTCACCGTGCGCGCGCTCGACGAAGCCGGCAAGGCCAAGGAGTTCCGCGCTCGCGTCCGAATCGACACGCCGCAGGAAGTCGTGTACGTGCGCCACGGCGGGATCCTGCAGTACGTGCTGCGCAAGCTCGCGGGCTTCGCGCAGTAGCGCTTCCGAGCGAGCGTCCCTCGCCATGTCCGAGATCGTCGTCGTCGCGGATCCCGCCGAGCTCGCGCGCAAGGTCGCGTTGCGCACGGCGAGCGAGCTCGCGCTCGCGATCGAGGAGCGCGGCTTCGGTTTCGTCGCGTTGCCGGGTGGCTCGTTCGCGCGCGCGCTGTTCGAGGAGCTCGTCGAGCTGTCGTTGCAGTGGGACAAGGTCGAGTTCTTCTTCACCGACGAGTGCGGCGTCCCGCCGGAGCATCCCGCGAGCCGCTATGCGGCGGCGAACTTGATCCTCCTGAAGAACCAGCGCATCGGCGCCCACCAGCTCCATCGCGTCGAAGCCGACCACCACGACCTCGAGTGGGCCGCGGAGCGTTACGCCGAGGAGTTCCCCGACGACGGCTTCGACGTGATGCTCTTCGAACTCGGCGTCGACGGGCACATCGCGTCGCTCTTCCCGAACTCGCCGGCGTTCGACGAGAGCGAGCGCTTGCTCGTGCCGGTCGAAGTCGAGCAGAAACCGAAGCGTCGCGTGACGATGACGCCGGCGGCGATCGCGCTCGCGCGCACGACGATCCTCTACGCGCAGGGTCGCGACAAGGCGGCGGCGGTCGAGCGCGCGTTGCTCGGGCCGCTCGATCCGCGCGCGTGCCCGGCGCAACTCCTGCGCGACGGCGTCTGGCTGATCGAGCGCGGCGCGGCGCCTCGCACGAGCTGCTGAACCGTCGCCCGACGGGGGGAGAGCGCGGGCGGCCCTTTCGCCCGCGGCGCGCCTACCCACGGCTGCCCTGTTCGGCGCATGGCGCTCGCGGCCCGTTCGCGGGAAGCTTGGAAGCGAGATCCCGCTCCGAGTCCGCAGCACCCTTTCCGCGAGGAGGTGTTCGATGCCGCGCCCGACCGCACGCCGCGCCGACGATGCGCACACCGGTGGCGCGCCGAGGCCGACGGCTCGCGCCTCAGCGCAGCCTCGTGGATCCCCGAACTGGCCCGCCGGCTGACCGACGGGTCGGACCCTCTGTGAGGTTCGAGGCTGGCCGCGCGAGCGGCCGGCCTCCTTTCTGGGCAGGCGCTCCAGCCTTGATGCTCACTTGAGGCTCGCTGGATCGCGGCGCATCAGGTTCGTCGCGTCATGAGCTGGTTCCTCGGTTCGCCCCACGGGCTGTCGTTCGGTCGCTTCGGCGCGATGCGAGCCGTGGGCGCCGCGCTCGGGCTCGTCATCGTGGGCGCGCTGTCGCTCGCGTGGCATGTCGGCGTGTTCACCGGCAATCGGCACGTCGTCGCGGCCGACCGCGTGTATCGGAGCGCGCAGCTCCCGCCGGACGAGCTGCGCGCGTTCCTCTCCGAGCACGGGATCCGCCGCGTGCTCAACCTGCGCAAGGCGACCGATCCGACGCCCGAGTACGCGGAAGAGCAAGCGCTCTGCGCCGAGCTCGACGTCGAGTTCGTCGGCCTGCCGTTCAGTCCGACGCGTTTGCCGGAGCCCGAGCTCTTGGTCGAGCTGATCGCGTGCTTCCGGCGCGGGCCGTACCCGTTGCTGATCCACTGCGAGCACGGCGCCGATCGGACCGGACTCGCGAGCGTCGTGTACGGGCTCGTCGTCGAGCGCAAGGATCTCGACGGTGCGCTGCGCGACGACCTTTCGTGGCGCACCGGCCACGCGGGGCTCGGGCGCGAGCGAGCGATGGATCGGCTGTTCGAGCTCTTCCGCGACACGCGCGGCGAGCGCGACTTCGAGACGTGGGTGCGCGAGGTCTATCCGGAGCTCCACCAGCGGCTGGTGCATCCGCCGCGCAAGCGCGACCGCGCCGCGCCGGGCTCCGATCCGGGGTGACCGCTGCGCAGCGGCCGGTCTACGTGGCAAACTCTCGCTCCGGAGTGTTTGCCATGCATCGGATCCGTTTCCTCGCGCTCACGTTCGTCCTCACCGCGTGCACGACGCCGGAGCCGTCGCGCGCTCCCGCCGCCGTCCCCGAGCCGCCCGCGGAGCCCACCGCGGACTCCGAAGCCGTCGTCGAGGTTGTCTTCGCGGCTCGACCGTCTTCCTCGAGCGAGCCCGCAGACGAGCCGCTGACCGGAGATCCGATCGCGCGGTCCGAAGGAATCGCGCAGTCCGACGGTTCCGCACCGAGCGGGGCGGCCGCGCAGGACGCGCCGGCAACATCGGCGCCTGCGTCGCGCTCGGGCCGCCGCTCCGCGCGCACCAGCGGGCGGTTGCTCGATTGGGAGCAACGCGAGCTCGCGCGTGCGGCGTTCGAGACGCTCTCGCCGGACGAGCAAGTCGGGCTGGTCGAGGCGCTCGCGATCGAGAGCGCGAACATCGGCACGTTCCAGATGGTGCTCGTGCGCTTCGTGCTCGGTAGCGAGGAGATCGATCCTGGCTTGCGGCCCGACGCCGCGCCGCTCGAGTGGTACGACCCCGAGACGCACGCGCCGAAGCAACCGATCGCGCGCCGCGTGCTCGCGCCGGACGATCCGCGCGTCGCGACCGCCGAGAACGAGATCCTCGGCGCGCTCGAGCGCCGCGAAGCGGTCAGCGGTTGGGCCTACGACTGGGGCCGCCGCGAGGTGGTGCGCCTCGCGAACGAGCGCGACCCGTGGCGCGTGTTCGAGAACGCGTTGCTCGGACTGCCGCCGTACTGGGACCTCGCGGAGGCGCTGGTCGAGCAGCGGCTCGATGACGGCACGTACCAGAAGGTGCTCGCCGCGTTCGGGCACGCGTACACCGATCGCGTAGGCGGCGTGTACACGAACATCACGCTCTACGACGCCTACGCCTCGCGCGCGTCGATCGAGATGCCGGACGTCGACACGCTCGGGCTGGTGCACGAGGTGCTCGGCGACTTCGAGACGTGGAAGTCGATCGTGCCCGAGTCGCAGCACGAGGCGCTCTTCGGACGCCTGGGCGAGCTGTACATGCCCGCGTTCCACTTCCGCGGGCTGCGCAACGCGGTCGCGCGGACGTTCGTGTGCGGCTCGACCGAGCTCCGCGACGGCTATCAACAGCACTTGGACAACTTCCACGCGCTTTGGGAGAGCGCGGGCTCCGATCCCGCCGTGCTCGCGGCGCAGTTGCCCGACGAGACGAAGTGGAGCGAGTTCCTGGTCGGGCTGACCGAGCGCGCGCCGACCGACGAGCTCTTCGCGCTGCGCGGCTTGCGGCGACGCGTGACGCTCGATCAGAACGGCGCGGAAGTGCGTCGCTACCTGTATTGGCTGCTCGAGCAAGCGGACGCGTACCGGCGGCTCGGCGCCGGCCGCTGAACGTCGCGCGGACTCGCGAGCGCCCCGGCGCGAAGCGCTCGCGCGCGAACGTCCCGTCATTGCCGAAAACGAGCCGCGCCGGAGTCGGGAAGGGCAAAAGGGACTTCGTGCGCGGTTCGCTCGCGACGCCGCGCTGCGCGAAGCCGCAATTGCATCGCGGCGTGCGCGCCCGAAAGCCCGCAGCGGCGAGCGCGCGCCCGATCAAGCCGCGGGTGTCGACGGCCGACAGGGCTCTCGTGCGCCGTCCCAACCGGCGCGGGGAGCGTACACCCCGCGCAGAGGAGCTCGGTGCGCAACTCCTGAAGAGATGACATGGCGATCCGGCGTCGCTTGCGGCGCCGGATCGTTTGCTTTCAGGAGAGCAGCAGCCGGGTGACGTCCTCGGCGCAGCCCCACGCGAGCGTGATGCCCGCGCCGCCGTGGCCGTAGTCGTGCACGACCGGGCGACCGTCGGCGAGTCGCGCGTGCTCGAGACGGACGTTGGGGCGCTTCGGACGCAGGCCGACCTTCGCGCCGAGCACCGGACGCGACGCGACTTCGGGTGCGAGGTGCGCGCAGCTCTCGAGGATGCGCTTCGAGAGCGCGGCGTCCGCGCGCGTGTCCCATTGATCGAGGTCGGCGCTGCCGCCGCAGATCGTGTCGTGCTCGCGCGGCACGACGTACGAGATCGGGTGGCCGGGCTCGTCGTGCACGACGATCGTCCGCGACTCCAGCGGCCCGACGGAGACCACTTGTCCGCGCAACGGCCGGATCTCGCGGTCTTCGGTCAGCGAACCGGCCCATACGCCGCTCGCGTGGACGATCGCGTCGCCGCCGAGCTCATCGAGCGAGCGCACCTCGCGTTGCTCGATCGCGGCGCCGCGCGCGCGCACGCGCTCGACCAGCCACGCGAGGAACGGTCCGGTGTCCGCGAGCACCGACGGGAAGAACCAGCCGGCGCGGAAACGGGGATCGGGGAGCTCGTCGCCGCGCGCGTGCCGCACGCCGGGCAGGCCGCGCAGCGACGCGGGCTCGCTGACGCTCGCTTCGAACACCATCAAGCCGTCGCGTTCGCTGACGCCGGGCACGTGCGCGCGCGCGAGTTCGCGGTAGACGTCGAGCGAGCGACGCGACCAACGCTCGACCGCTTCGATCGGCCCCGCTTCGTACGGATGCCAGAACGCCGCGGCGACGTTCGACGTGGTGTTCGGGGGCAGCTCGCGCGCGACGATCGAGACCCGCGCGCCGGCTTCTTGGAGGCGCAGCGCGGCGGTCAGCCCGATCACGCCCGCGCCGACGACGGTGACGGAGAGCGACATGGCCCGAGTCTACTCCGGTCGCGGCTTCGCTTCGCTCGTCCAAGGGCGTAGCGTGCTCGGCGGTATCGTGGGAGAGATGGACTCGACGCGCCGTGGACGGTTCCCGAAGCACCTCGGGCTCGGGCTCGCGCTCGTCGCGGTCGCGTGGACGGCGAATTGGGGGCTCGACGGGCTGCGCACGCACCTGTGGTTCGCGCCGCTGTGGGTCGGTTACGCGCTGGTGGTCGACGGGCTCTGCGTGCTGCGCAACGGCTCGTCGATCCTGACGCGGTCGCCGCGGCTCTACGCGCAGCTCTTCCTGCTCTCCGCGCCCGGTTGGTGGCTCTTCGAGCTGATCAACGCGCGCCTGGCGAACTGGGAGTACACGTCGCGCGAGGCGTTCAGCGACCTCGAGTACTTCACGTTCGCGACGATCTCGTTCTCGACCGTGATGCCCGCGGTGTTCGGCACCGCCGAGCTCGTGCGCGGCGCGCGTTTCGTCGAGCGCTTCGAGCGCGGGCCGCGTTGGGAAGCGACGAACACGAAGCTCGCGAGCTACGCGTTGATCGGCGTCGCGATGGTCGTCGCGATGCTCGCCTGGCCGCGTTGGTTCTTCCCGTTCGAGTGGATGTCGCTGGTGTTCCTGCTCGAGCCGCTCGCGCATCGCCTGGGCCGGCGCTCGTTCTCGCGCGACCTCGCGCTCGGCGATTGGCGCACGTGGATGTCGCTCTGGCTCGGCGGGCTCGTCTGCGGGTTCTTCTGGGAGTTCTGGAACTTCTGGAGCGACCCGAAGTGGATCTACCACGTCCCCGGCGTCGACTTCTGGCGCGTGTTCGAGATGCCGCTCCTTGGGTACCTCGGGTACTTCCCGTTCGCGATGGAGCTGTGGCTGCTCGTCCAGCTCTGCCTGCCGCGCGCCCGCGAGCTGCGCATCTGACCCCCGCGGAAAGGCCCGTCCTTGCGGGTCGGCCCTCCGTTATTCAAACTTCGGCCACGAACCTTGAATAACGCGGAGCGCTATTCAAGGTTCGAGGGATCAAGGCAACGGCGATGCAACGCGGGATGACCGGGCACTACGAGGTGACGCAGATCGGCGGCGAGAGCGTGCGCGCGTTCGTACCGACCGGGCTCCCGCCGAAGCCGCCGCTCGAGCTCGGTGCCGGACTCGAAGCGCTGGTCGCATCCGCGGTGCTATCGCTCGGGCGGCTCGACGCTGTCTCGACGCTGCTGCCGGACAAGTCGCTCTTCCTGTACACGTACGTCCGCAAGGAAGCGGTGCTCTCGTCGCGCATCGAGGGGACCCAATCATCGCTCTCGGACCTCTTGCTCTTCGAGCTCGATGAAGTGCCCGGAGCACCGCTCGACGACGTCGTCGAAGTCTCCAACTACGTGGCGGCGCTCGATCACGGGCTCGCGCGCTTGCGCGGAGGCTTTCCACTGTCCAACCGGCTGATCCGCGAAATCCACGGCGTGCTGCTCTCGCGCGGCCGCGGAAGCGAGAAGGAGCCCGGTGAGTTCCGTCGCTCGCAGAACTGGATCGGAGGCACGCGTCCGGGCAACGCGGCGTTCGTGCCACCGCCGCACGCGGCGGTGATCGAGTGCATGGCGGCGCTCGAGAAGTTCTGGCACGCCGAAGACGACGGTGTGTCACCCGTGTTGCGCGCGGGGCTCTCGCACGTGCAGTTCGAGACGATCCACCCGTTCCTCGACGGCAATGGGCGAGTCGGCAGACTGCTGATCACGTTGTTGCTCTGCGAAGCGGGCGTGCTCCGCGAGCCGCTCCTGTACCTGAGCCTCTACTTCAAGCAGCATCGTGCGACGTACTACGAGCTGCTCGATCGCGTGCGGCGCGAGGGCGATTGGGAGGCATGGCTCACGTTCTATCTCGAGGGCGTCCGCGAGGTCGCTGACGGTGCCGTGTCCACGGCGGAACGGCTCGGCGCGCTGTTCGCGGGCGATCGAGCCCGCGTCGAGGCTTCGGGACGGCGTTCGGGTTCGGGGCGCCGCGTGCACGAAGCGCTCGAGCGCAGGCCGATCCAGTCGCTGAGCGCCGTTTGCGCGGCCACGGGCCTGTCGTTCCAGACTGCGTCGTCGGCGATGGGGCTCCTGCTCGAGCTCGGGATCGCCCGCGAACTGACCGGCAAGCGCCGGAACCGAGTCTTCGTTTACGATCGCTACCTGTCCGTTCTGAACGAAGGCACCGACGATGAATGACGACCGGGCAATCCGACGTGTTCTCGACCGACAGCGACGGACCGCATCGTCATGCTGATCGCGCTCGCTCTTGTGGGGTTGCAGGAAGCGGCGGCCGCTTCAACGGACGCCGAGGTGCCCGCACCGGCTCCGCAGGTTTCGGCCGCTCCGACGGTCGTGCCCGGCCAGACGTGGGCGACCGCGGGGAGCGAGCACGAGCTCTTCGCGTGCCTCGACGTGAACAAGGACGGCTTCGACGACGTCGTCGTGCTGACGCTGCAGCGCACGTTGCTCGTCTGCGAGACGGTCAAGGGCTGGAAGCCGTCGCCGTGGAAGGCGCTCGACGCGAGCGCGTGGCCCGGCGGCATCGAAGGCTTCGAGCAGGCGGCGAAGAGCCAGCCCGCGCCCGAGCGCGTGCCCGACGCGCCGCCGTACGAGCCCGAGCTGAAGCCGCTGAAGACGTTCCAAGGCGACCTCGACGGCGACAAGGTCGCGGACACGATCGCGTTGTATCGGTGCTCGAAGCCGTGGGACTTCCTCGACCTGCGCGTCGCGTTCGCGCCGAACGCGAACACCGACGACTCCGATGGCGACGGCTTGCCGAACTCGCAGGAGATCGCGCTCGGCACCGCGCTCGACGATCGCGACACCGACGACGACGGGTTGCTCGACGGTTGGGAGGTGCTCGGGCTGCCGCGCGGCATCGCGATCGGCGAGAAGAACGAGCTCGATCCCAAGCACCAGGACGTGATCTGCGCGATCGCTCCGTACGAGGGCGTCGACCTGAACGCGCTGCCGGCGGAGTTCGCGCAGGCGAAGAGGCTCTACGCCGACCTGAAGACTCGCAACCCCGACGGCACCACCGGCGTGCGCGTGCACTTTCGCGTCGACGCCGTGATCCCGAACGCGAAGAACTTCGGCGGCGATTGGGGGCAATGCGGCAACGCGTACTTCCCGCTGAAGGAGCGCGGGATGTTGCACTGGATGCAAGTGACGCCGTGGGGCGGCGGTCAATCGAGCGAGACCAGCGACATGGGCGGCGCCGGTTGGGGCTATGCCGTGTTCGCGCACGAGTTCGGCCATCAACTCTCGCTCGGCCACACCGGCGACTCCGCGCCGCCGTGGTGTCCGCTCTATCCGTCGCTGATGAACTACGCGTTCAGCTACTCGCTCGGCGGCGACGGGAACGCGATCCGGTTCTCCGACGGACGCTTCCGCGCGACGGTGCTCGACGAGAAGGGCTTGGTGGAGAAGCTCCCGTACCCGCACGCGGATCTCGCGTACCTCGCGACGTGGCCGTTCCGCTTCGTCCTGAAGGAGAACGGGCCGAGCGAGACGTTGATCGACTGGAACCAGAACGGACGCTTCGACGACGGCGTGGTCAGCGCCGACGTCAACTACGGCAGCTCGACGCACTGCGGCACGCGCCGCGACGGCGGCGTGACCGCGGCGGCGCCGACGCTCGCGTACGTCGGCGACACCGCGTTCCTCGCTCAAGTCGTGCCCGAGCAGGGCGCGATCACGCTCAAGACGTACCAGGGCAACGAGCAGTGGACCGAGCCGCGCACGGTGCCCGATTCGGCGACCAACGGCGATCCGTTGCTCGTCGGGACCAAGGACAAGGGCTTCCTGTTCTTCCGGCGCGCGCCGCATTGGCTGGTCGCGCGCTTCGATGCGGCGACGCTCGAGGCGCCGGTCGCCGTCGCGAACTTGTCGCACGCGAGCGAGCTCGGCGCCGCGCTCGTCGGCGGCCGCGTGTTGCTGGTCGCGCGCGCGGACGACGACACGCTGCGCACGTTCTGGTTCGAGCACGACGGCAAGAGCGCGATCGCGAAGCCGGGCCAGGAGCTCGAGCTGCGCTCCCAAGTCGCCCCCGGCCTCGCCGAGGAGCCTGGCACCGGCCGCGTGGTGGTCGCGAGCTCGATGACCAACTCGGCGGGCGCGCCGCTGTGCCTGCGCGTCACGTGGTACAGGCTCGCCGGCGACCGCCTCGCCGAGATCGAGACGAAGTGGGTGCGCGGCGAAGCGGCCGGCACGCAGTGCAGCACTCGGCCGTCGGTGCTCTTCGACGCCGACGGACAGCTCAACGTCTTCCACACCGCGATCGCCGGAGGCGACGGCTTGATGACCGGCTGGCGCACGCGCCGGATCGGCAACCTCGGGCTCGACGAGGGTTGGCTGACGTGCATGCTCTACGACATCTGGACGAGCACGCGCCGCGCGATCACCGCGACCGTCGGACCGCAGGGTGCGATCTACGCGTTCCGGTGGGACGCCGGCGGCCACTACCGGAACAACTCGATCCTGCTCGGCCACAACGCGTTCGGGATCGACCCCGAGCCGATGCGCGACTTCGACGACGCCGAGAAGATCTCGGAGTACGGGCTCGTGCACTCGATCCTGTGGCTGCAGCC
>JADLBP010000300.1 GCA_020847695.1 Planctomycetota bacterium
TCGTCCGCGGCAGCTTTCGGCGCGAGGATCTTCCAGTACCCGCCCGCGGTCGCCAAGAAGACGATCGTCGGCCACGGTTCGGCCCCCAAGGAGCACGTCGCCCGGATGGTCGCGCGGCTGCTCGGCCTCACCAAGGCCCCTGAGCCCCTGGACGCGACCGACGCGCTCGCGCTCGCCCTGACCCACCACCTGCGGGCTTCTTCGCCCTTGCGGGGCGCGCGTCGGATCGAGTTCGTCGACCCGGCCCTGGCGCGGCGCGCCGCGCGCGGGTGAGATAGGAGCGCGATGCAGGGGCGAAGAGGGGAGCCCAAGGATCCGCCGCAAGAGCGGCACCGCGCGCACGTCGTGCGTGGCTTGGCCGAGTTGTACTCGGGCTTCGAGGTCGTCGATCGCGATCTCGACCTCGGCGACGGACGCTCGGTCGACTGGGTCGGCGTCGACTCGACCGGGCGGTTGATCATGGTGCTGATGGTCGACAGCGACGGCACCGAGCCCGTGATCGCCGCTCTCGACGCGCTCGCGTTCGTGCAGAAGAACCGCGGGGTGCTCGCCGGCCATCTCCAGAATCAACGGTTGCGCGCGGACGTTTCACCTCTGGTCGCACTGGTCGCCGAGAGCTTCTCCGATCGCATGCTCGGACGCTTGTCCGGACTCGACTCGGATGCGGTGCGACTCTTCGAGCTGCGCACCGTGGTCAGCGCTCGCGGCGAGCACGTCTACCTGGCGCCGATCGAGGCTGCGCCCGCGCGCGCCGCCGTGATCGCGCCGCGCGGCACCGACGTGTTCGTGCGCGGACTCGATGACGCCCAGCGCGCGCTCGCCGAACTCGCGTTGAAGCGCATCGGTCGCATCGACGATCTGGTGAGCCACGCCGCCTCGGAGAAGACGATCACGTGGCGTTGGAAGGGCGAGCTGCTCTGCTCGCTCAGCGCGATCGACGAGGACCTCGAAGCGCGCGTCGAGCCCGAAGGTCGCAACCTGCGGCTCACTTCCACCGCGGACATCGAGGCGTTCGTCGACCTCGCGTTGCAGCGCTACGTCGATCTGCTCGGCTCGCCCGGCGGACCGAGCGGCGCGGTCGTCAAGGTGCCGTCGCTCAACCTCGAGCCGCGCGAGCTCTTGAGCCCCGCCGAGCTCGAAGCGTTCCGCCAACCGACCTCGCCCTGAGCAGGGCATTGCAGTCCTGCAAAGTTTGTCTCCGGCGTCACTTGACCGCCGGCAGCGGCAAGGCAGCCTAGTGAGCGCGGGGGGACGTTCGCGGCCACGGTCGAGTCGGTCGCGGTGGTGCGCGTTCGAAACGTGCCGCCGTCCGAGTTCGCACCCGCGACGTCCGCTTCGCCGACCGCACCGCGGTCGGGGTGCGCATGAGCTGGACGCGACTCTTCCGGAGCTCGATCGAACGCGAGGGTGACCGATGGCCCGTGCGACGTTCGCCCGTCGGCTTGCGCCCCGTGCGCTCGGCGACGATCTGCGTCGCGAGCGGCAAGGGCGGCACCGGCAAATCGATCGTCGCCGCGTCGCTCGCGACCCTGTTCGCGGAGCGCGGTCGCACGCTGCTGGTCGACGCCGACTTCGGCGTCGGGAACGCGCACATCCTCCAAGACGTCCATCCGGCGCGCAGCTTGGCCGATCTCGTGCAGGGTCGCGCGAGCGCGCGCGAGCTGCTGGTGCCGTGTCGCAGTGGGCTCGATCTGATCGGCGCGGGCTCCGGCGTCTCGAGGATGGCGGCGTTGACGCACCACGAGAACCTGCGGATCGCCGCCGCGCTCGACGAGGTCGAAACCAGTTACGACTTCGTCGTCGTCGACTCCGCCGCCGGGATCTCGCCGCAGACCGTGTCGTTCGCCGCGGCGAGCGACGTCGTCGTGATCGTCACCACTCCCGACGTCACCGCGATGACCGACGCCTACGCGTTCCTCAAGGTGTTGTCGGCGCGCGCGAGCGAGAGCACGGCGTTGCTGCTGGTCAACCGCACCGCCGAGCCCGGCGAGGGCGAGCGCGTCGCGCTGCGGCTCGCCGACGTGTCGCGCAAGTTCCTCGGGCGCGACCTGCGCTCGCTCGGCGCGCTGCCCGAGGATCGCGCCGTCGTCCGCAGCGTCGCCGCGCGCTCCGCGGTCGTGCTCTCCGAGCCGGGCGCGGAGGTTTCGATGGCGCTACGCGGGCTGATCGATGGCTTGATCGCCGAGCTCGGGCACGCGCCGCGCGCGGGGCTTGGCCGGACGCTGACCGAGCACCTGAACGCGCTCCAGCCGTGACGTCGCCGATTCCACGCCGAGAACTGCAACCGCGCGGCGCTCCGGACGTCTGAATCCGATGCATGGACGAACTCCGAGGGACGGCGGGCGCGCGGGTGCGGCGCGACGGCGCGTGGGCGTGGATGCTGGTCGGGGCCCTCGCGGCGGATGCGTGCTGGCTTCACGCGCGCTCGCCGAGCCCTTTCGCCGCACGGCTGGACGCCGGCGTCGACCCCGGCGTGCCCAACGGTCCTCCCGAGCCGCCCGATCCCGCCCGGGCCAGCCCGCGCGAGCTCCGCGCCCTGCCTGGGATCGGCGAGGCGCGCGCGATCGCGATCGCCCGCGAGCGCTGGGAGCTCCGACCGGGCCATACCCGGGCGCTCAGCGAGGTCGATGGTATCGGTCCGGTCACCGAGGGGGGCATCCGCGCGCTGCTGGATCACGCGCGAGCGGCGTCCGGGCGTAGTGATGCGCGGGACTCCGCCGTAGACTCCTCGCACCCGTCCCACGCGCCACGTCTTGGACTCGTCCCCCCGTCGTTCGAACCCCGCGCGCTCCGCGCCTATCCCGCGAGCCCCGCGGATCGGCCTCCCTGAGCCCCTGACCGCGGCGCAGATCGATCCGCTGGTGCTGCGGGCGTTGGAGGAAGATTGCGGACGGCGTCCGGACGGCAGCTACGTCTTCGGCGACGTCACCTCCGACGGCGCGATCCCGGCCGATCGGCCGGCGCGCGCGAAGCTGGTCGCCAAGGCGCACGGCGTGCTCGCCGGACTGGACGTGTTCGCGCGGGTGTTCGAGCTCTGCGATCCCTCGGCGAAGCTCGAGCGACTCGCGCGCGACGGCCAGCGCATCGCGCCGAAGGACGAGCTGCTTCGCATCCACGGCCGCGCGCGCGCGCTGCTCGTCGGCGAGCGCACGGCGCTCAACTTCGTGCAGCGCATGTGCGGTACGGCGACGTTGACCGCCGAGTACGTCGCGCTCGCCGGAGGCCGTGCGCGCATCCTCGACACGCGCAAGACGACGCCGGGGTTGCGGCTGCTCGAAAAGTACGCCGTCCGCTGCGGCGGCGGTGAGAACCACCGCTTCGGGCTCTATGACGAAGCGATGGTGAAGAACAATCACCTCGACCTCGCGGGCAAGGACCTGACCCATGTTCTCCGCGAGCTGCGCGCGAAGCTCGGCGACGATTTCGTCATCACCGCGGAGGCGCGCGACGAGGCCGAGGCGCTCGCGGCGGTCGCCGGCGGCGCGGACATCGTGCTGCTCGACAATCTAACGGCGGAGAGGATGCGCGCGCTCTGTCCGCGGATGCGGGCCGCCGCAGGCGCCAGGAAGCTCGAAATCGAGGCTTCCGGCGGCATCACGCTCGCGAATCTCGCGCTGGTCGCGCAGAGCGGCGTCGATCGGATCTCGATCGGTGCGCTGACGCACTCGGCTCCGGCGCTCGACCTATCCTTGTACCTGGAGCCGATGCCGTGACCCCCCGACCCGGAGAAGCCGCGAGCGAGATCCCGCGCGAGCTCAAGCTCGATCTCCCGGCCGTCCACTCCGGCGCACGTCTCGCGCGTCACCTGATCCGGCCGTTCGCCCGCTCGAACGGCGTCACCGGCCGAAGCTTGGACAGCTTGCTCCTGGTCGCCGAGGAGCTGCTGACCAACGCGGTCGACCATGGCGGCGGCCACGCGGCGGCGGACGAGAACGAACTCTCCGAGCCGGTGCGCATGTCGATGAAGCTGACGATCTCGCGCGGCTCGTGGGAGATCCGCGTCGCCGACCAAGGCGGCGGCGATCCCAGCGTCCTCGCGAAGGTGCTGCACCCCGATCACGTTCCGGACCTCGACGACGAGCGCGGCCGCGGCTTCTTCTTGCTGAGCCGGATGGTCCACAAGCTCTCGGTCGAGAAGAGCGACGACGGTCGTGGCATCCAGATCATCGCCGTGCAGCGCCACGGCGAGCGCGAGCACTGAGGCCGGCGTGGACGCGCCGACACCGGCTTCGGACGCGCCGACACGCGCCATGCGGCGCCGGACCTACTCGGCGCGTTCGCGGGCTCTCGCGTCGTCGCGACTTTTCGCGAGCCACGACCCGACACGACCGCGGACCGACCCGTGAGCTCCGCCTCGGACTCCGCGCGCCGCACGCGCGTCGTCGAGAGCCTGCGCGGAGCCGGCGATTGGCTTCAGCTCGTGCCTCGACCCGCGGCGTGGGCGCTGGTCGTCGCTTGGCTCGGCCTGATCTGGTGGCTCTCGTCGCAACCGAGCGACCCGACGCCCGGTCCGTGGTGGCTGTCGGTGCTCTGGAACGGCGGGCACGCGCCGATCTACGGACTGCTCGCGTTGTGGCTCGCGCTCGCTCTGCCGCGCCACGCGGGTTGGCCGAAGCTCGATCGCCGCGGCGTGCTCTCGGTGCTCGCGCTCGTGCTCGCGTCGGGCGTGCTCGACGAGTTCCACCAGAGCACGACGTCGGGCCGTGACTTCTCCGCGTTGGACCTCCTGACCGACCTCGCCGGCGCCGCGTGCGTGCTGTGGATCGCGACCTTCCTCGCGGACGATCGCGCGGACGACGGAGGTCTGGCTCGAAGGGTGATCGCCGGCATCGCGCTCTGTACCCTGGCAGCTCTCTCCGCGACCTTCGTCGGCCAGAGCTTCCGCGAGCTCGCTTGGCTGTGAAGCCTCGAAGCGCGCGGAGCCTTGCCGGAGAACGCGCGTGGACATCGATCGATCGAACTACCTGAGCCCGCTCTCGACGCGCTACGCCAGCCGTGCGATGCGCGAGAACTTCTCCGAGCAGAAGAAGTTCACGACCTGGCGCAAGCTCTGGATCGCGCTCGCCGAATGCGAGAAGGAACTCGGCCTCGCGATCACCGACGCGCAGATCTCCGAACTGCGCGCGTTCGCGGACGACGTCAACTACGCGGTCGCCGAGCAGTACGAGAAGAAGCTCCGCCACGACGTGATGTCGCACGTGCACGCGTTCGGCGAGCAGTGCCCGAACGCACGCGCGATCATCCACCTCGGCGCAACGTCGTGCTACGTGACGGACAACACCGAGCTGATCCAGATGCGCGACGGCCTGCGCCTGCTGCGCGCGTCGCTGGTCGGGACGATCGCGTCGCTGCGCGAGTTCGCGCTGAAGTGGAAGGACCTGCCGACGCTCGGCTTCACGCACTTCCAGCCCGCGCAGGCGACGACGGTCGGCAAGCGCGCGGCGCTCTGGCTCCAGGACCTGGTCGACGACCTCGACGAGCTCGATCACGCGGAAAAAGGCCTGCGCTTCCGCGGCGTCAAGGGCGCGACCGGCACGCAGGCGTCGTTCCTGGAGCTCTTCGACGGCGATCACGAGAAGGTGCGCGAGCTCGATCGCCGCATCACCGCGCGCATGGGCTTCGAGCGCGTCTTCGTGATCACCGGCCAGACGTACACGCGCAAGCTCGACTACCGCGTGCTCGCGGTGCTCTCCGGCATCGCGCAGTCCGCGCACAAGTTCGCGACCGACGTTCGCTTGCTCGCGAACAAGCGCGAGATCGAAGAGCCGTTCGAGGAGAAGCAGATCGGTTCGTCGGCGATGCCGTGGAAGCGCAATCCGATGCGCTGCGAGCGGATCTGCGCGCTGTCGCGCTTCGCGATGGGGCTGGTCGACAACGCGGCGCACACCGCGGCGAACCAGTGGCTCGAGCGCACGCTCGACGACTCCGCGAACCGCCGCCTCGCGATCGCGGAGATGTTCCTGTCGGTCGACGCGATCCTGAACCTCTACTCGAACGTCGCCGCGGGGCTGGTGGTGTATCCGGGCGTCGTCCGGAAGAACCTGATGGAGGAGCTCCCGTTCCTCGCGTCCGAGCACCTGATGATGGAAGCGGTCAAGGCCGGCGGCGATCGCCAGGCGGTGCACGAGGCGCTCCGCGTCCATGCGCGCGACGCGGCGCGAGCGCTGAAGGAAGACGGCGAGGCGCCGCGCCTCGCCGAACGCCTCGCGAACGACCCGTCGTTCCGCGCGGTCGCGGGCAAGCTCGAGCAGTTGCTCGACCCGACGCGCTTCGTCGGCCGCGCTCCCGAGCAGGTGACCGAATACGTCGCGAGCGAGGTCGACCCGCGGCTCGCGCGCTACGCCTCGTTGAATCGCAACGTCGGCCGCGTCGAGCTCTGACCGAGCACGGCGTCGCCCCGACGCCACACGATCCCCAGCGAGCACGGCGACCTGCCCGACCGGACCCGCGGGCTCCGGTGCGCGACTCGGTGGGAGCTCGCGCAGCTCCCAACGTCCTTCGCGCGTGAGACCGACGCCAGGGCTCGCGCAGCGAACGTCCTGGAGCCGCAACGTCCGCCGCGTCGAGCTCCGAACGAGCATGGCGTCGCCCCGACGCCACACGATC
The DNA here is from genome assembly GCA_020847695.1 of Planctomycetota bacterium. Classification (GTDB taxonomy): domain Bacteria; phylum Planctomycetota; class UBA1135; order UBA1135; genus JACRIN01. The sequence goes on from JADLBP010000300.1 coordinate 6,607, forward strand.
CCCAGCGAGCACGGCGACCGGCCCGACCGGACCCGCGACGCCGGCCGAGCGGTCGGCCGAGGCCCCGACGCCGGGCACCGACCAAGTCGCGAGTCGCGCCGGCCCGCGGCTCGCGCGCGACCAGTCGCCGGCCGGCGACTCCCGAGGTCCTCGCACTCGGAACGGGTCGCTCGACGTTCCCTGGCGTCGCCTCGGCCCTCCGCCCTCGGGGTGGGAGTTCGCTTTTCGCCGCGAGTGCGACCGGCGCTCGCCGGTCCGGCATTCGGACGCGAAATCTCTTCGCTCGGCGCTCTCGGAAGCGCGACCGGACGCGGGAGTGCCGGCCCTCGGGAAGGTAGATTTCCTCGTGCCGAGGGGCCGGCGGGGTCGATGGGAGACCGACCACGCCCGTGTCTCCGGCGTTGGCAGCCCCTTCCGTTCGCACTTCCGTGACCGCCCCCGGCATTCCCAACGACTTCGCGCTTTCCACCGCTTGCTTCGGCACGCGTCTGGACTCGATCGAGGACCAAGTCTTCGCGGCGGTCGCGATGGGCTTCCGTCAGATCGAGCTCGGCCTGTCCGAAACGCCGGCGAAGCTGGTCGGCTTCGAGGACGCGCGGCGCGAGACCGGTTGCCGAATCACGTCGTTGGTCGCCGGCTGCTTGAAGCCGAGCGGCGAGAAGATGACGTGCCTCGGGCTCTCGAGCCTCGACGAGGACGAGCGCGAGCAAGCGGTCAATTCGGTGCGACTGCACATCCAGCTCGCGCAGCGCCTCGGCGTGCCGATCGTCACCGTTCGCGGCACCAAGGTCGCCGACGCGAAGCTCCAGCAGGACGCGCGCGAGCTCAACAACGAGCTCTCCCGCGACGGCCTCTCGGATCCGCTGCGCGACAAGATGCGCGCGTTCGTGCACCGCGTTCAGAAGAAGGGCAGCCGCCAGATCGAGAACCTCTGCCGCTCGTTGCACACGTTGATGGCGCAGTTCCCCGAGACGCGGCTCGCGCTCGAACCGGGCGTGTACATCGACGACCTGCTGAGCTTCGAGGTGATGGGCTGGGTGCTCGACGACCTCGAGCGCCACAAGCTCGGATACTGGCACGACGTCGGCCGGATCCAGCAGCGCCAGCGCCACGGCCTGCCGACCCAGGGGCAGTGGCTCGAGGCCTACGCGCCCCGGATGCTCGGCGTGCACCTCCAGGACTCGGCCGACGAAGAGGCCGAGATGCCCCCCGGCCTGGGTGAAGTCGACTGGAAGCTGATCTCCAGCTACCTGCCGCGCACGGCGGTCCGCGTCCTCGAGGTCAACCAGCGCCACGGCCGGACCGAGCTCTTGGGCTCCGTCCAGTTCCTCGTCGACCGCGGGATCTGAAGTAGCGGCCGTCGCCCCCTTGCGATGGGCCGTCCGCTTGCTAACCTCTTGCCCCTCTCGACCTTCGGGCCGAGAACTCACGCGGGCGTAGCTCAGTGGTAGAGCGCCACCTTGCCAAGGTGGATGTCGAGGGTTCGAACCCCTTCGCCCGCTCCAAAACAACGTGCCCTGGGTCCGATTCGGCCCGGGGCGCGGTCGTTTTCGGGGCGATGCGCCGCGATGCAGCGGAGCCACGGCGCGGCGACGTGCGGCGACGTAAGGGCGCTGTGGTGGCGCGGTCGTCCGGCTGCCCCCCTCGAGTCGGGCCGGAGTGGAACGCTGGGTTCGGGAGCCAACGTCGCGAGCCAACGTCCTGACACGGGATCCCGACAGCACGGCGCGACGCGGGCTCCCCGAAGGTTCACGGCCCTACGCGGCGGCCCGACTCGGCGATCCGGCGAGCCCATCCGGCGTGGCGACCGGAGGCGGAGGATCCAATCGGCGACCGCGAGTGGTCGCCGGGCGCGGCGCGGTTGCGCGATGGACGGCGCGGGTAGGATCGATCGCTTCACCCGGCCGAGGACGCGCGCTCCCCATGCTCCTACCTCAGATCTCCACCCCGCAAACCGGGGAGACCATCGTCGAGTCCGTACGTTCGCATCAGGTCGCCACCGAGACGTCGGCGGACATCGTCGTCGTTTCGGCGGAGGAGCTCGCGGCGACCGGCGAGCGATCGCTGCCGCGTCAGCTCGCCAAGGCCGCCGGTGTGTGGCTCCAGGAGACCAACCTCGGCGGCGGGTCGCCGATCCTGCAGGGCATGTCGGGCGCGCAGGTGCTGTTGGTCGTCGACGGCGTGCGGATGAACGACGCGACGACGCGCAACGGCGTCAATCAGATGCTCAACGGCATCGATCCCGCCGCGGTCGAGCGCATCGAAGTCGTGCGCGGGCCGCGATCGGTGCTGTACGGCAGCGATGCGCTCGGCGGCGCGGTGCTCGTGTGGACCAAGCGACGCGCGCCGGCGGCGAAGAGCGGTGACGCGGGGTTGCACGGCGCGCTCGATTCGACGTACCAGAGCGTCACCGAAGGCTACAGCGGCGCGCTGACGGTCTCAGGCGCGTTCGAGGACCACGGCTGGCTCGCGGTCGGTGGCTATCACAACTGGAACGAGCTCGAGGCCGGTTCCGGCGAGGTGCAGAACACCGCGTACCACGGCGAGTCGTACTTCGGTTCGTGGGTGTCGCAGCTCGGCGAGGGACGCACGCTGCGCGCGACGACCTCGATCACGCGCGACTTCGACGTGCCGCGCACCGATCGACTGAATCCGGGGTTCGGGCAGACGCAGCCCTCGAACGCCGAGTTCGAGTACGCGGTCCAGGATCGCCAGCGCTTCGTGCTCGCGTACGAGGATCGGCACGGCGGCGCGTTCGCCGACGTCGTTCAAGCGCGCGCGTCGTTCCGGTACTACAACGAGGATCGCATCCAACGCGCGCTCGGCAGTCAGTCGCTGCGGCGCGAGCACGACACGACCAACACCGTCGGGCTCGGGATCGACTTGCAGAAGGCGCTGGGCGAGCACCACGTGCTGACCTACGGCGTCGACGTCGACTACGACGACGTCGATTCGGGACGCGTCGACGAGAACATCGTCAGCGGTGCGATCACGCCCAAGGTCGGGAGCTTCGCGCCGGGCTCGCGCTTCACGTCGACCGGCGTGTTCGTGCAGGACGAGCTGACGAGCTTCGAGCCGTTCGACGTCACGCTCGGCGCGCGCTATTCGCACTACGCGTTCGGTTTCGAGGACGTCAACACCGGCGCGGACGAGGACGGCGACTTCGGCGCGCTCTCGGGCAGTCTTGCGGTCGGTCGCGAAGTCGCGGATGGCGTGCGCGTCGTCGGCACGCTGGCGCAAGGCTTCCGCGCGCCCAACCTCTCCGAGCTCGCGCGCGACGCGACGTTCTTCGGCGGGACCGAGCTCGCGAACCCGGACCTCGATCCGGAGAAGTCGCTGTACGCCGAGCTCGCGCTCGAGACCCGGAAGAGCACCTGGAATGCCTCGGTCGCGCTGTTCCACGACAACGTCTCCGACGCGGTCGGCAGTCGCCTGATCAACGCGGGCGGACCGGGGCTCGGCGACGAGACCTACCTGCGCGACAACGTCAACACGGTCGAGATCTGGGGCGCTTTCGCGCGGTGGGTGACCCAGGTCGGCGGCGCGGAGTCTCGTTGGTCAACCGAGTTCGCCGCCGAGTACACGCACGGTCAGCAGTACGACGACTTCGTCGATCCGTCGACCGGCGACGAGCCGTTCAACGACCAACCGGCGCAGCGGATCCCGCCCTTCCACGGCTGGGTCGGGCTGACGTACGACGTCGATCGCGGTCCATGGGATTGGGCGGAGCTGACGTGCCAGTGGGCGTTCGACCAGAACCGACTGTCGCCGCAGGATCTCGCCGACCCGCGGATCGATCCCGACGGAACCGACGGATGGGCGACGCTCGACCTCGACATCGGCGGGCCGCTCGGCGGGCCGAGCTCGGGCTCGACCTGGACGCTCGGGCTCCACAACCTGTTCGACGAGGACTACCGCGTCCACGGCTCGGGCTTCGACGCGCCGGGCTTCGGGGTGGTGGTCGGAGTGCGCGTGTCGCGCTGATCGTCGCCGCAGCGGATGAACCGCCGGTTGCTCGGCGCGTTTCCCGCCGACCCCGCGCGTTCCACCCCAAAGCCCCCGCAGCGTGCCCATGTTCGTTCCCACTCCGCCCGCCGTCCAAGATCCCGCTCCCGCCCCGGTCCAAGAGACGATCGTCACCGCCTCGCGCTCGAACGCGACCGCGACGACGACCTCCGCAGACGTCACGGTCGTCAGCTCGGAAGAGCTCTACGCGACCGGCGAGCGCTCGCTGCCGCGCATGATCCAGAAGGCCGCCGGCGTCTTCGTCCAAGAGACCAACCTCGGCGGCGGCGCGCCGATCCTGCGCGGCCTGATCGGCAACCAGATCCTGATCGTCGTCGACGGCGTGCGCTTGAACGACTCGTCGACGCGCGGAGGGCCGAACCAGTCGCTCAACGGCATCGATCCGGCGATCGTCGAGCGCGTCGAGGTCGTCCGCGGACCGACGTCGGTGCTGTACGGCAGCGATGCGCTCGGCGGCGTCATCCTGATCTGGACCAAGCAGCGCAGGCCGACCGGCGGCGTCGCCGGAGCGGACGGCGAGCTCCACGCCGGAGTCGACGGCTCGTACCAGAGCGTCACCGACGGATACCGCGCTTCGCTCGAGGTTTCGGGCGCGGGCGAGAGCTACGGGTGGCTCGCGGTCGGCGGCTATCACGACTGGGACGATCTCGAGTCCGCGTCGGGCACGGTCGACCACACCGGCTACGACGGCGAGAACTTCTTCGGGTCGTGGGAGTCGAGCCTCGGGCGCGCGCGCTCGCTGCGCGCGACGACGTTGATCAGCAAGGACCACGACGTGCCGCGCACCGATCGGCTCAACGTCGGGTTCGGGCAGACCAATCCGTCGAACGACGAGTTCCTGTTCGCGATCCAGGATCGTCAGATGAGCGCGCTCACCTACGAGGACGCGAACCCCGGCCTGTTCGCCGATGCGCTCCAAGCGCGCGTCTCGTTCCGCTACTACAACGAGGATCGCGAGGTGCGGAGCTTCGGCAGCTCGACGCGCCGGATGGAGCACGACACGATCAACACGCTCGGCTTCGGCATCGACTTCAAGAAGGCGATCGGAACCGAGCACTTGATCACGTACGGCTTCGACGTCGACTACGACGAGATCGACTCCGGCCGCGTCGACGTCAACGTCAACACCGGCGTGCAGACGCCGAACGTCGGCAACTTCGCGCCGGGCTCGCGCTACACGGCGAGCGGCGTGTTTCTGCAGGATGAGCTGCTCTCGTTCGACCCGATCGACGTCACCGTCGGCATGCGCTACGGGTTCTACGACTTCGCGTTCAAGGACCCGACGAGCTCGAAGCGCGAGGACGGCGACTTCGACTCGCTGACCGGCAGCCTCGCGATCGGCAGCGAGGTCTCGAAGGGCGTGCGCGTCGTCGGCACGGTCGCGCAGGGCTTCCGTGCGCCGAACCTCTCCGAGCTCGCGCGCGACGCGACGTTCGCCGGCGGCACCGAGCTGCACAACGCCGACCTCGATCCCGAGCAGTCGCTGTACGGCGAGCTCGCGCTCGAAGTGACCGCCGCGCGTTGGAACGGAGCGCTCGCGCTGTTCGTCAACAGCATCTCCGACACGATCGGTCGGCGCCTGGTCAACGCGGGCGGCCCGGCGATCGGCGACGAGACGTACGTGCGCGACAACGCGGGCACCGTCGAGCTCTACGGCGTCGAAGGTCGCTACTCGCGTCGCCTCGGCGGCGCCGATTCACCGTGGTCGTTCGACACGCGGGTCGAATGGACGTACGGCAAGCAGTACGACGACTTCGTCGATCCGACGACCGGCGCGCAGCCGTTCCTCGACGTCCCGGCGACCAAGGTCCCGCCGCTCTACGGCAGCGTCGGGCTCGGCTATCTCGCCGGCCGGAGCTGGCTCGACCGCGCCGACCTGTCGATGCAGTGGGCGACCTCGCAGAACAAGCTCGCTCCGCAGGACCTGACCGACCCGCGCATCGACCCGAACGGCACCAACGGTTGGGTGACCCTCGACTTCGACGTCACCGGCCCGATCGGGTCCGGGCGAGGCTCGTACTGGTCGGTCGGCCTGCACAATCTTCTCGACGAGGAGTACCGGATGCACGGTTCGGGTCTCGACGCGCCGGGTTTCGGCGTCGTCGTCGGGGTTCACCTCTCGCTCTGACACCCGCTGCTCCGCGGCGGACTACAATCGATTCGAGCTCGCGCCGCGAAGCCCGGTCCGAGCCGCCCGCCATGCAGCCCCAGCCGCCGAAGCGCCGCCGCAAGGACCCCGCCGAACTGTCGGCGAGGTCCTTCCCCTTGTTCCTGGTGGCGTCGCTCGCGGTGCACGGCGTCGCGCTCGGCGGCTTGGCGGCGTATGGATTGACCCACGCGGTGGTGCTCGGTGGCGAGCAGGTCGCCGCGGTCGAGGAGCAGGAGCCGCTGACGCTCGACCTGCGCAAGTACCGCACGCCGCCGCTGCCGGCTCCGGTCGAGCCCGAGCTGACCGTCCAGGACGCGCCGGAGCCCGAAGTGGTGCTCGATGCGTTCGAGCTCGATCCGCTGCTCCCGCCCGAGTTCCCGACCGAGTCGACGGTGGTCGCGTCCTCGACGCCGCAATTGCTCGGCGAGCCGAGCGCCGAGGTCGCGTGGATCGGCCTCGGCTCCGGGCCGATCCCGAAGCTCGAGCGCCGCGCGCCGGTGACGTCCGCGGGCGGCCACGGCGACGGCACGGGCTCCGGCGGCAGCGCCGATGGGGTCGAGGGCACGGTCGGCGGCGCGGGCGAGGGCTCGCCGGACGGCACCGGCTTGGTCCGCGGCGCGACTCCGCCGCCGCCGGATACGGTCGCGGTCTTCCTCTCCGGCGAGGAGCCGAAGTACCCGAAGCTCTCGCGCCGGCTGAACGAGGAAGGCTCGGTGGTGCTGCGCGTCGCCGTCGACGCGACCGGCGTGGTCACCGACGTCCGGGTGCAGACGAGCAGCGGCTTCCCCCGGCTCGATGAAGCCGCGATCGCGGCGGTCAAGCTGTGGCGCTACACGCCGGCGACGCGCGCGGGCGTGGCGGTCGCGACGATCCTGCCGCAGCGCGTGACGTTCCGCCTGGTCGACGAGCGCTGAGCTCGCGCGCGAGGGGAGCTCGCCGCGACGCCGAATCCGCTCGCCCGGCAGCGCGAGCACCACGCCGTCAGGCCTGCGCGGCGAGCCCGGCGACGCGAGCTAGGAGGCCGAAACGAACGCGACCCGAGGCTTCGCGAGGAAGCCCCGGGTCGCGGGTGTTCGAGCGTGTGCTCAGCCGCGGTTCTTGTACCAGTCGGCGTTGATCTTCGTGTACTTGGTCCACTGCTCGGGGACTTCGTTCTCGTCGAAGATCGCGTCGACCGGGCACTCCGGAGCGCAGGCACCGCAATCGATGCACTCGTCCGGGTTGATGTAGAGCATGGTCTCCTTCGCGAAATCCGGCTCGTTCTTGGTCGGGTGGATGCAGTCGACCGGGCAGACTTCGACGCAAGCCGTGTCCTTCGTGTTCACGCACGGCTCGGCGATCACGTAGGTCATGGGAGAGTTCCTATCGCTGACGAGTGAGGGGATTTGGAGGAGGAGTGGGGTCCTTCACGCGGCCCCCGGAAAGCGCAACATGTTAGGCGGAGCGCTGGAGTTTGCAACCGCCGCAGTAAGCAGCGTTTTCGGGCCCCTCGAGCGCGTCCTCAGGCGCGTTCGAGCAGCACGTGGCCGCCCGCGACGATCCGTCCGACCCGCCCCGGCGGCACCAACGTCGTCCCCGAGAAGTCCTCGATCAGCGCCGGACCTTCGGCGTGCGAGCCCGCCGGCATACGCGCTTGGTCGAAGACCGGCGTAGAGCGCACGAGCCCGGCTCGACCGAAACGCGCCGCGCGCTCGCCGCGCAGCGCTTCGCGCGCGAGCCCGCGGCGGCGCGGCGCTCGCACCGGCGGCAGCGCGGCGTGCACGCGAGCGCGCACGCGCAGCGCGACCAGCTCGATCTCGCGGCCGTCGAGCGCGAAGCCGTAGAGCGCCCGGTGCGCGCGGCCGAACGCAGCGCCGAGCTCGGTCGAGAACGGCACGCCGAGCTCGAACGACTGGCCCGCGTACCGGACGTCGGCGCCGGCGTCGATCTCGACCGCGCGCGACGGGTGGCCGTCGGCGACCAGCTCCGCGCGCGCCTCGCGGGCGAGGCGAGCGACGCGCGCGGCGAGCTCGCGGCGCGGGAGCGCGGCGAGCGGCGCGAGCACGCTCTCGGTGCGCTCGGCGAGCGCGTCCGCGGTCGCCATGCCGTACGCCGACAGCAGTCCCGCGAAGCGCGGCACCAGCGCGCAGGGCATCGACAGGCTCGCGTACAGCGCCGCGGCGTGCAGCCCGCCCGCGCCGCCGAAGCCGACCAACGGCACCGAATGCGGATCCTCGCCGCGCTGCATCGTCATCACGCCGAGCGCGCGACGCATCGAAGCGCGCGCGACCTCGAGCACGATCTCCGCGGCCTGGTGGGGCTTCGTGCCGAGCTTCTTCGCGACCTTCTCGAACGCTCGCTGCACCGCGTCGACGTCGAGGCGTAGCTCGCCGGCCAGGAACGCGCCCTGCGCGACGTGACCCAGCAGCACGTGCGCGTCGGTGACCGTCAGGCGATCGCTCTTGCCGTAGCAGACCGGACCCGGATCGGCGCCCGCGCTCTTCGGACCGACGTGCAAGACGCCGTCGGAGTCGACCTCGACGAGCGAGCCGCCACCGCAGCCGATCGTGTGGATGTCGAGCGTCGGCACCGCGATCGCGTGGCCGGCGAGCTGGCGCGCGGAGCCGGCCAGCCGCGTGCGCGCTCCGTGGAACGCGACGTCGGTCGACGTGCCGCCCATGTCGAAGCCGACCATGCGCTCGAAGCCCGCTTCGCGCGCCGCGCGCGCCGCGCCGACGACGCCGCCGGCGGGGCCCGAGAGCAGGATGCGCACGCACTGCTCGGCCGCGCGTTTCGCCGCGAGCGTGCCGCCGGCGGATTGCATCACCGAGAGGCGCGCGGGAGCGACGCGGCGCTCCAGACCGGCGAGGTACTCGCGCACCAGCGGCAGCAGCGCGGCGTTGACGACGGCGGTCGAGAAGCGCTCGTACTCGCGGTGCTCGGGCAGGATCGCCGCGGAGAGCGACAGCGGGATGCCGAGCGGCCGCAGCGCGCGCGCGAGCTCCTCCTCGATCTCCGGCCGCGCGTAGGAGTGCAGCAAGCCGATCGCGATCGATTCCGGACGCGCGCGCCGGATGTCGCGGACGAGCTTCGCGAGCTCGCGACGCGAGGGCTTCGCGATCACGTCGTAGCCGTCGCCGTCGAGCCGCGGCCAGATCCGCGAGTCGACTTCGAAGCGTCGCTCGCGCGGCACCAACGGCCTCGGCTTGACCGGATGCAGCGCGTAGAGCTCCGGTCGATCCTGGCGCGCGATCTCGATCACGTCGCCGAAGCCGCGGTTGGTCACCAACGCGGTGCGCGCGGTGCGACCGGTCAAGAGCGCGTTGAGCGCGACGGTGGTGCCGTGGACGACGTGGTCGCGCGCGCGCGGGCCGCCGAGCCGCGCGATGCCGTCGACGACCGCTCGCGCGGGATCGTCGGGGGTCGACGCGAGCTTGGCGACCTCGGTCCGGCCGTCGTCGCACGCGACGAGGTCGGTGAAGGTGCCGCCGGTGTCGACGCCGATCGTGCGCACGCTCGGTCGAGCCATCGCGGGAGTGTAGCGCGCGCCGACGACGGCACGCTCGCGCGCGGTTCGGCGCGACCAGGCACCGCGAGTCCTCGCGACCAGCCTTCGCGGCGCGCCGTCGTGTCGACCGCTCGCGTGGAGCTGTCGTCTCGCGCCAGCTTGCCGAGGCGTCTCGCCGAGCCGTCGTCTGGGGCTGTCGACTCGAGCCGACGCGCCGAGCCGTCGTCTCGAGCCGTCGCGCCCGGCGGCGGGGCGCGGCCGAGCTCGAGCGCAGGTGCCTCCGCGTGGGCTGGACGCTACCCTCTGGCGATCGAGATGCCGTTCGCGCTCCTCACGCCCGCGACGTTCGAGCTGCCGCAGGGTGCGGCGTGGCTCGCCGTGCTCGCCGCCTACCTGCTCGGCGCGGTGCCGTTCGGCTTGGTGGTCGCGCGCGCGAAGGGCATCGACCTGCGCACCGTCGGCAGCGGCAACATCGGCGCGACCAACGCGATGCGCGCGCTCGGCAAGCCGCTCGGCATCGCCGTGTTCCTGCTCGACGTCGCGAAGGGCGCGCTGCCGGTGCTGCTCTGCTGGCGGCCGTTCGAGCTCCAAGGCGACGCGCGGCTCTCGCTTCAGCTCCTCTGCGGCACCGCGGCGGTGCTCGGCCACTGTTTCCCGGTCTACCTGCGGTTCAAGGGCGGCAAGGGCGTCGCGACCGGGTGCGGCGCGTTGATCGCGCTCGACTACGTCGTGTTCCTCGGCGGCGGCGCGGTGTGGCTCGCGACGTTCTACGGACTGCGTTACGTCGGCCTCGCGTCGATCACGATGGGCCTGTCGTTCCCGCTGATCGCGTGGTGGCGCGGCCACGCGGTCCAGCTGATCGTCGCGACCGCGCTGCTGACGCTCTTGATCGTCGTGCGGCATCGTTCGAACATCGCGCGCATGCTCGCCGGCACCGAGCCCAAGGCGGGCGCGAAGAAGACGGAATCGGCGCACGTCGCGAGCGGCGGCGCGGGAGGTCGACGTTGAGCCACGGAGTGCGACGCGCGGTCGTGATCGGCGACGGGGCGTGGGGGACCACGCTCGCGATCCTGCTGGTCAAGAAAGGCGTGCAGACGACGCTTTGGAGCCACTCGCCGGAGTACTGCCGCGAGCTCGCGACCTCACGCGAGAACACGCGCTTCCTACCGGGCGTGAAGCTGCCCAACGAGCTCGTGATCAGCGCCGACCCGCACTCCTCGGCCGAGGGTGTCGATCTCGCGGTCAGCGTCGTGCCGACGCAATTCCTGCGCTCGGTCGCCGAGCGTTTCGAGGACGCGTTGCCCGGCGACGCCGGCTTGGTGTCGGCGACCAAGGGTCTGGAGATCGAGACGCTGCGCAGGCCGAGCGAGATCCTCTCGAACGTGCTCGGCGGTCGGCCGGTCTGCGTGCTGACCGGGCCGAGCCACGCCGAGGAAGTCGCGCGCGGCAAGCCGGCCTCGGTGGTCGCGGCGTGCGAGGACGAAGCGCTCGCGCGGCGCACCCAAGCGGCGTTCTCCGGCCATTCGCTGCGCATCTACACGCACACCGACGCGGTCGGCGCGGAGCTCGCCGGCGCGCTGAAGAACGTGATCGCGCTCGCGGCCGGCATCGGGGATGGGCTCGAGCTCGGCGACAACGCGAAGTCCGCGCTGGTGACGCGCGGCGTCGTCGAGATGGCTCGATTCGGCATCGGGCGCGGCGGACGCGCGGAGACGTTCTTCGGGCTCGCGGGCATCGGCGATCTCGTGACCACGTGTTTCTCGCGGCACTCGCGCAACCGCGCGGTCGGCGAGGCGATCGGCCGCGGCGAGTCGCTCGAAGCCGTGCTCGGACGGATGAAGATGGTCGCCGAGGGCGTGTGGACGACGCAGGCGCTGTTCGGACCGGAGTCCGACCTCGGCGACGTGTCGCTCCCGATCGCCGAGCAAGTCCACGCGGTGTTGTTCGATCGCAAGGATCCGCGCACCGCGGTGCAGGCCTTGATGACGCGCGAGCCCACCGACGAGATGCGCGGCCTCTTCTTCTGAGGAACCATTGACACCGCAAGTCGGCTTCGTCGTCTTCCTCGTCGTCACCGTCGCGCTGCTCGGCGCGGTCGTCTTCACCGGAGTCAAGGCTCGCATCCGCGCGCACATCCCGCTGGTGGTCCTCACCGCGGCCGCGCTCGGCGTCACGATCTACTTCGCCGAGAAGCTCGGCGAGCTCTACGACCTCGCGAGCGCCGGCGCGATCACACCGGTGCACCTGACCCTCGCGAAGATCGCGACCGCGTCGTACGTGTTGCCGATCGTCACCGGAGCGTTGACGCTCCGCGATCGTTCGCGGCGACGCGTGCACCTCGTGTGCGCGCTGATCACGCTCGCGTTGACGGTCGCGACCGCGATCACCGGCGCGTGGATGCTCCTCGCGTCGACGCCGAAGGCGTGACGCCGAGCGCGCGAGCTCAACCTCCGCGACGAACGACCCACGGCAACGCGAGCAGCAGCGCATTCGCCGCGAGCGGCACCGACGCGTACGCGAGCCACGCGAGCTTGCCGCGCAGCGTCATGAAGCCGAAGTAGAGCCCGGGCAGGCTGAACGTGGTCACCGCGAGCGCGAGCCACGCGCGTCCGAGCCCGTCGCCGCCGCCCCAGCGCTGCCAGCTCGCGTCGAGTCCGACCACCACCAACGACGCGGTCGCGCACGTCATCGAGGCGATCCACGAGCGATGTCGGCGGCGTTGGAAGCCGGGCACCGGGTAGAGCCTGCGCAGCGGGCGAGCCATGGGGCCATTGTGCAGCACGTCGCGCGCGCGATCGAACGGCTTCGCCCGTCGCCCTTGCCGCGGCGGCCCCGCGCGCCTAGAATCCCCGCCCCAAAACCAATCGGGGCGTGGCGCAGCTTGGCTAGCGCGCTGCAATGGGGTTGCAGAGGTCGGAGGTTCAAATCCTCTCGCCCCGACCAGCTACTCGCGCTCGATGCGCGGGTCGGGAAGCGGGCGCGCGGCGTGCCGCGCTCTTCCAGCGGCGAATCGCCCTGCCTCCTTGCCGCGGGTGTCTCCGCCGGTCTGCTTCGATTCGATGGATCGAGCGCGCGCATCCGCGCCCTGTCGAACGCGCGAGCGAGTCCGCCGCGTGTCCACGTGCGCCCGCGAGAGCTCGGCGCGCGGAGTCGAGCGCCGCGTCGCTGTGGGGCCCGCGCGTCGCGGGCCGGCACGGGATGCGTAATCCGAGGGCTCGCGCTTCACCGGACGGAACCGAGCACTACGCTCTTCGGGCCAGCTTCCCCCTGAGTCGTCGAACCCGCGCACGGCGCGGCGACCGCTCGAGCTGGCGAGACGCTCGGGAGCTTCCCCGTGCGTTCCGCGAGCGCCGGTCGAGGCGCAGAACGAGCAGGAGCTCACGTGCTCAAGATCATCCTCATCGTCATCGTGCTCGCCGTCGTCGGCGTCTGTGGATTCGCGCTGACCAAGCCCGACACGTTCCAAGTCGAACGCAGCGCGACGATGCGCGCGTCGCCCGACGAGCTGTACCCGATGATCGCCGACTTCCATCGTTGGGCGGAGTGGTCGCCGTGGGAGAAGCTCGACCCCGAGATGGCGCGCACGCACAGCGGTGCGGCGAGCGGCACCGGCGCGATCTACGCGTGGAAGGGCAACTCCGACGTCGGCGAAGGCAAGATGGAGATCACCGACGCGGCCGCGCCGAGCAAGGTCACGATCAAGCTCGACTTCATCGAGCCGTTCGCTTCGAGCGCCAAGACCGAGTTCACGCTGGCGCCGCAGGGTGACTCGACGACCGTGCGCTGGGTGATGAGCGGCGAGAACAACTACATGAGCAAGGTCATGTGCGTGTTCATGGACATGGACTCGATGATCGGCAAGGACTTCGAGACCGGCCTCGCCAACATGAAGGCCGCCGCCGAGAAGTAGCGCGAGCCGATCAGCGTCGCGCGCGCGCGGGCGCGCTGGAGCTCGCGCCGACTTTCGCCTCGGCGGTCTCCCCGGCGCGCACGCGCTCGATCAGCGAGTGGGCGTCGGTCAGCGAGAGCTTGCGCTCCGCGCGCGCGAGCGCGACGGCCGCGAACGTGTCGCCGCGGGCGACCAGCTCGCCGATCCGGGCCTCCAGCGGCCGCTGGTCGTCCGCGCCGAGGCGCACGGCGGCCGAGTCGGCGCGTTGCACGTGCTCGGCGAGCGCGTCGAGCAGCCCGCCGAGCGCTTCGACGTAGATCACGCCGGCGCGCGGCACGACCACCGGGTGGTGCCCGTAACGGGTCCGCGCGCGCAGCCCGAGCGTGCGCGTTTCCGGCGCCGGCCGCTTCGGCTCGGCAGCGAGCCACGCTTCGAGCTCGCGAGTGTCGCCGCTCGCGATCGCGAGCTCGATCCACTTGCGCGTCACGCTCGCGCGCGCGCCCCGCGCCGTCGGGTCGTAGGTCTCCTTCACCATCCGCACGCTCGCGAGCTCGTCGAAGCCGAAGTACGCGACCGTCGGCACGTCGAGCGCGAAGTGGTGGTTCTGGTAGGACCGCAACTGCACGTAGAGCCCGTCGCGCGTCGTCTTGACCAGCCAGTTCGAAGGCAGGAACGCCGCGTGCACGAGCTCTCGCGACGCCGACAGGCAGAGCCACTCGATCGCGATCGCGAGCAGCGCGAGCGGCCCGAGCAACAACCACGCGGGCCACGGCACCTCGCTCGCCGCGCGCGCGACGCTCGCCCAGTTCCACACGACCGCGACCAGCGGCGCGGTGAAGAACGCGCTCATCACCAACGCGCCGAGCGGCGAGTGCCGGAACGAACGCACGACGGCGTCGGACGCGAGCTGATCGGGCTCGAGCAGGCGCATCCCGCCTGCATCGGAAGGCAGGTGCGCCTAGCTGGAGTTCCCCGGGGTTCGAGTCGGGTCGCGGCCGCTCAACAGGCCGCGCTGGACGCCGAGGCCGTCGCGGCGGCCTGGCGGGCGCGCAAGATCGACTGGATCTGCACCGCCGCCTGGATCCGCGACAGACGCCGCAGCGCGCGGTCGCCGCCAACGAGCTCGAGGAACGCCGTGCCGCACGCGAGGCTGAACGACGTGTTGCGGTCGGGCTTGGGCTTCAACGTATCGATCGAGACGCGGTGCTCGAGCACGCGGCTCGCGACCGAGCTCGCGGTGCCGGGCGCGAACGCGAGCAACGCGAGCTCGTCGTAATCGCCGCTCTGCATGCGCAGCCCGCGCGCGCGGAACTCGTGCCACAACGCTTCGAAGCGCTCGCACGCGCGCCGATCCTCGAGCGGATGGAAGAACAGCACGTGCGACGTCGTCAACGCGGCCGAGCGCTGCTTGAAGCCGCGCTCGCGCAGGTCCTTGAAGATGTTCTCGACGCGCATGCCGATCTGCTCGGGCTCGACGGCGGTCGCGGCGAGCAACGCGACCGTCGGGTAGTCCGCCGGGCCGACCGTCCACGGATGGTCGCGCTTGATCCAATCGAAGATCGCGCGCAGGCGGCGCACTTGCGACTCGGTGACGCGGCGGTCGGGCGCTTGTTCGGCGAGGATCTGGATCGCCAGCACCTCGCCGGAGCCGCCGCGCCGCAGCTTGTGCGCGCGGAAGAGCTTCGCGGCGCGCGCGAGCTCGGCGAGGTGCTCGTCGACCGTGCCTCCGCCGTGCAACATCTGCGCGGCGAGCGGGATCCGCAGGCTCCCGTGCGTGTCTTGCCACCAACGCGTGCGCTTCTCGAATGCGTCCATCGTCGCTCGCAGACGCGACGCGAGCTCCGCGGGATCGCCCTCGAGCGACGCGAGCGGCACCGCGGCGTGTCGGAGGAGCTGCCAGTCCTCGAACCAACGCTGCTGAGTGTTCTTGAGGGCGGTTGCGACGGCCAAAAAACGGGGCAGGGCATCGACGGGGCGAGCGAGGCGAATCGACATGGAACAGCGAGGGGTTGTGGGACCGAGCGCGAGACGCGGGAGCTTGGCATACTCCGCGCCGAGCGCAAGCGACCGACGCGGCGCCGAGCGAAGCGCGCCGCGCCGGGCGGGTCGAGCCCGAGCGACGCGGAAAAAGCCCCGAGCGAAGCAGCGCGAACCCAGTGAAGCGGAACGAACACGGCGAAGCGAGCGCGAGGCGCGCGGGCATCGGCGAACCGAGCTCGGTGGGCCGAGCCGAGCGCGGAGCGAGCGTGCCGTGAGCGAAGCGGGAGCGCTGGAAGGTTCGCGGCTCGCGCCGCTCGCCTGCGGGGTCCGCGGTTGCGGGCTCGCGCTCGCGCGAGTCGAGCGGGCGCCGGGCGCGCTCGAGCGCCGGCTCGCGTGCGCGCAGGGCCACAGCTTCGATCTCGCGCGCAGCGGCTACTGCAACCTGTTGCAGCCGAACGACCGCCGTTCGCTCGACGCGGGCGATTCCGCGGAGCAAGTCGCCGCGCGCACGCGCCTGCACGCGCGCGGCGCGGACGCGGAGCTCGTGCGCGCCCTGGTCGAGCTCGCGCGCGTCGAACGCGGCGCGCCGATCCTCGAGGTCGGTTGCGGCCCGGGATTCGCGCTCGAAGCGCTCGCGCGCGAGCACGGGCCGCTCGCGCTCGGCCTCGACTTGTCCGCGCACGCGATCGACGCCGCCGCGCGGCGCGTGCGCGATGTCGCCTGGGTGGTCGCGAACGCGGATCGCAGGCTGCCGGTGCTCGACGGAGCGTTGGAGCTCGTGCTCAGCGTCACCGGACCGAAGAATTGGCCCGAGTTCCGCCGCGTGCTCGCGCCCGGCGGACGCGCGATCGTCGCGGTGCCCGCGGCGGACGATCTGATCGAGCTGCGCGAGTCGCTGCTCGGCGAGGGACGACCGACCGAGCGCGTCGAAGCGACGCTTGCCGCCGCGGGCGCCGATTTCGAGCTCGTCCAGCGTTCGTCCGCGCGCACGCGCGTCGAGCTCGATCGCGCGGGCCTCGCCGACCTGTTGCTCGCGACCTACCGCGGCGCGCGCCGGCGCGAAGCAGAGCGCGCGGACGCGCTGGAGTCGCTGACGGTGACGCTCGCCGTCGATTGGCTGGTGCTGGCGCCGCGTCGTTAGCTCGCGCAGGCCGCGAGCGCGCGTTGCCAGGTCACCGCGAGGTCGGCGAGCTCGTCGGTCGGGCGGCGCGAGCCGATCAACGCCGCGTGGAGCAGCGTGCGGTCCTTCGCGCGCAGCACCGAGAGCGTCAGCAGCTCGCCGGTCGCCGCGTCGCCGATGAACTGAGCGCCCGGCTCGATCGTCGCCGCGCGACCGGTCGCTTGGAAGCCGGCGGGCAGCGTCAACTTGTAGCCGTCGCGGCGCTGGAGCTGATCGACCGTGCCTTCGACGACGAAGCGTCCGGGACCGAACAGCGCGCGCCACGCTTCGATGCGCGGAGCCTGGGTCCATGCGCTCGCGTGCGCCGAGCTGAGCTCCGCGCGGAACTCGACGTGCACGCGCAGCGCGAGCAACGCGAGCCGCCAGTCGCGCGGCTCGGCGTCCGCGCGCTCGTCGGCGTCGTCGGGCTCGAGCATCACCGTGCGCACCGCGCGCACCATCGTGCCGCGCGGGCGCAAGTCGAGTTGGAAGTCGAGCTCGCCGCCTTCTTCGCCGCGCGCGACCAATCTGCGCGTCGCCGCGAGCTCGACGACGCGGCCCGAGAAGCTCTCGCCGCGGAAGTTGGTCGCGGTGCAGAGTCCGCCGAGCTTCGCTTCGAGCGTCGCGCCCGGTCCGAGCCAACGCGGCGTCTCTTCGCGGCGCACGAGCGCGTGCCAGACATCGGACGCTTCGGCGCGGATCTCGACCGCTTCGCGCGTCGTGCGTCGGACTCGATTCGGTTGGGTCATCGCAACGGATCATGACCGCTCGCGACGCGCATGCAAGCGCTTGGCGGGAACCGCGCGCGCGTGGTGCAATGCCGCGATGCTCGGGATCGCGCTCCTCGTGGCCTGCGGTGCGTGGCAGGGCTCCGGCGAGGAGCTCGGCGCCGCCTGCGTCGATTGTCACGGCGAGCTCGTCGAAGCGTGGCGCGCGTCGCCGATGGCGCGCGCGCTGCGGCCGCTCGACGCGTCCGAGCTCGCCGAACTCGCGCCGGTCGCCGATCCGCGGACCGGCTTCCGGTACACGCTCGAACGGCGTGGCGAGCGCGGTTTCATCGTCGAGGACTGGGTCGGATCCGACGGTCGCAGCGTCGCGGAGGCGCGCAACGAGGCCGAGCTCGTGTTCGCGATCGGCGCCGGCGTCGCCGACACGTCGTATGCGGCGCTGCGCGGCGGACGCTGGTGGTTCGCGCCGCTCGAGGTGCTCTCCGCGACCGCGACCCGGCCGCGCCACGCGGTGCTCGCGCCCGGACAGATGACGACGCCCGGGCTGCGCTTCGACGTCGCGATCTCCGACGAGTGCCTCGCGTGCCACACCGACGCGCTGCCGCCCGAGCGCTTCCCGTCGAACCTCGCGGCAGGTTCCGCGTGGACGCCGCGCGGGCCCGACTGCTCGCATTGCCACCCCGCAGCCGCCGCGCACGCCGAGCACCAGAGCTCGAATGCGACCGGGCCCGCCCCGATCGTCGCCGCGGCGTTGCGCACGCCGATCGAGCGCGTGTCGTCGTGCGCGCGCTGTCACCTGCAGGGCGACGCGCGGGTGCCGCTCGCCAACGATCTGTCGCTCTCGCGCGCGCCCGGCGGCGACCTGCTCGCGAAGCTCGCGGTCTTCACCGGCTCCGACGCGAACGGCGAGATCCCGTTCGTCTGCCAGACCGAGCGCATGGTCGAGTCGGTGTGCTTCACCGCGTCGCTCGCGCGCGAGGGGCGAGCGCTGACGTGCGAGACGTGCCACGATCCGCATCGCTCGGTGTTCGAGGCGCGCGAACGCGAGAGCGTGCGGGCGGCGTGCACGCGCTGCCACGCGCCCGACGACGCAGCCATGCCCGGGCGCGACACGCCGTGCTCGCAGCCTCTCGCTCGCCGCGCCGAGAAAGCCTGCGTCGATTGCCACGCGCGGCGCACCGCGCCCTTCGACGTCGCCGATGTCGAGATCTTCGATCACAAGATCGAGCGCAAGCCGCTCGCGCCATCGAAGATCGCGGCGATCCGCATCAAGCAAGCGCGCAGCGGCGAGCTGAAGCGTTTCCGTTGGCCCGGGCGGCCGGTGCCGCTCGACGGCGATCCCGGGCTCGAGCTGCTCGGCCTGGTCGGCGCGGATCAGCCGGAGCGCGCGCTCGCGCTGGTCGACTCGAAGCCGGACGCGGCGGTCGAGCGACTCGCGGTCTACCACCACGCGCGCGGGGGACTCTTGGAGTCCGCGCGGCGCTTCGAGGACGCTCGCAAGGCGTACTTGCGCGCGAAACTGTTCGACGCGGGCTCGGCGGCGACGCGGATCAACCTCGGGCTCGTGCTCGCGCAGTGCGGGAAGGCGAGCGAAGGTCTCGCCGAGCTCGACGCGGTCGTGCGCGCGCATCCGGCGTCTGACGGCGCGTTGCGCAACCGCGCGTTGGTCAAGCTCGCGCTCGGCGACACCGCGGGCGCGCGCGCCGATCTCGAGGCCGCGCACGCGCTGCTCGCCGGCGCGGTGACCGCGCGCGGGCTCGCCGAGCTCGCGCGCCGCGAGAACGACCGCGCCGCGTACGAGCGTTGGCTCGCCGCGGCGCGTGCGTTGGATCCGAACGGTCGCTGATCAGGGCCCGACCACGAAGCGCAAGCCGTCCGAGAGGCTGACGGCGTTGGGCTTCGCGTAACCGGGGTCGCGGCTCCACACCTGCGCGAACACCTCGGTGCCCGCGGGCACGCCTTGAGCGGCGAGGTAGGCCGGCGAGAAAGCGAATTCGAGGCTGCCGGAGCAGTCGACCGCCGGGTCGCCGCCGGTCGACACCGCGCGCGTGCGCGCGATCGGCGCCGCGACGCACAACAGCCCGCCCGCGAACGGCGTCGCCGCGCGCGTGCGGCTCCAGATCAGCATGCCCATCTTCTCGGGCAACAGCAGCGACGCGCGGACTCGGAAGTGGTCGAACCCGCCCGCCGCCGGAGCGCCGATCGACGACAGCGACGGTTGGCAGAACTGCGAGTTGTATTTCGCCGTGCAGTAGTTCGCGATCTCGCAGTGCGCGTCGCGGACGAAGACGTCGGTGACGCCGTCGCCCTTCTCGGGCACGAGCTTCGCCCCGCTGGTCAGCGTGATCGCGCGGCCGAAATCGGAGATCGAGGCGCCGCCGCACCACTTGTTGGCCTGCGTGCCGTCGCTCTTCAAGCTGACGAGCTGCGTCGTGCCCGCCGCGAAGTCGCGCAGGAAGGCGTCGAGCTCCACGTCGGTGTCGAGCGGCCAGAGGTTGGTCGCGTCGGTCGAGAAGACCGCGTAGCCGCCGTCGGGCGACAGCGAGACCGTCGAGATCGGCCGGTTCGAGAGCAAGCCGTTCGAATCGAGGCCGACGAGCTCGGTCGTGCCGGTCGCGAGATCGTGCACGTAGGCGTCCATCCACGTGTTGGTGTCCTGCGGATGCAGGTTCGTCGACGTCGTGAGGAACGCGACGCGCTTGCCGTCGGCGCTCAGCGACGGCTCGTTCGAGGCGTAGTTGCCCTTGATGCCGAGCGAGGAGACGCTCGCCAACGCCAGCGTGTCGGTCGCGCGGTCGAACACGAAGACGTCGGTCCAGGTGTCGGGGTCTTCGGGCAGCAGGTTCGACGCCGCGCTCTGGAACGCGACGTAGCGGCCGTCCTCGGAGATCGCGGGCAGGCTGCTCGAGCCGTTGCCCGACGCACCGCTCGGCGTGTGGCTCGCGAGCACCGTCGCGCCCGTGACGAGGTCGCGCACGTACACCGCGTGCCAGCCGCTGACCGGCGTCGACACCAGGTTGCTTGCGCCGCTCGCGAACGCGACGTAGCGCCCGTCGCCCGAGATCACCGCGCTCGTCGAATCCGCGTTCGCGGGCGCGCCTCCGACGCCGACGCTGACGAGCTGGGTCGTCCCCGTCGCGCGGTCGTGGACGAACACGTCGGAGTGACCATTGGTGTCGGCGGCGACCAGGTCGCTCGCCGTGCTCGTGAACACGACGAACCGCGCGTCGGTCGAGAGCGACGGTCCCTGGCTCTGTCCGTTGCCCGGGACGCCCTGGGGATTCAGCGACGCGCACGTCGTCGTGCTCGTCGTGCGATCGTGGACGAAGATGTCGAGCGCGTTGTTGGCGTCGAGGAGCGCGAGGTTCCACGCGAAGCTCTCGAACGCGACGTACCGTCCGTCGCGCGAAACCTGGCTCGTTCCGGAGTACCAGTTCGCGGCGGTGCCTTGCGAGTCGACGCTGACGCGCGTCGTGCATTGCGCGCTCGCGAGGTCGGCGGACGACGCGAGGACGCAGGTGAGGAGGCTGAACAGTCCGAGGGTATTCATGGGTGGGTTCCTTAGGGTGAGGTTCGAGCGAGGAACGCGCTAGCCCTCCGCTGCACCTGGGTCTCCGCGACGCCCGGCGCCGCGCGGCGCGCGTCGGTGGCTCGGCGAGCGAGAGCGAACGATCGACGAGCTCGCGGTCGCCGCGCGAGAGCTCGCGATGGCGCTCGCGTGCCTGCCGCGCCGTGGCGTGAGCGAGCGAGGCGAGCGCCGTCGCTCAGCGCTGGCCCGCGCGCGCCCCAGAGCCGCGTTCGCGCCGTTCGAGCGCGTGCGCGCTCGCACCCTCGCTGAATCGGCGGTCGAGCGACCGCGCGAGGGCGCACGCTCGGTTCGCGCCGCGCGAAATCGTGTAAGAAATCGTCGTACGAACGCGCAGCGAGCGCCGCGTCACGGTCGCACGGTGATCCGCAGCGTGTTCGAGCGCGCGAGCCCGCCCGGCGCGCACGGATCGACGAAGTAGGCGCGGGCGAAGAGCTCGACGCCGACCAGGCTCGGATCGCTCGGCAGCGCGCGCGCGGCGTATGCGAAGCCGTGCGCATCGGCGTGCAGCGTCGAGCCGTGCAACAGCGAGCCGATCGAGATCGGACCCGACGCCGAGCCGTAGCCGAGCACGACGCGGCCGCCGGCGAAGGGCTCGGCGCCGTGCGCGACGATCGCGAAGAGCGCGTTGCCGAGCTCGGGCTCGCCGTTGGCGAACACTTGCACGCCTCCGGAGCACGCCGCGGTCGCGCCGCCGAGATCGACCACGCCCTCGTCGCCGTCGGGCACGCCGTCGAGGTCTCGATCGGTTCCCAGACGGCGGCCGGAGAGCAACGGCACGCCGAGCAACGTCCACGTCGCCTGTCCGCCGAGCGCTTGCGACTTCAGCTCGGCGAGCGTGAACGGTCCGACGCCGCTCTTGTCGCTGATGTAGCGTCCGGTCGCGACGATGAAGCGCAGGCCGCGCTGCGAGCCTTGGTACGAGCCGCGCGCGACCAGTTCGCAGTTGCCGAGCACCGCTTGCGCTTCGAGCAGCGCGCAGTCGGCGGCCGCCGACGAGCCTCCGGCGCTGGTCGAGTCGAGCGTGACTTGGTACCCGACGGTCGGCGCCTCGCCGGTGTCGAATGCGAGGAGGAACTCGACGAGATCGTCCTTGGTGTCCGCGGGCCAGATGTCGAACACCGGTTGCGCGAGGAACGACGTCAACGTCGGCTGCACGCCGTCGTGCGTGAAGCCGAAGCCCGCACGACCCGCGCTCGTGCCGCTCGGCATCCCGACGCGCCGATAGAGGTTGCGCAGGTGCGGGATCTTCATCTGCTGCGGCTCCTGCAGCACGTTGGCCGGGATGATCAGGCCGTTGGTGCCCGAGGGCAACGCATGGCACGACGAGCACGAGCCCGCGCCCGTGATCATGAAGTGGAACGCGGCGAGCCCGGCCGCCTGGTTCGCGCCGGCGGGCGTCGTCTCGAGCGTCCGATCGAGCCTCTGGTTCGGGTTCGGCGGGAACCGGGTCGCGATCAGGAAGTCGAACAGCAACCCGAGGTCGCTCGTGCCCAGCGGCGTGCCGCCCATCAAGCTCGCGAACGCGCCGTTGAACGCGAGCAGGTTCTCGCGATCGCCGCGCCAGTGGAACGGCGGCACGTCGAGCCCGCGCAAGCTCTGCGTCGTCATCGCGCCCTTCATCGGGTGCATCGGGACCGCGGCGGGTTGGTTCGGCGGCGGCTGGATCATGTCTGCGCCCGGATCGCCGAGGTCCCACGCGAGCCCGTCGACGTCGCCGTCGACGTGACACGCCGCGCACGAGAACGTCCCGTTGCCCGAGAGTTTCGCGTCGTAGAGGAAGCGCCGACCGAGCGACACGTTCGCCGGCAACGGATCGTGCGCAAGCGGCTGCTCCGAGAGCTTGACCCAGGCTTGCGTGTCGAGCACGGCGAGCGAGCTCGAGAGGCGGTTCAACACGTACAGTCGCGGCTCGCTCGGGTGCAGCGCGAGCGCGCGCGGCCCGCGCTTCGACTTCGGATCGACCAGCGAGCCCGGCGTGTCGCCGACTTCGATCCGCGCGACGATCGAGCCGCCGAGCGTCAGCACTCCGATGCGATCGGTGCCCTGCGCGGCGACGTAGAGCCGTCCGGCGGCGGCGTCGAGCGCGAGCGCGGTCGGCTCCGCGAGCGCCGTCGCGAGCGCCGACGGATTCGGGAGCTGCGCGTAGTTCACGCCGGGGTTGAGCTCGAAGAAACTCTTGGTCGGCGCGCTCGTCGCGACCAACCGCGTGACCCGGCTGTCGATCGCGTGGCCGCGCAGATTGGGCTCGAACCGGACGAGGTTGCGCGCGTCGGTGCCGGCGATGAAGAGCTCGTTGGTGCTCGGATGCGCGACCACGTCGAAGAGGTGGGTGCCGAGCGCGCCGAAACTGCGCGTGATCGCGAGCGTCGTCGCATCGAGCTCGAAGACGTCCTGGTCGGGCAGCGACCACGTGACGACGCTCGACCATGCGGGATCGTCCTCGGCGACGACCACCGCCTGCTGGGGCGCGGGCGGTAGGTTCGGATTGGTCGGCAGCGGCGGCGTCGGCGCGCTCTGGAACGGCACGACCGTCGTGTCGTTGCCGGAGCGCTGCGAGAGCACGTACACCGAGTTCCCGCGGACCGCGAGCGCGCGCGGATCCTTGGCCGGGATCGCGACCTTGCCGACGAACGCGCGCGTCGTCGCGTCGAAGACGTGCACCTCGTCCTTCGCGGCGGCGGTGACGAACGCGCGGCCGGCGGCGAACGCGACGTCGGACGGCTCGTCGACGACTCGCAGCGTCGCGACGACCGCGCCGAGCTCGATCGAGACGATGCTGACCGAATCGGAGAGCGCGTTCGCGACCCAGACTTCGTCAGCGGTGCGCACGGCGACCGAGACGGGCTCGAGCCCGACCGGGATGTCGCGGATCAGCACCGGCCGATCAGCGTCCGCGAGGCTGTAGACCTCGAGCCGCGCGTCGGCGGTGTTGCAGACGAAGAGCCGCGTGCCGTCGGCGGTCACCCGCAGCGGGTGGACCTGCGCGCCTTCGAAATGGACGTAGCTCGCCTGCGCGGCCGCCGGGGCGGCGAGGAGAGCGAGTAGGAGCGTCTGCCAACGCATGATCGGAACCGGAGGTGGGTTCGGGGCCGCGAGCTCGCCGAAGCACCGCACACGCTACCACCGACGCGCGATTCCGGGAACGCGAGCGACGCGCCGCTCTTCGTCGCGCGTTTTCGTCGCGCGAGCGGGACGCGCGCGACGGCTGCGAATGACGGAACCGTCGAGCTTCCGGCGTAGCACTCGTCCTCGACGAGCTCGCGTCGCGCGAGCCGCCGCTCGCTAAACTGCAGGCGCCGATGAGCTCCGAGGATCGACCGCGCGCCCCGTCCAAGCCGTTGAAGTCGCTCTCCGCGCTGCGCGATGCGCTCGCGGGTGAAGCGCTGCCGTCGCGGCCCGAGCGCGAGATCGTTCCCGCGAAGCCGGCGGCGCCGAAGGCGATCACCGCGCAGCTCGTCGTGCGCTTCGAGCGCGCGGGCCGCGGCGGGAAGACGGTGACGATCGCGGAAGGTCCCGCGCTCGCGGGGCGCAAGCTCGACGAGCTCGCACGCGCCGCGGCGAGAGCGCTCGGTGTCGGCGCGCGCGTCGAGGCGAGCTCGATCGTCGTGCAAGGCGACCAATGCGAGCGCCTCGCCGCGTGGTTCGCGAAGCAGGGCTACGCCTCGATCACGTTGGGCACGAGGTGATCGGTCACGTTGGGCACGAAGTGATCGGGCGTGCCTCGCCGTACGCCGAACGACGCAAGGGGCGCCGTACCGTCGACGCGCGACTCTCGGCCTAGTCCTAGCCGTTCGAGAAGGAGCTCCCGGCGTCGTCGCGCGCTGCGTGCGTTCGCGCGCGAGACGACGCGCCGCGGATCGTTGCTCGGGCTCGACGCCCGGGGAGGTTCTCGTGATCCATTCTCGTTCGTTCTTGCGCATCCTCGCGGTGAGCGCGCTCGCGAGCCCGCTCAGCGCCGTGCAGTGGATCGTCGACGCAGCGGGCGGCGGCGATTTCCTCGATCTGCCGCCCGCGATCGCGGCGGCCGCGCCCGGTGACGTCCTGCTGGTCGTGCCGGGCGACTACTCGGGCTTCTTGCTCGACAAAGCGCTGGTCGTGCTCGCGCTCGACGCCGGCGTGCGCGTGACGCCGCTCTCGCCGGGCACCGGATTCGAAGTCCACGGTATCGCGCGACCGGGGCTCGTCGTGCTCGCGGGTCTCGAGGTGCACGGACTGCTCGGGACGCCCGCGGCGCTGCGGCTCTCGAACTCGTCGGCGACGATCGTGATCGACGGGTTGACGTACACGACGGCCGAGCCGCGGTTCCAAGTCGTCGATTGCGCCGACGTGCGTTTGCGCGGTGCGATACTCCACGAGCTGGACGTCGTCGCGTCGCGCGTCGAGCTCTGTGACAGCGTCGCGTACGGCTTCAAGGGCGCCGACGGAGCGGAGTGGATCCCCGACGGCGAGCCCGGCACCGCGGCCGCGTACGGACACGTCGGTCTCGTCGATGCCGACCTGCACGTGTATCGCAGCTCGCTCTTCGGCGGCGCCGGCGGCCATGCGTACTCGGAGTTCGCCGTCGGCGGCGCAGGCGGCGCCGGCGTCGAGCTCGATCCGAACGCGCGGCTGTTGCTCGCCGGTCGTCCGGAGGACGCGATCGTCGGCGGCGCGGGCGGTTGGCCGACGTACACGAACGGCGCGGGTGTTTCCGGAGGACTCGCGACGCCGAGCGGCTGGGTGCGCGCGTCCGGCGCCAGCGTCAGCTCGTATTGGAACGTCTCGTACGTCGAGTTCCCGACGCCGGCGGATCCGCTGCTCGCCGTGCTGTCCGACGTGCATGCCGGTCAGACGGCGACGTTCCGCGTGCGCGCCGAACCGGGCGCGACGGTCGACCTGTTGCTCGGACGCAATCCGACGGTCGTGCCGCAAGCGCCGTTGCTCGCCGAGGACCTGCTGGTCGTGAAGAACCGGACGTTCCACCTGGGCACGGTCGGGCCGAGCGGGGTCATCGGCTTCAACTTCCCGGTGCCCGCGACCTTGCCGAGAGGCTTCATGCTCTTCTCCCAGGCGAAAGTGACGTTCTCGGCGACCGACGTGCGCTACTCGAACTCGGTGCCGGTGGTGGTGCGATGAGCGCGCGGAAGTTCAGCGCAACACGATCTCGATCGGCTCGCCGGCGCGTGCTGCGTCGACTCGGAGCTCGTCCGCACCGAGCTCGACGCTGCCGCGCAGGCCGTCGGGGCCCGTGACGACGACCGAGTAGGCCTCCGCCGGGGGCACCCGGACTCCGGCGAAGTTCGCGTAGCGTGCCGGCACCTGATCGAGATGCTGGATCTCGCTGCGCGTCGTGTAGGTCGCGCCTCCGTTCGTCGGGTGGAACGCGAACTCGACGTCGAACGGGGCCGAGCGACCTTCCGGCAATCGGAAGACGAACGTCAGCACCACCGCGCGGCGAGGCGTGAGCTCGACCCGAGTGGATTCGCCCGGCGCGATCGAGAGGTCGGTGCTCTCGGGCACGATGTCGCCGTAGACATCGAGCACGTAGCGACCGCGCGCGAGCTCGATCGCGCCGGCGAGATCCGCGCCGGACAGCGAGCGCACCACTCTCCCCTCGGGCGTCAACACGTCCACATGCACACGCTCCGGATCGATGCCATCGACCGGCGCGAGCACGATCTGAACGCGACCTACGCCCCCGAGCCTCAGAGTTCCGACGTCCAACGTCTCTCCCGGCGCGACTTCGACGTCGGTGAGTCTTGCGGTCGCGCTCCCCGCGCCGAGCGCCTCGATCACGAGCGCGCCAGGCGCGAACGGTCCGACGCGGAATGCTCCGGTCGCCGCGTCGCTGCGCGAGGTGTGCGCGCGGCGCGAGCCGATGCTCGCGAAGCGCAGCTCCGCCGCCGTCGGCTTGCCGTCGAGGCCGAGCACGCGGCCCTCGAGCCACGCCGTCGCGCGACGGTCATCGGGGACTTGGATCAAGAGCTCGTCCTCGCCCGCGAGCACGCCCGGCAGCTCGATCGCGGCGAAGGCCCAGACGGAGCCGGGTTCGTGCACCGCGAGCGTCAGCGCCTGATCGGGGCAGTTGATCAAGCGGAAGCGTCCCTCGGAGTCGGTCTGCGTTTGATTCTGGAAGCCCGGCGCGCTTCCGACCCGGCCGTCGGGCTCGGCGTCCACGCTCCAGTTCGAGAGCGCGACTCCGCGCTCGTCGACGACGCGCCCGCGCACCACTCGGCCCGCATCGAGCACCGGATCCCACGCGAGCTCGTCGCCGTCCTCGCCTCGGAGCGTCGTGCGCGCGAAACCGGCGTCGCGGAGACTCGCCTTGATCGCGATGTCGCCGGGAGCGAGCGCGATCAGCCGATACCTGCCGTCCGCGCGGCTCTCGACGGCGCGCGTCGAGAGATCTCCGTAGCTGCCCACCGCCACTCGCACGCCCTCGAGCGGCACACCGTCCGAGTCGCGGACGACCCCTTGCACGGCGACGCCGCCGACCAGAGCGACCGAGAGCTCGTCGGTCGCGCCCGCGTGCAGCTCGACCGAGCCTTGCCACGGCGCGAGCTCAGTCGACCCGACGACCACATCCGCGGTGCCCGGCGTCAGGCCGAGCGCGACGCACGTGCCGTCGGCGCCGCTCTCCAGCGTGAGCGGGATCGGGTACTGCGGCGCTTCGTGCGGGCCATACCCTTCGCGACGGAACTCGCGTTCGGCGATCGACACGCGCGCTCCGCGCACCGGCTTGCCCTCTGGATCGACGATGCGCACCGCGAGCGCGGCGCCCGGGCCTTGCAGCACGAGTCGCAGCTCGAACGCCTCGCCCGCGCTGCCGTGCGGCCACAGCGTCGGCGACGGAGCGAAGCCGGCGAGCCGCGCGCCGACGCCGTTGCCGTCGGCGATGTCGCGCAGCTCGAACCGGCCGTTCGAGTCGCTCGCGCCGACCGCGACACCCTGCGAGCCGTTCGCGACGGCGGAGAGCCAGATCTCGGCGTTCGCGACCGGCGCGCCCGCGAGGTCGACCACGCGGCCGTGGACCGTCAGGCCGCTCGCGAGTGCGAGCTCGGCCTGGGCCTCCTCGCCGGCGCGGACCGCAGCCGATGCGTAGGCACCGCGATCGGCGTAGATGCCGACCAGTCCGGGCGCGAGCTCGGCGATTCGAGCTTCCCCGCGTACGTCGGTGAACGCGTAGCGCTGAGCGAGGAAGGGATCCGTGGCTGCCCACTGCATCGCGTTCAACGCGACGCCCGCCGCGGGCGTGCCGTCGGACCACGCGACTCGGACGACCAGCGACCCCGACGTCGCGATCGGCGTCCGCGCGGACGAAGCGTCCGCGCCGGAGTCGTCGGACGCGGCGCGCGAGCTCGCGAGCTCGCGGGAGCCGTCGTTCGGCGGCGGGAGCGGCGCGGCGAGCGCGGGTGCCCGCGACGCGGGGTCCGTGGCGCCGCGCGACGCGGCTTGGACGCCGAACCAGACGGCCAGCAACGCTGCGACGGCGAGCGCCGCGGCGACGACGAGTTTCAGTTTCGAGCTCACGATCAGGGCGCTGCTCGTCACGGTTCCGATCCCGAGGCCCGCGCCGACGAGTCCCGAGCGCTCGCCGCCGACCAACGCGACGAGTCCCACGACCCACGCGCCGCGTTCGCCGCCGTGTGCTCGGTCGAGACGTTCGCGCAACAGCGCGAGTGCACGCGTGTGGCGGCTGCGGACGGTCGCGAGCGGCTCGCGGGAGCGCGCGGCGATCTCCGCGAGCTCCAAGCCTTCGAAGTACCGTTGCAGGATCACCGCGCGATACGGTTCGTCGAGCGCGAGCACCGCGTCGGTGACCGCGCGCAACGTGTCCGCGTGCTCGACCGTCGAAGTCTCGGCCTCGACGGCCTCGTCGCGCGACACCGCGGCCTCACGGGCGGCGCGCCGCTCCTCCGAGCGGCGTCGTTTCCACGCGAGGTTCTGCACCACGCGCGCGAGCCACGCCCGGGGGAGCCTCGGCTGGTCGCCGCGGTGTTCCAGCGCGTGGAGCCACGCGGTTTGCACGACGTCCTCGCTCGCGTGCTCGTCGCTCAGCAGTCCCTGGGCGAGTGCGCGCAGGAAGCCGCCTTGTGCGAGCAGAGCTTCGGCCGGGAAGTCGGGACGGGTTTCGGACATCGGAGTGACGAGAGGGAAGCCTCTCCTTTCTACCCACACGTCCCCGCGGTCGCCGACCGTGACGCAACGACCTCGGATTTCCGGGGCGCGGGCTCGCCGGCGATGCCCTCCGGCTGCCCGCGAAGCGAGCGGGGCCGGCCGCCTTCCGGCGACCGGCCCCGCGTGGGCCCGGAGACCGACGCGCGCAATGGCGTCGGCGGACCGATCGAGGTCACGGGCAGATTTCGAACGCGACCGCGTTCGACAGGCTGGTGGTCGAGACCGCAGCCGGGTCGCGCGACCAGTACTGCGCGTAGACCTTCGCGCCAGTGACCAGGCTCGGGTCGGTGCCGGCGAGGATCAGGCTCTCGAAGTCGTAGTCGTACGTGCCCGAGCAGTCGGACGTGCCGGTGCTGCCGCCCGAGCTCTGCACCGACGTGCGCGTGATCGGCAACTTGACGCACAACGTCCCACCTTGGAACGCGACGCCGTTCGGGGTCGAGCCGTAGAAGAGCAGTCCGGACTTCTTGTTGATGAAGTTGACGCCGGTGACGTGGAACGCGGTCGAGCCCGACGCGGTCGGCGAGCCCGTGTATCCGATCGCGGGATTGCACCACAGCGAGTTCGTCTTGGTGGTGCAGTAGATCGACGGCGCGGTGCAGCCGGCGACCGGCGTGCCGTCGAGGGCGACTGCGCGTTCGTCGGCGAGGTGGAAGTACATGTGCGCGCCGCGCATCCACCAGAACGTGCCGTTGGTGCCGACCGGGCTCTGGGCCCAGCTCCAGGTCGCGTACGGAATCGGCGTCAGGCCGACGACCGAGACGAAGTAGCGCGTCAGTCCGTTGAACACGAGCGGCGTGACCAACGTGATCTCGAACTGATACATCGACCCGCCGACCGAAACCTGAGTGAACGTGGTGTAGGTCTCTTCGCTGATCGGGTGGCTGCCGGCGGCGAAGATGTCGGGCTGGCACGCGATCGTGTTCGGATCCTGATTGAAGAACGAAACCATGAAGCCGAGCGGCGGCGCGGTTTGTCCCCACCAACGCAGCTTGGTGATCGTCGTCGTCTGCGGCAGCGTGAAGTCCTCCCACGCGATCGCGTCGGAGTCGAGGTCGTTCTGGCCCGACGGGTCGACCCAGAGCTGCGAGTTGCGCAGCGTGCCGCCGTTCGGCGACATCGGTTGCTCGTAGAGGAAGCTCTGCGCATCCGCGGAGAGCGTGGCGACGAGGGCGAAGAACAACGACAGAGCGAGTGACTTCATGGAGATCCTGCGCGAAGCGCGTGAGGCGGAGATCGAGCGAGCGCCCACGCATGCTAGGGCACGGCGCGGATCGCCGCTCGATGTCTCGCGGGCTTCGCGCACGCGCTCGAATCCGCGAATCGGAAGCCGCGGCGTGCAGGAATTTCAATTCAGCGAACGGCGGCGTCCGCGCGCATCGCAGCGCGATGCGCACCGCACGAATCAGCCGGAGTCCGTAGCGAAAGTTGCGTGCTCGCCTCGACGCAATACTTCACAGCGCGGCGGCGATCAGTCGGAAATGGAAGCCGAGGATCGCGAGCTCGATCGCGCGCGGGAACTGCCGCGGACGCTGCAACAGCGTGCTCGCGCACAATCGCCAGTACGCCCAACGCCCGCGGTGACGCGCGCCGAGCAACCACAGCGACTTCAGGAACGCGCGAACGTCGGCCGACGAGCGCGCGACTCGCGGCCCGGTCGGGCGGTGCTCCTTCAGGAAGACGCGCACGCGCTGGTAGTAGGCCTTCGGCTCGTAGAGCTTCTTCATCAGCTCGCGATAGCCGTTCTCGAGGAACGCGCGTTCCAGCTTGGGCTCGAAGTTGAGCGCGGCGACCGTGTTGTTGCCATTGCTCGCGAACTGCAGTCGCCCTTCGCGTTTCATCCGGTGATAGAGCTTGGTCTGCGGCAGCGCGGTCAGCAGTCCGACCATCGCCGTCGCGACGCCGGAGCGTTGGATGAACTCGAATTGACGTTGGAAGATGTCGGGCCGGTCGCTGTCGAAGCCGACGATGAAGCCGCCCATGACCTCGAGCCCGGCGCGCTGGAGCGAGTGGACCGCGGCGACGAGGTCGCGATCGCGATTCTGGAGCTTGTGGCACTCCTGCAAGCTCTCCTTCGACGGCGTTTCGATGCCGACGAACACCTTCTTGAAGCCTGCGCGGGTCATCAATCCGCAGAGCTCGGGATCGTCCGCGAGGTTGACCGACGCCTCGGTGAAGAAGCCCATCGCCGGCCGCGTGCGCTCGCGCCAAGCGATGATCGCGCGCAGCAGCTCCTTGGTGCGGCGCTTGTCGCCGATGAAGTTGTCGTCGACGACGAAGACCATCTCCTTCCAGCCGAGCACGCGCAGCGCCTCGAGCTCGTCGACGAGCTGCTCGGGCGTCTTGGTGCGCGGCACGCGGCCGTTCATCACGACGATGTCGCAGAACTCGCAGTCGTACGGGCAGCCGCGCGAGAACTGCACCGACATCGTGACGTAACGGCTCGGCTGGATCAGGTCCCAACGCGGCACGGGCGATCGCTCGATCTCCGGATAGCCGTTCGCGCGGTAGATGCGCCGCGGCGTGCCGCGAACCAGATCGGCGACGAGCTCGGGCAAAATCGCTTCGGCTTCGCCGAGGACCAGGTGCTCGACCTCGGGGAACTCCTCGTAACCGGTGGTGAAGAGCGGTCCACCCGCGATCACCGGCGTCGCGAGGGCGCGACAACGCTCGAGCACCTTCAGCACCGACGGCTTGTGCACGATCATCGCGCTCAAGAAGACGTAGTCGGCGGCGCGGATCGCTTCGTCGCGCAGCGGCTCGACGTTCAGGTCGAGGAGCTCGAGCTCCCAATCGCTCGGCAGCATCGCCGCGACCGTCAACAGTCCGAGCGGCGCGAACGCGGCGCGTTTCGCGACGAACGGAAGCGAGTGCTTGAAGGACCAGAAGGTGTCCGGATTCTCCGGATAGACGAGCAGGACTTTCACTCCCTTCGACTAGCCCGCGCGCGGTTCGGCCACGAGCGTGAACTTCCCGGCGCTCGCGTCCGTACAGGGAGTTGCCGAGTGTGCAAGTGCGTCGAACTGCGCAGTGCGACACTCGCTTGCGCGCGCGCACGATCGCGTGTCGCGTTGCGATGCTCGGCGTATTCAGAAGGCGCCCGCGCGCGGCGTAGGTTGCAGGAGCTCTTCACAAGGAGGTTCAGATGAACATCGTCGAGCTCCTCGAACGGGATGCCGAGCTGTTGGTCGCCGAAGCGACCGAGGCGGTGCTGCGCGACAAGCTGTCGCACTACGAAGTCACCGGCCGCGAGGCGACCAAGAAGCGCGTGCGCAAGCTCTTCGAGCTGCTGCAGGCGTGCATCGCGAAGCAGACGGCCGCGCCGATGGTCGCGCACTCGCGGGTGATCGCCGAGGAGCGCTGGGCGTCCGGATTCGACCTCCAGGAGGTCCAGACGGCGTTCAACGTGCTCGAGGAAGCGGTGTGGAAGCGCATCCTCTCCGAGCTCGAGCCCGCGGAGTACGCCCAAGCGCTCGGCCGCGTCAGCACGGTGCTCGGCCTGGGCAAGGACGCGCTCGCGCGGTCGTACGTGTCGCTGGCGACGC
This sequence comes from Planctomycetota bacterium, assembly GCA_020847695.1. GTDB lineage: Bacteria > Planctomycetota > UBA1135 > UBA1135 > JACRIN01. The sequence continues at coordinate 39,316 of JADLBP010000300.1, forward strand.
GCACGCGCGTGCCGTCGCTCGACTTGAAGACGCTGTTCGAGGGCGCGCCGGCGAGCTGAGCGACGCGCGGCGTCAGCGCCGCTCGACCGGCGTCTCGCCGCACACCGTCGCGAAGCGCGCGAGGATCCGGTCGCCGTCGGGCGTCAGGATCGACTCCGGGTGGAACTGCACGCCGAAACGCGGCAGCTCGCGGTGCTGCACCGCCATCACCACGCCATCGGCGGTCCAGCCGCAGAGCGCGAGCTCGTGCGGCAGCCGCGTGCGCACCGCGCGCAGCGAGTGATAGCGTCCCGCCGGGAACGGGTCGGCGAGATCGCCGAAGAGCGTCGCGCGCGCGTGGTGCACCAGCGAGCTCTTGCCGTGGATCGGCACGGGGTCGACCTCGAGCTCGCCGCCGTAGCGCTCGACCAACGCTTGGTGGCCGAGGCACACGCCGAGGATCGGCAGTGCGTCGGGCGCGAGCCGCAGCAGCTCGGGGCAGATCCCGGAGTCGCGCGGATGGCCGGGTCCGGGACTCAACACGATCCCGCGCGCGCCGCTCGCGAGCGCTTCGCCGACCGTGATCACGTCGTTGCGTACGACGCGCACGTCGAGCCCGAGCCCGGCGAAACCCTGCCACAGGTTCCAGGTGAACGAGTCGTAGTTGTCGACGAGCAGGATCATCGCGCTCGCCGCGCCGCTGTCAGCGCTTCTCCTCGAGCACGATGTTCGGCTTGCCGCGCGGGCCGGTGTCGACCTCGAGCGTCCACCGGCTCGAGCGCAGTCGGCATTGCCCCTGCGCGTCGCAGACGTAGTAGAGCGCTTGCACGAAGAGACGGCCGCTGCCGAGCACGCCGAGCGGGATCTTGGTGCTCGCGCCCTTGATCGCGCCGGAGATCGCCTTCGCCGCGGTCAGGCCGAAGTCGTGGAGCACGCGGAACTGCGACGGCGATTGCGGTGCGAGCTTTTCGCCCGGTTGGAGCGTCAAGCGCAGCTCGAGCTCGGCCTCGCCGGGCTCCAGCGTCGCCTTGACGACGCCGAAGTTGCGTGTGCCGGGCAGCGCGGGCAACGGTTGGGCGTCGATCGAAGCCGAGCCGCTCTCGATCGCGACGTGCGCGGGGATCGGCACGCCCTCGAGCGCGAGCGTCGTCACCGTGTGGTCGACGAGGTCGATCACGCGCACCGAGTGGTTGTTGGTGTCGGCGACGAAGAGCGAGCGCTCGAACACCGCGACGCCGCTCGGCTCGCGGAAGTTGGCTTCGGCGGCGTCGTCGTCCGCGGCGCCGGGCTCGCCGTCGCCGGCGAAGCTGGTGACGTGGCCGGAGCGCAGGTCGATCCACTTGATCTTGTGGTTGAACGTGTCGGCGACGTAGAGCACGTCCTGGTCGAACGCGAGGCCGAGCGGGTGCTGGAAGCGCTTGCCGAGCCCGCGCCCGTCCTGATCGCCGAACACGAACAGGTTCTGCGGGTTCGTGTCGCCGCCCGCGACCGTGCCGACGCGCGCGCCGACGAGATCGACGATGCGCACCGAACTCGCCTCCGCGTCCGCGACGAACAGCAGATCGCCGGCGAGCGCGAGACCCGAAGGTTGCGCGAACGCGGCCTTGTCGGACGGGCCGTCGAGCTTGCGCTCGCTGCCGTCGCCTGCGATCGGACCGATAGTGCCTTGCGAGAGGTCGAGCCGCCAGATCTGGTGCGGGCCGGCCATCGCGATCAACACGGAGTCGCCGCGCACCGCGACGTCCCACGGCGAGTTGAGGCCGATCTCGCGCGCCTTCATCACGCCGGTGCGGAGGTAGCCGAGCGTGCCGTTGCCCGCGACCGTGCTGACGGTGTTCGCGAGCAAGTCGACCTTGCGAATCGCGTGGTTGTGCGTGTCGGCGACGTAGAGCGTCGTGCCGTCGAACGCGAGCCCTTGCGGCTTGTCGAAACAGGCCTCCGCGAGCGAGCCGTCGACGAAGCCGGGCCGGCCGGAACCGATCGAGCACACGAAGCGGCCCTCGAGCGTCGTGACGACGATCCGATCGTGGCCGGTGTCGGCGATGTAGAGCTCGCGCGCGCTCGCTCGCACCGCGATCTTGCCGGGGTAGGCGAGCTCGCGAGCGAGCTCGAGCTCGCGCTCGAGCCGCAACGGCAACGGCTTGGTGTCGAGGATCACCGCCTTCGACTTGTAGAGCTCGAGCGCTTGCTCGATCAGCACCTGGAGCGCCGCGCGTTGGCCTTCGCCCGCGACTTGGCCGAGGATCGTGCCCTCGGGCGACACCAACATCACCGTCGGCCACGAGCGGACCTGGTAGCTCTTCCAGATCGCCATGTCCTGGTCGACGACGACCGCGTGCTCGATGTTCTCGCGCAGCACCGCCTGGCGCACGTGGGCCGCGTCGGCTTCGTTCGCGAACTTCGCCGAGTGCACGCCGACGAACGCGACCGGCGCGCCCGCGAACTTCTCCTCGAGGTACTTCATGTCCTCGAGCACGTGCATGCAGTTGATGCAGCAGTACGTCCAGAAGTCGAGCACGACGACCTTGCCGCGCAAGTCGGCTCGCAGCGAGAGCGGGCGCTTCGTGTTGAGCCACGTGCGATCGGCGCCGAACTCCGGGGCCGGGATACGCAGGTTCGAGTTGTTGGTCAGGAGCTCGCGCGCCTTCTGCACGAGCTGGGCACGGTCGGTCATCTCATTCTCCGAACATCAGTGCGAGCACGCGCTCGCACACCGAGGTCATGTCGACGCGCGAGCCCTTCGGTTCGCCGCCGCAGTGTTTCCAAGCCTTCGAGCACAGGAACACGGGGCCGTCCTGCGGATCGTCGGGCACGCGCCCGTGGCTACCGCGCACCAAGCGCGCGTCGAGCGGGATCACGTCCATCAAGTAGCGCATCCCGAGCTTCTTCTGGAGCAGCCGGCGCGCGACGCGCAGCTTCGGGCTCGCGATCGTCGGATCGACGAAGAGCTCGCACGGGTCGTAGCCCGGCTTGCGGTGGATGTCGACCGTGCGCGCGAAGTCGGGCGCGCGCTCGTCGTCGAGCCAGTAGTAGTAGGCGAACCAGCTCTCGCGCTTCGAGATCGCGACCAGGTCGCCGGCGCGCGGATGGTCGAGGCCCGCGGCGCGCTTTTCGTCGGGTCCGAGCACGCGTTCGACGCCGGGCAGCCGCTCGAGCACCTTGCGCGCCGCGTCAGCGGACTTCGCGTCCCTGGTGTGGACGTGCGCGATCTGGTGATCGGCGACGGCGAACGCCTTCGAGGCGAACGGGTCGAGCAGCTCGCCGTCGGGCGTCTCGCGGACCGCGAGCAGGCCCTCGGCGCGCAGCGCGTGGTTGACGTGCACCGGCGTCGTCACCTCGTTCAGTCCGTACTCGCTGACGACGACCGTCGCCGCGCCGCGCTTCTCCGCCGCCGCCGCGATGCGATGGACGAGCGCGTCGAGCTCGAAGAGCGCGCGCTTCGAACGCGGATCGTTCGGGCCGAAGCGCTGGTGGTCGTAGTCGAGGTGCGGCAGGTACACCATCGTCAGCGTCGGCTGGTAGTGCTCGAGCGTCTTGACCGCCGCTTCCGCGAGCCATCGGCTCGACGGCAGGCCCGACTTCGGCCCCCAGAAATCGAAGAAGGGGAACGCGCCGAGCTGGCCTTCGAGCCATTGCGGATACGCGCTCGGCGCGCCGTACACCGCCGGGATCTTGCGCCCGTCGGCCGGGTAGTAAGGCCGCGGCGTGATCGACCAGTCGACCGCCGCGCCCATGTTCCACCACCAGAAGATCTTCGCGCACGTGAACGACGGATCGCGCTCGCGAGCGAGCTCGTAGAGCTTCTTGCCGCGCACCAGCGCGTTCGACTGGCGCCACAGGGCGATGTCGAAGCTCTCACGGTCGAACCAGCCGTTGCCGACGATTCCGTGCGAGCTCGGGAGCGCGCCGGTGAGCATCGTCGCCTGCGCGCTGCACGTCACCGCGGGCAGGATCGCGTTCATCGGGGCGCCGGCGCCGGACTGCGCGAGCTCGAAGAGAGCAGGCGTGTCCTTGCCGAGCTGCCGCGGGGTCAAGCCGACGGCGTCGATGAGCACTACGGGACGCATCTAGAGCCCGGAATCTTACGTCGGCGCGCGGGAGCCGCGACTGCGAAAACGGCGGGCCTTTGCGGGCGCGGCGCAGGCCCTTAGCATCGTCGGAATGCTCTCCAAGCTCTTCGGGTTCCTGCGCGGCAAGGGTGTGATCGTCAAGGGCGTCGACAAGCTGCCCGAGGGTCAAGCCAAGGTGATCGACATCGGCGATCCGCTCGCCGGCGGCAAGCAGGTGGTGCTGTGTCGCGTCGGCGGCAAGCTCTACGCGGTCGACCGGCTGTGTCCGCACGAGGGCGGTCGGCTGATCGAGGGGCCGCTCGCGGAGAAGCAGTACGTCGTCTGTCCGCTGCACAACTATCGCTTCGACCCGAAGTCCGGCGCGGCGGTCGGCGTCGCGTGCAAGTCGGCGACGACGTACAAGGTCGAGATGAACGGCAACGACTGCGAGATCTTCGTCTGACCGCGCGGGCCCGACCGGGCCGCGCTACTCGCGCACTTCGACGCGGCTCGGGCTCTCCGCGCTGACGCTGAAGCGCTTCGGCGCGCCGAGCTTGCGCAGCGTGCGGCCGTCGCGATCGGAGACCGCGCGCCACTCGACCTCGACCTCGTAGTCGCCGGGCAGCAGCGCGTCGAACGTGGTCGCGATCGGCCCGCGCTGCGTGCGCAGTTGCTGGTTCAAAGACACGCGGTCGCCGGGCTCGAGCGAGCGTACGCGAGCGCGATACTCGCCGCCGGTGAGAGGCGTGCCCGCCGGGACGAACGTGATCTGGACGCGTCCGTGGCGCGGCACGACGACGCGTGTGTCGCCGCCGCGCGCGTCGACCTCGCGCTCGTACGTTCGGCCGCCGATCTCGATCACCGCGGTCACGGGATCTCCCGGGAGCTCGCGCAGCTCGAAGCGATTCGGTCCGCGGCGCCGCACGGGCAGACCCGGGTGCTGGCGCGCGCGCACGCGCAGGTCGCCTGTCGGCACGGCATTGCCGAGGTCGTCGACGACCTCGAGGGAGAGCATGCCGGCCTGGTTCAGGCGGAACTCGATCGGCTCGCCGTCGAGCACGAGCTCGTAGTCGTCGATCGCGAGCGGCGAGAAGCCTTCGCGCTCGATCTCGAGACGCACGCGGCCGCCTTGCAGGTCCTCGAAGCGGAACTCTCCCGCGGCGTCGGTGCGCTGGGTCTCGCTGGCGCGCAGCGCGCGGGCGTTCAGGCGCACGCTCGCGCCCGCCAGCGACGCGCCGAAGTCGTCGACGACGCGGCCCGCGAACGTCCCGCCGCGGACGGCGAGCTGGACGCGATCCTCGCGCGCCTCCTCGGCGCCGAGCGCGATCTCGCGCTCCTCGAGCGTCACGCCGAGTCCGTCGGTGACGCGCAGCGTGAACGGGCTCGCGACGTCGCTGAGCACCGCACGGCCGTCCTCGTCGCAGTGGAAGTGCGCGACGAACCCGGTGCCTTCGCGCAGCTTGAACGCGCGGTCGGAATCGGTCGCACCGCTCTCGACGTGCGTGCGCGCCGGGCGCGTCGGATCGTCGCCGAGGAAGAGCGCGTGCGCCGCGGTCAGCACGAAGCGACGCTTCGGGATCGGCGCGCCGGTCGCGTCGACGAACGCGACCGTCCAACGATTGGTCGGTTGCAGGACGACCTCGAACGGCCCGTCGCCCTCGAGCGCGACGTCTTGGGGCCGGAAGCCGAGCTTGCCGACCGACGCGCTCTCGACGTCCTCGACGTGCGCCAGCTTCGCGGAGCCGTTGACGTCACTCTTCACCTTCGCGTCCTCGGCGAGCACGATCGCGCCTTCGATCGGCTTCTGATCGGGGCCGCGCACGATGATCTCGAGGCGGCGCGCGGGCGGGAGCGCGACGTCGCCGACGTCCCAGCGGCTCGCCATGCTCGTCGCGGCGATCTCGACCTCGACACGCGTCGCGCCTTCGCTTCGGCGCACGTCGAGACCGATGCGCTCGATCGCCGGCAGGCTGTCCGCGCCGCGCAGCTCGCGCGCGTCGAAGTTGCGCGGCAGTTCGATCGCGATCGAGAAGCGGCCGGCGTCGTCGCAACGCGTCTCCTCGAGCGCGCTGGTGACCAGGCGGCCGCCGCGGCCGCGCTCGGCGCCCGCGAAGACCAGCCAGCCCTCGACCTGCGCGCGCGGAACCGGCGTGCCGTCGGCTTCGACGACGCGTCCGACGAGCATCGGCAGCGCGACGAGCTCGAGCGTCAGCCGCGGCACGAACTGCGCGAGGCGCACGCCGCTGCGCTCCTGCGTCGCGCCGGGCGCGTCGACACGCGCGATCGCGAAGCGCTCCGGCGTGCCGAGTCGGCCCGCGAACGGCTCGGTCAAGCCGCGGAAGGCGAACTCGCCGTGCGCGTCGCAGCGCGCGGAGAGCCGAGTCGCCTCGCGCGCGTCGAGCGCCAACGCGGCGCGCACCGCGACCGGGATCTCGGCGGCGTCGAACAGCGCGCGGTCGGACGACAGCTCGAACTCGAGCTCGACGCCGGGTTCCGCGCGATCGACCAGCACGCGGCCGTACAGCGTCGCGCGCTCCGGCTCGTCGACGCGCCTCTGACCCGCGGTCGCGTCGATCTCGGCGAGCCACGGCGCCGAGCCGCGCGCGGCGACCAGCACACGTCCACGCCCGGCGGCCGCGCGCACGTGCACCACGCCTCGCGCGTCGCTCTTCGCGTCGCCGAGCACCTCGGTGTCGTCGAAGACGCGCACGCGAGCGTCGACCAGCGGCTGGCCCGCGACGTCGAAGACGCCGAGCTCGAGCTCGCGCGCCGCGTCGTCGTCGCCTTCGACCTCCGGGCCGATGCGGGTGCGCTCCTCGGACGCGTCCGCGAACGTGTCGACGACCGTCGTCGTGGCGGCGCGGTCGCGCGAACTCGCCGCGCTCGGCTCGTCCGCGGTCCGACCGGCGACGCCGACCGGCGTCGCGGGCTCGACGCGCAGCACCCAGAACGTCACGACCGCAACGCTCGCGAAGAGCGCGAGCAGAAGCCACGGTCCCAAGCGGGTGCGTCCGGTCATCGGACCGCCAGTCTAGTTCGCGCGGTGCTCAGGGCGCGAGCGCGACCTCGGAGGTCTCGTTCGCGCGCACGCGGAAGCGCACCGAGTTGCGCGCCGACCCTTCGGAGGCGTCCGAGCACGCGAAGCAGGCTTCGTAATCCCCCGGCAAGAGTCGTTCGAGCGTCGCCGAGCTCGCGCCGTACGCGAAGTACGCCTTCTGCGGCGCGAGGCTTCCTTCGACGTCGCGAACGACGACGAAGCGCTCGTTGTCGCGCTCGACGCGCTCGGCGCCGGCCGGCCGCGCGCTCGACGGGAGCTCGAACGTCGCGCGACCGTGGTCGGGGACCGCGAAGACGAGCTCGGTGTCCTGCGCGCCGAGCGTCCTGACGTACGTCGCGCCGGCGATCCGGGCTTCGACGCGCGCGGTCTCGGTCGGCGCGACCGCGGTCTCGAAGCCGGACGCGGGCAAACGCTCGTGGAGGAGCTCGGAGCCGTCGGCCCACACGATTCTCAGCGCGTCGAGCGCGACGCCGCGACCGCCGGAATCCTCCGCGCGAACGCTCAGGGTGCGCGTCGGCGAGAGCGTGAAGTGCAGTTGCGTCGACTCCGACTCGACTCGGCGCTTCACGCCCGTCTGCACCGCGAAGCCCGTCTTCCGGAACTCGAACTCGACTTCGCCCGGCGTCGCGGGCTCGATCGCGAAGCGGCCGCTTGCGTCGGTGACCGCGCCGCGCCACACGCCGTTTCGGCCCGCGCGGACCGAGACGCCGACCAACGGACGTTGCTCGACGTCGGTGACGACCCCGCGGATCACCAGCGCCGTCCGCGACGGCTCGGATGCCAGCGCGATCGAGCGCGTCGCGTGCTCGCCGGGCGCGAGGACGACCGCGATGCGCTGCAGCGGCTCGCCGAACGCGTTCTGGATCGTGAACTCGATCGGCACCGCCGGTCGCAGGCCGCACAAGAGCACCTCGCCGCGCGCGTCGGTCTCGACCGCGAAGCCGCTGCAGATCGCGGTCAACGGGCTCGCGCCGAGCGTCTGCGCCTCGGAGCTCGACGTTTGCGATTCGAAGACGCCGAGGTCGTCGCATACGAGTCGCACGCCGGGCGCCGGTCGACCTCCGGTGTGCGACAACCGGAGGCGGAGCAGCGTGGTCGGCTCGAGCTCGAATTCGACGAGCTCCGCGACGTTCGCGAGCGACGCCGCGGCGCTCGCGGCGTCGTCCGGGACCTCGAGTCGCGCCGGTCGGTATCCGAGCGCCTCGATCGACACGCTGCGGTCGAGGCCGAGCTCGAGCCGCGCTCGACCTCGATCGTCGGTGCACGCGCCCGCGCCGCCGCACGCGAGCCGAGCACCGGCGATCGCGACGCCGCGTGGATCGCGGACGCGGAACTCGATCTCGCCCTCGCCCGCGGAGAACACGAATTCGCCGAGGTCGAAGCTCGCGCGCATCTCGCTCGCCCGTCGCACGAAGCTCCGCGAGGCGCGCGACGACGGCTCGCGAGCGAAGAGTTCGGTGCGATCGAGCTCGGGCCAGCTCGGCCGCGCGTTGCCCTCGACGCGCTCTTGCTCCGGCAACCAGACCGCGAACGAGCCGTCCTCGAGTGTGCGCGTCGTCAGGAAACGTTGCGGTGCCGCGATCAGGATCGAACCGCGCGTCACCGAGTAATAGGGCGTCAACCGGACCTCGAGCCCGGCGACGCCTCCGCCGCTCGCGCGAGAGACCAGCCGGCCGACCAACTGCGGACGTTGGAACACGTCGAGCACGAGCTCCGCGACCGGCGCGGTCACCCGCACCTCGTCGGGTTCGCCGAGCTCGCCCGGAGGCGACACCGCGAGCAGCGTGCATTCGGGGCCGACGCGCAGCGAACCGCTCCACGTCTCGGAGAGGCCTTCGAGCCGGAAGCGGCCGCTGGCGTCGGCTTGTAGGGTGCGATCCGCCGGTGCGAGCCACTCGGCGGGCAATGCGGTGCTCGCGCCGGCGGGCAGCGCCTCCGCGTCGAGCCACGGGCGATCGCTCGTGATCCGCAGCCCGACGCGCCGATCGAGCGCGGCGTCGAGCGGGCGCAGGCTGCCTCCGAGCACGCCCGACGGGAGCTCGACGAGCGTCGGCGCGGAGTCGAGCGCGAGCTCGCGGTACGACGCGACCAGGCGCTCGCCCGCGACCAGGATGCCGACGCGCGTCGCGTCGAGCGCGAGCCGCGCGCGGCCCTCGGCGTCGGTGACGTCGCGCGCGAGCTCGCGTCCCGCGTCGAACGCGACCACGGTCGCGTCGCTCGCCGCGCGGCCGTCGGCGAAGCGCACGTCGAACTCGCGCACCGCGCCGCCGGCGGCGATGCGCGCCGCGGAGTCGTCGGTGTGGCCGGGCACCTGTGCGGTCGACGCGGACACGGCGGGGCGGATCGTGCTCGCGCGGCTCGGCTCGACGTCCGCGCCGCTCGGCTCGGGGCGCGCCACCGTCGCCAGGCTCAGCGGGCCGAGCCGCTCGCGCGCGAGCCAACTGGCTCCGAACGCGAGCGCGGCGAAGCCGGCGAGCCAGCAGAGCGTCTTCTTTCGGCGAGGGTTCACACGTCGGTGTCGCGGGGGGAGCGCGACGGCGCGTGCTACGTGAGTAAGCGTTTCGTTGTGAGCAGGGAATTCCGAGCTCGCTGGAGCTCCCGCTGCGGTCGTGCGCGAGCCGGGGACGGGTGGATCGCGCTCCCGACCGCGCCCGGGATCGAGCACGCGGTCGAGCACGCGGTCGAGCACGCGGTCGAGCACGCGGTCGGGCACGCGGTCGGGCACGCGGTCGGGCCGTCGGCGTGGGCATGCTCGTGGGCGCAGCGTGGGCCTGAAGCGACCGCGCTGCGACCGAGCGGCCCGGCGGTGCGGGGGCACGCGCTCGGCGGGCTCGCCGGCGCTCAGTTCTTGCCGGTCGCGCCCGCCGACTTCGCGTCGGGCGTCGTCAAGATGTCCTTGAAGCCGCGGTAGATGCTGCGCAGTCCTTTGCCCGCGTTCTCGAGCTCGCTCTTCGTGCGCTCGAGCAACACGGCCGGTTGTTGGGCCTCCCCGAGCGGCAGCAA
>JADLBP010000301.1 GCA_020847695.1 Planctomycetota bacterium
CAGCGAACGAAACGACGGCGACACCGCGCGACGCGCGCGCGAAGGGAACGAAATGCATGGGGATCCGAGCGCTGGAGGAGGGGAGGAGCGGCGAGCGCGCCGCTTGGACGATGCGAGGCGCGCCGGCACGGCAACTCGCATTCCCAGCGCGCGTCATCGGCCGGAGCGCGAACTCCGTCGCGTCGCGGCGCGCGAGGGTTCGCGCGAGCGCGCGAAATCGACGACCGCGCGGTGTAAGAACGACAAGCGCGCCGTGCGTCGGAGCAGCAATCTCACGCCCGCGGAAGCCTGCTCGCGGAGCGCGCCGTTTCGCCGCGCGAGCCCGCCCGAGCTCCGCACATTCGGTCGAGCCTCGCGCGCCACTCGCTCGGCGCCGCCGGCGAGTCAACGCACCGCGTAGATCGTCTCGACGCGCGCGCCGTCCGACGAATGCCACTCGACGCGATCGGGGAGGCACGTCAGGAACCCGTCGGCTCCGCATTCGATCGGCGAGCCCTTCGGCACGGAAGAGCGCGAGCCGTCGAGCCCGAGCGCGAACGTCCCGTCTCGGTTGGCGATCGTCGCGACGCGCCCGTGACGCGACCACTCGACGAGCACGCCTTGCTCCGGACCGAACACGAGCTCGCCGTCGCGCGCGTCGCGGATCGAGAGCTTCTCGCGCTCCTGGATCGCGACCCAACGACCGTCGGGCGAGACTCGCGGTCGGCCGTTGAACTCCCCGTCGATGGGGGCGAACACGCGCCCGCTCCCGTCGACCAGGTTCTTGCGGCGGAGCGCGCCGTCCTCGTCGCGGTAGAAGGCGATGCCCAGCTCGGGCGAGAGCGTCACCGGCTGATCGTCGCGCAAACGCACGCCGTGGCTGCCGTCCGCGAGCGCGAGCACGGAGTGGTTGCCGACCCGCTCGAGCCGATACCAGGAGGACGGAATCCCCGCGGCGAGCTCGAGCGCGTCGGGATCGTCGCCGAACGACTCGACCACCTGCGCGGTGCGCGGATCGACGAGCTCGTAGCGGTACTCGCCGGAACCGAACGTGCCCGGCGCCGACACCGTCAGCAAGCGTCCGTCGCTCGTCCACTCCGGCGTGCTCCAGCCACGGCGGCTAGGCGACCAGATCGACCGCCAGCGCTCGTCGAGTTCGCGACACTCGCCGGTCGCTCGATCGAGGATCCAGACCTCGAGGCGCGAGAGCTCGGTGCGCGAAAGCCACGACTCGCGCGACAGCGTCGGCCAAGCGCCGTCGAGCTTGGCCACGCGCTCGGCCTGCAGCGCGACGTAGCGGCCGTCGGGGCTCGGGCTGACGTTCCAGATCGAGACGCCGCGCGTGAACGGGGCGAGGTCGGCGCGCGAGCTCGTGCTCGCGAAAGTCCACGCGAGCGGCGGCGCGACGACGCACATCCCGCCGGCCGCGAACGCGCCCGCGCGGCGCAGCCCGAAGCGATCGAAGCGCGCGACGCAATAGGCCGCGACCGACGCGATGCAGAGCGCCGCGGTGAGCGTGAGCGCGACGCCGAGCGGTCCGCTGGCGCTCGCGACGCGGCCCAGCACATCGACGTTCGGCACGCGCTCCGAGCCGAGGACGAGCCAACCGATCAGGACCGGCACGCCGATGCCGACCAGCGCCGCCGGCAGCGTCCGCCGCAGCAAGCTCGCCGCCGCGAGCACCGACGCCGTCGCGAGCAGGGCCGCGAGCCACCACGCGTAGAGCGGCGTCAGGCGCGAGGTGTCGACCGCGGGCTCGAACGACGCGAGCACGCGCTCCGCCGCGAACGCGACGAGCTCGAACCCGGCGAGCGCGGCGACGACGAAGCTCGCTTTCGCGCTCCACAGCTTCCAGCGCGCGACCGGCAGGCGCGTCAGCGTCGTCTCGACGCCGCTCGTCGCGTCGTGCGCGAGCGCTTCCGCCGCGAACGCCGCGGCGACGACCAGCAGCGCGGCGGGATGGATCGCGCCCAAGCGCAGGCTCGCGTCGAAGCCGTCGCCGAGCACGAGCTCGGCGCCCGCGAGCAATGCTACGTAGAGCAACGCGCACGTCGCGAACAGCACGCGGTGATCGCGCGCTTCCTTCCACCAGAGGGCTCTCCACACGTTCATCGTCGTGACTCCTCGCCGAGTGCGGCGGCCAACAGGTCTTCCAGCTCGCGCCCGAGCGGCTCGACGCGCTTCACCCGCGCGTCGCGCGCGAGCGAACGCTCGACGTCCGCGCCGCGCTCGAGCGTGCAAACGACGAGCTCGTGCTCGGCCCGGCGCTCGATCACCGCCGGCAGAGGCGGGCTCCAGTCGTCGCGGGCGTGCTCGAGCTCGACGACGAAGCGCCGCGCGTGCGAACGCAGCTCCTCGAGGTCGCTCGCGAGCCGGATCGTGCCGTCGCAGAGCAGCGCGACGTGGTCGGCGACGCGCTCGACGTCGGCGATCGAATGCGTGGCGAACAACGCGCTCGCGCCGGCGCGCTCGAGGTGCTCGACCAACGCCGCGAAGACGCGCCGACGCGCGAGCACGTCGAGGCCGCCGAACGGCTCGTCGAGCAACAGGAGCTTCGGCCGATGCGCGAGCGCCGCGACGATCAGCGCGACCGCGCGCTCGCCGCGGGAGAGCTCGGCGAGCTTCGCGCGCGGCTCGACGCCGAACGCGTCCGCGAGCCGCCGCGCCTCCGCGGCGTCCCACGTCGGGTGGAACGGCGCGAGGAAGCGCCACTGCTCCTCGACGCGCAGCCAACGCGGCCATGCGGCGCGTTCGTCGACCCAACCGATCGAGCGCGCGAGCTCGTCGCGGTCGCGCCGAGGATCGAGTCCGAGCACGCGCAACGCTCCGGTCGCGTCGACGAGCTCGCCGCCGAGCGCGCGCAGCAGCGTGGTCTTGCCCGCGCCGTTCTTGCCGACCAAGGCGGTCAGGCTGCCGGCGGGGAGCGCGAGATCGAGCCCGCGCAGCACCGTCTTGCGTCCGAACGCGACCCCCAGGCCGCGCACGTCGATCACGTGGGTCATGAAGCTCTCTCCCGTCGTTCGTCGCTCGCCGCGACCGCGCCGCGGACGATCCTCAGCACCTCGTCGACGCCGAGTCCTGCGTCGCGCGCCTCGCACGCCGCGCGCGCGAGCCGTTCCGCGACGACGTCGTCGCGATGGCGGCGACAGCGCGCGAGCGCACCGTTCGCGACGAACACGCCGTCGCCGCGGCGCGCTTCGAGCACGCCTTCGAGCTCGAGCTCGCGCCACGCGCGGCTGACCGTGTTCGGGTTGACGCGCACCGCCTCCGCGAGCGCGCGCACGGTCGGCAAGCGTTCGCCGAGCGCGAGCCTGCCCGCCGCGACCGCCGACCGGACCTGGTCGGCGAGCTGCTCGCTCGGGCTCTGCGCCGCGTGCGGATCGACTTCGAAGTGCACGGGTGTCCTATCGAGCTAGGACACCCGGACGCTGGAGCGAAAATTCAGCCGCCCGCGCGCGCCGCGTCGACGCCGAGCTCGACCAGCGTCCGCTCCAGGCGTTCGCAGATCGTCGCGAGCGAGAGTTCCGCGACCAACGCGTCGCGCTGGCGCCGCGCGAGCGCTTCGCGTTCCGCGTCGGAGCGCGAGAGCAGCTCGAGGAGCGCCTTGCGCAGCGCTTGCGGCTCGAGCTCGGCGAAGACGAACGTCTCGCGGCTCGCCAGGTCCTCGAAGCCGGTCGCGGGCGACACGATCGTCGGCGTCCCGGACAGGCACCCTTCGAGCGCGGTGTTCTCGAAGCCCGACCAGCGCGACGGCACGACCAGGCACGCGAGCGAGCGGTAGAACCCGCGGACGTCGCTCGAGTGTCCGAGGAACTCGACCGGGATGCCGGCGCGCTCGACCGGCGCCGCGAGCTCGCGCAACTGCGCCTCGTCGGGCCCGCTGCCCTGGATCCGGACGCGCACGCGCTTGCCGCCGATCGCGCTCGGCAGCGTCGCGACCGCGCGCAACAACAGGTCGAAGCCCTTCTGCTCGGCGAGGCGTCCGATCGCGCCGATCACGAGCTCGGGGTCATCGCGTTCGAACCTCGGCGGCCATTCGTCGGGATCGACCGGGTTCGGCACGACCGCCTGCGGCAGACGCTCGACGGTCTTCGCGCCGAGAGCGCGCGCGTAGCCGTCGAGGCAGCGCTGCGAGTTGCCGATCAACGCGTTGGTCCGCGGCGCGAGCGAGCGGAAGCCGACGCGACGGTAGAGCTTGCGCTCCCACTTCCACCGGTCGATGCCGAGCAGCGTCACGATCGGCTCGCGCGAACGCCACAGCGCGAGCTTGACGTGCCAGTCGACCAACGTCTCGAGCGCGAAGACCAGCCTCGGCCGCTCTTCCGCGACGAACCGGCGGATCGCGAGCATCGCGTCGAGCCGCCCCGCGCGCAGGATCCGCTTGTCGTGCCGGGTCAAGGCGTGGATCGGGACGCCGAGCTCGCGCTCGCGCGCTCCGAGCTCGCGATCGCCCTGCAACGCCGCGACCGCGGTCGCGTGGCCGCGCGCTTGCCAGCCCTTCGCGAGCCGGAGGATCCGCCCCTGCGGCCCGAGCTCGAACGTCGCCTGGGAGACGAAGAAGACCGTGTGCAGACTCATCGAGCGGCGTGGCAGGCGAGCACGACGTTGCGGTACCAGCGACGGGCGAGCTTGCGGCGCAGCGCGCGCGGCAAGTGGGCGGCGAAGCGCTCGAGGCGTTCGATCGAGCCGCGCTCGACCGCGCGCAGCCGGTCCTCGCGCAGCAAGTACGTGTCGACGGGCGCGAAACCGGCGAGTTCCGCGGTGCGCGCGAGCTCCGCGAACGTCCATTCCTTGAGGTGGAAGCCCGCGGGCTCGTCGTCGAAGTAGCGCGAGACGTCGTGCGGCCCGCCGTGCCGGTGGGGGGTGCGCAACACGTAGATCCCGCCGGGCGCGAGCGCGCGCAGCAGGCTGGTGAAGTGCAGCTCGACGTCGTCGGGGTGGAGGTGCTCGATCAACTGGTCGCTGAACGCGAGATCGATCGAGCGCGGGGCGAGCGGGAACTCGAAGCCGTCGTAGACGACGAGCTCGAAGTTGGCGGGCCGCTCGACGGGCCCGAGCTGATCGGCGACGTCGATCGCGACGACGTGCGCGGCGCGCGCGCAGAGCTCGAGCGCGAACCGTCCGTCGCCCGCTCCGATCTCGGCGAGGCGCGTGCTGCGGTCGAGGAACGGCGCGAGCAGCCCGAGCTTGGTGCGGTTGTCCCGCGCGGTGTCGCTCGCGCTCGCGCGCCGAGTGAGCCGCGGATGATCGGGCACCGCTGCGAAGAGCTCCGCGTACATCGTGCGGTAGATCGCGGCGCGCTCAGGCCGCGTCGAGCGCTTCAAGCGCGCGGCGATCGAGCTCTCGAGCTCGAAATGGCGCGTCACGCTCTCGAGCGTGCGTCCTGCGGGCAGCGGCGCTCTCAACCTGATCGTTCGCAACGCGCCGCAGACTAGCACTCGGACCGCGCGCTTGCCGCTCCCCGCGGGCTCGACTAGCCTCGCGCCGCGTCCATGCGCCTCCTCTTCTTCGCCCAGTCGTTCCTGCCGGTGGTCGGCGGCGCGGAGCTCTTCCTCGACGGGCTCGCGCGGCGGCTGGTCGAGCGCGGACACGCGGTGACCGTGATCGCGGCGAGGAAGCGCGGCCTCGACAACACGCTCGACGCGCCGTATCGACTGCTCCGTTACACCAAGCCGTTCTACCGACGCGCGTGGCCGAGCTACGGCGCGGTGCACCTCCTGCGAGCGCACCTCGCCGAGCCGCCCGACGTCGTCCACGCGCACGGCACGTACCCGCCTGGCTACGCGGTCGCGGCGTACGCGCGGCTCGCGAAGCGTCCGTGGGTGGTCCGTCCGATCGGCTTCGACATCCTGCCGGACGAGCCGCTGCGCAAGGATCCGGTGCTCGAGGCGCGCATCGCGCGCACGCTGCGCGCCGCGACGCGCGTCGTCGCCCAGAGCGTCGAGCTCGGCGAGCTCGTGCGCGAGCTCGGCGTGCCCGCGGAGCGCATCGTGCGGATCCCGAACGCCGTCGACGCGTTCTCCGCGCCGCGGGAGCCCGCGCGCGAGCCGACGGTCGCCGCGCTCGGCATCTTCCACGCGAAAAAGGGCTTCGACGTGCTGCTGCGGGCGTTCGCGAGCGTGCGCGAGCGCGTGCCGACCGCGAAGTTGATCGTCGCGGGCGACGGCGAGCAGCGCGCGGCGCTCGAGGCGCAGGTCGACGCGCTCGGACTGCGCAGAAGCGTGTCGTTGCCCGGTCTGCTGCGCGGCGCGGCGAAGACCGACCTGTTGCGCAGCGCGTGGGTGTTCGTGTCGAGCGCTCGCCGCGAGCCGTTCTCGAACGCGAACCTCGAGGCGCTCGCCGCGGGCCTGCCGATGGTCGTCACCGCGGTCGGCGGCAATCGCGAGATCGTCGCCGCGGGCGAGAACGGGCTCCTGGTCGCGCCCGAGGACGAGCGCGGGCTCGCGAACGCGCTGGTCGAGCTGCTCGGCGACGCCGCCGCGCGCGAGCGCTTCGGGCGCGCGTCGAGCGAACGCGCGAAGGAGTACGCCTGGAGCTCGATCGTCGATCGGTACGAGGCGCTGTATCGCGAATTGGCGTCCCGAGCGACGGGAGCGAGCTCGTGAAGCTCTGCGCGATCGCGAAAGGCGTCGACATCCCGTCGTCGCGCATCCGCGTGCACCAGATGGCGCCGTACCTCGCGCGCCACGGGATCGAGCTCGTCGTCCTCCCGTTCCCCAAGAGCTTCACGGAGCAGCGGCGCTTGCTCGACGCGCTCGGCGACGCGGACGTCGTGTTGGTGCACAAGGAGTTGCCGACGTTCCTCAAGGGACTGTGGCTGCGGCGCATCCGAAAGCCGCTCGTGTTCGACTTCGACGACGCGGTGTTCCTGCGCAAACGGTTGCGCAAGGGGACGTACTTCTCGCACCACCGCATGCGGCGCTTCAAACGGATGCTCTCGATCTACGACGCGGTGATCGCGGGCAACGAGTTCCTCGCCGACGCGTGCCGCGGCGGCGGGTTGCCGCTCTTGGTCGCGCCGTCGCCTGTGCCGACCGACGTGCCGCGCGCGAGCGAGCGAGCGCCGAACGCGGTGCCGCGGATCGCGTGGGTCGGGCTCAAGAGCAACCTGCTGTACGTGCGTCAACTCGCCGAGCCGCTGCGCGAGCTCGCGAAGCGGCTCGACTATCGCTTGGTCGTGATCTCCGACGGCGCGCTCGACGCGCAGTCGATGGGCGGCGTGCCGATCGAGAACGTCGCGTGGACGCTCGAAGGCCAAGAACGCGAGCTCGCGCGTTGCGACGTCGGCATCATGCCGCTCGAGCTCGACTCACCGTGGTCGAAGGGCAAGTGCGCGTACAAGCTGCTCCAGTACATGGCCGCGGGGCTGCCGGTGGTCGCGACCAAGGTCGGCATGAACGCCGAGGTCGTCGCGCACGATCGGAGCGGCTCGTTGGTCGAGACCGACGCCGAATGGGTCGCCGCGCTCGAGCGCTTGCTGCGCGATCGCGAGCTCGGCCTGCGCATGGGCAGCGCCGGCCGCGCGCGGATCGAGCGCGACTTCTCCTACGAGACGATCGC
>JADLBP010000302.1 GCA_020847695.1 Planctomycetota bacterium
GTCGTCGCGCGCAACATCGGCGACTTCACCGGCGAGCCGATCATCGAGGTGGAGGAGATGGTCGTGGCGACGCCCGACTTCTCGTTCCAGGACTACCTCGACACGCGGGTGTTCCACCTGCTGCTGACGATCTTCTACTACGAAGGCAACTACGAAGAGCCGTTCGCGTACGCGCAGCAGCACGGCGTCAAGGCGTTCGACTTGGTCGTGCGCATGCAGCAACTGCTCGCCGAAGCGCCGCCCGAGTTCCGCAAGGTGATCGACGACTTCCTCGTCGAGACCAAGCAGGAGATCTTCCTGTCGCGCCAGGCCTGCCTCGACTGGGCGAAGGCGCACTACGCGGAGTTGGTCGACGGCACGCTCGGCGGCAACTTGCTGTCGAAGTACTCGATGATCGGCCGGTTCGTCGCGACGCAGGCGGGGCTCGACTTCCTGGAGCTCGCGACCGGCCGCGTGCTCGGCGAACGTGGCGTGCGCTTCGAGGCGAAGGAGCTCGCGACGATCTTCGAGTACCTGCGCGCGGTCGTGCTGCACGTGCCTTTCGCCGAGACGCTGCCGAAGCGCGTCCAGTGGAAGACCGAGTACGACGTCGAGGCGTGGATCGCGGAGCGCTACGCGAAGCCGCTCGCCGACCATCGCTTCGACGCGCCGCGCACGTACTTCGCCGAAGCGGCTCCCGACAAGCGCGCGTTGATCGAAACCAAGCTCGCGACGTTCGGCGAGCACCCGTCCGGCCTCGGCAAGTTCACCCGCACGATGTTCGCCCGCGATCTGCGCCGCAGCTTCACGCCCGCGCGGCCGCGGCTCGAGGGAGCGAAGGCATGAGCGAGCGCGAGCTCCCCGAGCTCTCGTTGATCATGCCCTGCTACAACGAGCAGGAGGCGATCCCGTACACGATCCCGCAGCTCGTGCAGGCGTTCGCGAAGGCCGGCCATCGCCTCGAGCTGATCGCGGTCGACAACGGCTCGAAGGACCGCACCGGCGAGGTGATCAAGGCGTTCGAAGCGCAAGGCACCGGCGTCGTGCACCACCGCGTCGAGCCCAACGAAGGCTACGGCAACGGCGTGCTGAAGACGTTCGCGGTCTGCCGCGCGCCGTGGATCGGCATCATCCCCGCCGACGGCCAGGTCGACGCGGAGGACGTCGCGCGCCTCTTCGAAGCCGTCAAGCACACCGACGGCATGGTGCTCGGCAAGGTGCGCCGCCGCTTCCGAATGGACGGACCGCTGCGCAAGGTCGTGTCGGTCGCGTACAACGCCCTCGTCTACGTGCTGTACCCGCGGCTCGGCTCGATCGACATCAACGGGAGCCCGAAGATCATCCACCGCGACGTGCTCGCGGTGATGGACTGCAAGGAGAAGCAGTGGTTCCTCGATCCCGAGATGATGATCAAGGCCCACCACCTCGGCGTGCGCGTGCTCGAGATGAACGTCTTCGCGCGGATGCGCTCGAACGGGCTGTCGCACGTCCGCGGCTCGACGTGCATCGAGTTCCTGAAGAAGCTCTTCGCGTACCGCTTCGGCGGCGCGCTCTCCGAATGGAAGCGCCGCCAACCGAAGGTCGTCTTCCGCGAAACGCCGCGCAAGCGAGAAGCGATCGCGCACTGAGCGTCGGGTGGGCTTTCGACGGTCGACACGGTCGAACCGCTAGCCTAGGTCGCGATGGGATGGTCCGGCGACAAGCGGTGGCGGTTGCTCGCGTGCATGGTCGGCGCTGTCGGCCTCGCCGGGCTCGCGCTGTTCGCGTACGAAGGGTTGAACCCGAGCTGGCGCAAGCCCGAGGTCGCGCGCAGCGCCGGCGACGAGCTCGTCGCGCCGATTCGCGAGCTCCGCGTCGTGGCTCTCAACGTCGCGAAGGCGCGTTTCTACGAGGGGAGTGAGTTCGCCGACGCGGATCGCGTGCGAGCGGAGCTCGACGCGATCGCCGCGGTGCTCGTCGCCGAGCGCGCCGACCTCGTGTTCCTCTCCGAGGTCGTGCTCGAATGCGGGCCCGAGCCGCTCGACCAGGTCGAGCACCTCGCGCGCGCCGGACGCTTCCCGTTCCGCGCGGCGAGCGAGAACTACAGCTTTGGGCTGCCGTTCTTCCGCATCCGCGCGGGCAATGCGCTCTTGTCGCGCGTGCCGGTGAAGGCGCTCGAGACACTGCAGCTCGCGGGCCGGCGGCCGTTCTGGAGCCCGACCAACAACCGGCGCGCGCTCTGCACCGAGCTCGAGCTCGGCGGCGCGACCGTGCTCGCCGTCGTGGTGCGCAACGACTCGTTCGATCTCGCGAACAACCTCGCGCAGACGCGCGAGCTGCTCGATTGGGTCGGCGCGCGGCCCGCGCTGCTCGCCGGCGACTTCAACGCCGAGCCGGGCGACGCCTCGCTGCAGCTCCTGAGCTCCAGCGGCCGCTTCTCGGGCCTCGTCGACGCTCCGCCGACGTTCCCGAGCGCCGCACCGCGCCGCCGCATCGATCACGTGCTCGCGCCGCCGACGTGGACGTTGGTCGAGCACCACGTCGTCGCCGCCGGCAGCTCCGATCACCTCGCCGTGGTCGCGACGTTTCGCCTGCCGTGACGCGCAGTTCGATTCGCACCGCGCCGCTCGATTCGCACCGCACCGGTCGTCGTCACGTGCGACGGTCGTGCGGGCTGCCCTGGATGCGCTCGATCCTCGCGCGGCGGGGATCGAGCGTGCGGCGCAGGCCGTCCGACGCGCTCTCGACGACGATGCGCACGCGGCGGCCCTCGCCCTCGACCTTGACCACCTGGCCGAGATGCCGCCCGTCGACGCGCACCCAGTCGCCGCGGCGCCACTGCGCGTCGCCGGTGTCGCCGGTGGGCAAGCTCGTCCTCGCCGAGAGGTGCGCCGCGCGCCACCCGTCGGCGTCGGTGCAGACGTCGCACGCGCCGCACGGAGTCGCGGGCACCGGGAGATCGAAGTGGCGAGCGATCGTCGCGCGCCGACACTCCTCGTGGCCGCCGGCGAAGCGCGCCATCGCGAGCAGGCCCTCGAGATCAGCGCGGCGTTTCGCGTCGCTGCCGACCGCGTCGGGGAGCTCGCGAGGATCGAGCTCGCGCACGACGCGCAGGTCGTGGCTCTCGAACGCGCCATCGGTGACGCCGAGCACCTCGAGCCACTTCAAGCAGATCGACACGCGGTTGTCGGCGCGGTTCTTCACCAGGAGCTCGTCGCGCAAGTCGTCGAGTTCCTTGGTCGCGACGCGCTCGCCCCAACCGCGCAGCGTCTCGTAGACGTGCATCAGGTACTCGAGCGACGGATTCGCCCACTCGACGAAACCCTGCTGGATCGCGAGGTCCTCTTCGAAGTAGAGCACCTCGCACCACGACGGCTTGCCGTCGCGGCCCGCGCGGCCGACCTCCTGCGTCCATTGCTCCAGCGTGCGCGGCACTTGTGCGTGCAGCACGAAGCGGATGTCGGGCTTGTCGACGCCCATGCCGAACGCGTTGGTCGCGAGCACGACGTCGTGCTCGCTCTCGAGGAAGCGCCGCTGCGCGCGCCGCCGCTCCTCCGGCGAGAGCTTGCCGTGGTAGACCAGGCTCTCGATGCCGGCGCGCTTGAGCTCGACGTGCAGCTCCTCGAGGTCGCGGATCAACGTCGAATAGACGATCCCCGCGCCGTCGAGCGCGCGCACGCGGTCGGCGAGCAGCGGCAGCTTCTCCTCCGCGAACACGACGCGCGTCGCGGCGAGGAAGAGCTCGGGCCGCTCGATGCCCAGGCGCACGATCAACGGGTCGCGCAAGCCGAGCATGCCCACGATGTCCTCGGCGACGCGCTTGGTCGCGGTCGCGGTCAGTGCGATCGTCGGCGGATTGCCGAGGCGCGCGCGGTACGTCGCGAGCCGAGAGTAGTCGGGCCGGAAGTCGTGGCCCCATTGGCTGACGCAGTGCGCTTCGTCGACCGCGAGGCGCGCGATGCGCAGCGTCGGCAGCGCTTCCTGGAAGTCCGCGCTGCGGAAGCGCTCGGGCGTGACGTAGAGCAGCTCGAGCTTGCCGTTCGCGGCGCGCTGCAGGCGCTCGCGACGCTGAGGCGCGTCGAGCGACGAGTTGACGAACGCCGCGCGGATCCCCTTCTTCGTCAGCGCGTCGACTTGATCCTGCATCAGCGCGATCAACGGGCTGATCACCAGGGTCAGTCCGTCGACCAGCAGCGCCGGCAACTGGTAGCAGAGCGACTTCCCGCCGCCGGTCGGCATCGTCAGCAGCACGTCGCGCCCGGCGAGCACCGCCTCGATCACCTCGCGTTGCGGCCCGCGGAGCTCGGCGTGGCCGAAGCGCTCGCGCAGCACGCTCTCGATCGTTCGCGCTCCCATCGGAAGCGCGCATGGTAGCGGAAGTCGCTCAGCCCTTGCGCGCGTGCCACGCGGCCAGCACTTCGCGCTCGCGTTCGGGGCTGAGCCCGCGCTTCAGTGCCGCGCGTCGGTCCTCGGGCAACGAATTCCACCACGCGAGCGTGTCGCGCACCGTGACCTCGAGCGGACGGAAGCGCAGCCCCGCGTGGATCGCCTTCGACACGTTCAACGTCCAGTACGCCTGCCCGGGCTCGACGCTCGGCAACCACGCCGGCAGATCGGTCCACGGCGAGACGCCTTGCTCGAACAGGAACTCGGTGTCGATCCAGGTCAGGGTCGCGTCGCTCCCGGTCGCGCGCACGCAGGTCTCGAGCATCTCGCGCATCACGAGCTGGCGCTCCGGCCCGACGACGTGGAAGAGCCCGAGCGTGCGCCGCTCGACCAGCGTGACGATGAACTCGCCGAGGTCGCGTGCGTCGACGAACTGCGTCGGGTCGTCGCCGGAGCCCGGGGCGAGCACCTCGCCGCCGCGCGCGACGCGCACCGGCCAATACGTGAAGCGATCGGATCCGTCGCGCGGCCCGACGATCAGTCCGGGCCGGACGATCGTGTAACGCTTCGGGCAGATCTCGGCGAGCAGCTTCTCGCAGCGCGCCTTGCGTCCGCCGAAGAGCTCGGCCGACGCATCGTCCTCGTCCTTCGGATCGAGCGGCGTCGTCTCCGCGGTCTCGTCGAGGTTCGCTTTCGACAGGTCGGCGACCGCGTTGAGCGAGGACACGTACAGGTACTGGCCGACCGCCGGCCCGAGCAGCGTCGCCGCCGAGCGCACGTGCCGCGGCATGTCGGTCCACGTGTCGAGCACCGCGTCCCAACGCCGTCCCTCGAGAGCGCTCATGTCGCCGTCGCGGTCGCCGCGCAGCTTCTCGCATTCGGGGAAGAGCTCGGGGTTGGTCTGGCCGCGGTTGAAGAGCGTCACCTGGTGCCCGCGCGCGAGCGCCGCCTCGACGATGTGCGGGCCGATGAAGCGCGTCCCGCCGAGGACGAGCACCTTCAGCGACTTCGGCCGCTCGCCGCGCGCTCCCGCGCACGCCCCGAGCGCGAGCGCGCCGAGCCCGGCGCTGCTCCAGAGGAACTCCCGGCGACTTGCACGCGACCCGTTGGCTTCCATGGGCCGAGATCTTGCCCGACGCGCGCCGCGGCGTCTGTCCGAGATGCGTCAGGCTCCGAGCAGCGCCGCGTTGCGCGTCGGTCGGCGTCATCCGCTCGCTCCGCGGCGCCGAACGGCGGTCGAACGATCGCTCGCGGCCGTGAACGCACCGCTCGCGACAGTTGAAGGCGCCGCCGCGACGCGTACGCTACGCGGGAGCGGGTCGTGACACGTGGTCCATCCGCGAGCGGGCGGCGTGCCGAGGGTTGTCGCAATGTCGTGGATCGGGATGGGGCGGTGGGGCTTGGGGTTCGGGCTCGCGTGGGTCGCGAGCTGCGGCGGCGGCGGGCCGGGGACCGGCGTCGTCGATCCGCCGAGCACGCAGGTCGGCGAGATCCTCGCGGTCGACACCGTGCCGCGCGTCGACTTGCCGGGCGTGGTGTCGGTGCTGTTGCGCGTGCTCGCCGAGGACGGCGCGCCGATGGCGAACCTGGTCGCGACGGACTTCACGTTGCTCGAGGACGGCAACCCGGTGTCGGTGCTCGAGAGCCAGCAGCGCCTCCTGCCGAAGCCCGAGGTGTTCCGCTCGTTCTCGCACCTGTTGCTCGACCGCTCGGGCTCGATCCTCTCGTCGTCGAAGGGCAAGCAAGCCGAGCTCGACGCCGCGATCGAGTACGTCAACCTGGTGACTACCGCGCCGGAGTCGTTCGTCGCGATCTCGTGGTTCGACGGCTCGACGCAGCTGCACGAGCTCACCGACTACACCAACGACAAGACCGCGTTGCTCGCCGCGCTCGCGCACCTGCACGACGAGCCGCCGCTCTCCGCGTCGACCAATCTGTACGGCGCCGCGCTGTCGGCGTTGCAGTCGCTCGATCAGGCGGACTTCGACGCGCAAGCCGCCGGCGTCGACTATCGCTCGCTCGCGTTGGTGACCTTCACCGACGGGCGCGACACCGCGGGCACGACGACGCTCCAGACCGTGTTGAACCAGCTCGGCGCGCTGAGCGGCGGCCAACCGCGCTATCAGGCATTCACGATCGGCCTCGGCACCGAGATCGACAAGCAGGCGCTCGCGAGCATCGGCAAGGACGGCTCGGTGTTCGCCGCGGACTTCGACGAGCTCGTGCCGAAGTTCCAGGAGGTCGGGCAGTCGATCCGCGACCTCGCGAACAGCTTCTACCTCGTCAGCTACGTCTCGCCGCTCTCGAGCTCCGCCGGCGCCCACACGCTGACCGTGCGCGCGACGAAAGGCGGCACCAGCGCCGAGCGCAGCTATCCGTTCAGCTCGCAGTACTTCGGCCCCGGCGGCGGCTTCGTCGACGCGGTGTTCGATCGCGAGCCGGTCGGCGGCCAGGAATGGCTCGTGCGCGACGTCGCGGAGGACGCGCAGCAACGCGTCTACCTCGCCGGCGCGATCCAGACGGGACTCGTCGACTCCGATGCGTTCGTGATCCGCCTGCGCGCCGA
>JADLBP010000303.1 GCA_020847695.1 Planctomycetota bacterium
GCGAAGCGGAGGACGCCGAGGTCGTCGCGTACACGCTGTCCGAGCTCGCGTGCGCGCGCGACGCCGCGGAAGACGCGGCGCGCGCCAAGTCCGAGTTCCTCGCGAACATGAGCCACGAGATCCGCACGCCGATGAACGGCGTGCTCGGCATGTCGGAGCTGCTGCTCGGCACCAAGCTCGACGCCGACCAGCGCGAGTTCGCGCAGACCGTGCAGACCTCTGCGCGCGGGCTGCTCTCGTTGCTCAACGACGTGCTCGACTTCTCGAAGCTGGAAGCGGGCAAGCTGCAGCTCGAGCGCCAGGACTTCGATCTCGAGGAGCTGGTCTGGAACGTCGCCGATCTCTTCGCCGCGCAAGCGCAGAAGAAGGGTGTCGAGCTCGTGTGCGAACTCGACGAACGCACGCGCGGGACCTGGACCGGCGATCCGCTGCGCATCCGCCAGATCCTGATCAACCTCACCGGCAACGCCGTCAAGTTCACCGAGTCGGGCCGGGTCTCCGTGCGCGTCCATCGC
Source organism: Planctomycetota bacterium (assembly GCA_020847695.1). GTDB lineage: Bacteria > Planctomycetota > UBA1135 > UBA1135 > JACRIN01. The sequence continues at coordinate 516 of JADLBP010000303.1, forward strand.
TACGAGCTCGGCCTGCGCTTCGAGGTCGCCGACACCGGCATCGGGATGGACGCCGAGGGCATCTCGCATCTCTTCCAGAGCTTCTCGCAGGTCGACGGCTCGATGGCGCGGCGTTTCGGCGGCACGGGGCTCGGGCTCGCGATCTCGCGACGGCTGGCCGAGGTGATGGACGGCACGATCGGCGTCGCGAGCGAGCTCGGCGCCGGCAGCGTCTTCCACGTCGAGCTCCCGCTCGACTTCGCGCACGAATCCGAGCCCTCGCCCGACGCCGAACGGCTGCGCGGCAAGCGCGTGATCGTCGCCGCGCCGCAATCGAGCTGCTGTACGGCGATGCTCGACGACCTCTCCGCGCTCGGCGTCGCGTGGATCGTCGCGCACGATGCGCGCGAGCTCGCGGAGGAGCTGCTCGACGCTTCGGTGCGCGCCGACGCGGTGATCCTCGACAGCGCGTTCGTCGGGTCCGACCTGATGCTCTTCTTGCGCGAGCTGACGCTCGACTTCGGCGTCAAGTTCCCGCCGTACTGCATGGTCTCGACGTGGGCGGCGCGCGCGGAGGCCGAAGCGCCGTCGGCGCTCGCTCCCGCCGCTCGACTGACCTACCCGGTCCGGCGCGCTCGCTTGGCGCGCGGCCTGGTACGCGCGGTGCTCGAGCTCGATCGCACGGTCGAAGCGCCGCTGCAGCTCAACCGGCCGAACCCGGATTCGGCGCGCTCCGAGCTGCACGTGTTGGTCGTCGAAGACAACGCGGTCAACCAGCGCGTCGTGCTGCGGATGCTGGAGAAGCTCGGCGCTCAGGCGGTCGCGGTCTCCGGCGGCGCGGCCGCGCTCGAAGCGACAGCGACGCAGACGTTCGACCTCGTCCTGATGGACTGCCAGATGCCCGGGATGGACGGCTTCACCGCCGCTCGCGCGATCCGCGAGCGGGAGGTCGCGCACGGCCGCGCGCGGCTCCCGATCGTCGCGCTGACCGCCAACGCGCTCAGCGGCGACCGCGAACGCTGCCTCGAAGCCGGCATGGACGACTACTTGACCAAGCCGGTCTCGATGGGCGACCTGACGCGCGTGCTCGGCGAGGTCGCGAAGCGCGCGCTCACGGCGTGAGCGTCGAGGCCTCGCGCCGCGAGGATTCGGAGCTCGCCGAACGAGCGCAGCGATCCCTCAACGGCCGTTCAGACGCGCGCGTGCTCGCGGGCGGCGCTGGCGCTCTGCTTGGGCGAGCCCTTGCGCCACTGATCGCGGGTCGAGCGGAACGCGCTCGACCAGAGGTAGAAGCGGACGCGCACCAGGCCCTTGATGTCCTCCCAGGCCGTCTTGACGATCTTGACGCGGCTGTCCTCGTCGTCGATCCAGAGCACCGGGTGGTCCTTGATGCGATAGCCCTGCTTCTCGGCGAGCGCGAGCAGCTCGGTGTCGAAGAACCACGCTTGGTCCTCGACGTGCGGGACGATCTTCTCGACGACCTCGCGCGACACGGCCTTGAAGCCGCACTGCGCGTCGGAGAAGTGGGTGAAGAGCAGCGCCTTCACCATCAAGTTGTACGACCGCGAGATGAACTCGCGCTTCGGTCCGCGCTTCACACGGCTCGTCTTCTGTAGGCGCGAGCCCGTGCCGAGATCGAACCCTTGCTCGTGGATCGCGCGGCAGAGCACTTCGAGCGCTTCGAGCTCGGTCGACAAGTCGACATCGGTGTACGCCATGATGTCGGCCGGGCTCTGCGTCCACGCGAGGCGCAATGCGCGACCGCGACCGCGTTGGGGGATCGCGAAGAAGCAGACCTCGCCGGGATACTTCGCTTGCAGTCGCTCGCCGACCTCTCGCGTGCCGTCGGTCGAGCCGTTGTCCGCGATCGTGATCCGCCAGCGATACGGAAACGTCCGCCCGAGGAACTCGCGCACCGTCTCGACGCTCTTCTCCAGCGCCTTGACTTCGTTCAAGACGGGGATGATCAGGTCGACGAGCGGGAGGGGTGCGGGCATCGGCGTTGGGGGACGTCGGACGTCGCATGATCGGCGTTGACCGGGGCCCGAATCAAGGGCCGCGCGTCGGAGTCGTGCGACCGATGCGCCGCGGCGCTCGAGTCGGAAACGTTTTCGCGTGCGAGTCGGGCCGCGGATCCCCTCACGCGCCGCGGCGAGCTTCCGCGCTCGCTCCGAGGCGCCAGAGACCCAGACAAGCGGCGACCGCGACCGCGAGCAGGCCGAGCGGGAGCCACGGGCTCGCGAGCTTCTCCTTCAACCCCGGCTGCGTCTGCTTGACGACCGTCAGCCACGGCAGTTGCGGCCCTTCGGTCGAGAGCACGCGGCGATACGCGACCGGCACCGGCGTCTCGGTCAGCATCCGTGGCCAGTAACCGGGGAGCGAGAGCTCGCTGATCCCTTGCTCGACCGCCTGGTGTCGCAGGAGGTTCTCGGTGTCGTTGACCTCGCGCGCCATCGAGAGCACGACGCCGTGGCCGATCACGATCGCGCTGAGCAACGCGAGCCAACCCGGCCGCATCCGCGCGAGCCAGTCGCTCGCCGACAGGAACAGGAACGGCACGCACGGCAGCAGGTAGCGGAAGCCCGTGTTGAACTGCAGCAGCGAGTACCAGTTCGCCGCGCAGAACAGCATGAACGAGAGCACGATCGCGAACGCCCAGCGGCGCTCGCGCAACGGGAAGACGAGCTTCTCCGCCTTGATCACGCGCGCCGCGGGCAACAACGCGATCAAGAGCAGCGGTGCGAACGCGTAGAGGCCCCAACCCGGCGCGATCAGGTTCTTGAGGAAGATCTCCGGCACCGGCAGGCCGATGCCGCGATAGCCCTGATCGACGTACTCGTTCTGGTGCGGCATCACCTTCTGGCCGGGCGTGAACGGGTCGCCGTACATCAGCCATTGCGTCCAGAGCAGGAACGCGATGAACGGCACGCCGGCGAGCGCGATCGGGATCGACTCGCGCACGGTGCGCGCGAGCCCGGCGGCGGAAAGTCGCGGCACGAAGAAGTAGAGGAAGGTCACCGCGGCGAGCACGAAGCCCGCGTAGTCGAGCGCGCACGTCGTGCCGAGCAACGCGCCGAACGCGATGCGCTTCGAGAGCGAGAGCTCGCGCCGCTCGTCCGAGCCGAGCCACACGACGAGGAACGCGCCGAACAGCGCCTCCATCAGGAACATGTTGTGGTTCAAGTGCGCGGTCCGATAGAAGACCGGCGTCCCGAACGCGAAGAGCAACGCGAGCCAGACCGCTCGCCCGCGCTCGACGCCGCGGCGCAGCAGCACGCCGAACACGAGCACCGCGAACCATGCCGAGAGCGGCGCCATCAGGAAGACGCTGGTCAGCGCCGTCGACGCGCCGAAGCGCAGGTCGAGGCCGGCCTGCTTGACCAAGCGCCACATCTTCTGGCGATTGGGGTATTTGGTGTCGTAGGTCGCTGCCGCTTCGGCGGGGGATTCGGCGAGCTTGCGTTTCGAGTGCTCCTCGAGGCGATCGAGCACCGGATCGAAGATCGCGAGCACGACGACCGCCGGCATCGAGCCGAGCAGGTTGTTGCCGACGTACCAGTGGCCGTCGGTGTGCTGGAAGATGTCCGCGTGCATGTTCGCGTAGCGATCGCACTTGAAGTCGCCGCGATCGAGCAGCGCGAACGCCGGGTAGTGCTCCCGCACCACGTTGGTGGCGAAGAAGAGCGAGAACAGGATCCAACAGACGAGGAAGATCCGGACCCGGACGGAGGCGAGGAAGCGCATGGAGCGGCGGAGAGCTTGCTGATTCGGCGCGCGCGCGTCGAGGGCTCGATCGAGGCCGCGCGATTCGGCCGAGCGCGGGCCACGGTCGGGAACCGACCGCGGTCGGGGGCTCCGACGAAGCCGCGGGGGCACCGAGCTCGCGCCCGGCGCCCCCGCGGGATCCGTGGAGTCGGCCTCAGTTGCTCGCGAGCTCGACCTTCACCTCGTAGACGTCGAAGTAGTAGTTCAGGGAGTCGGTGACGAGCCCCTGGACCTCGACCTCGAGCGTCTCACCGGTGCCGAGCGCAGCGAACGCGTCGAAGAACTCCTGCTCGGTCGACACGTCGCCGGTGAAGACGACCGAGTCGGTGAGGAAGAACGTCGAGAGCGAATCGGGATCGACGTCGCCCCACGGGTCGTCGACTTCGGCGATCGACGCCATGAACAGGCGCAGGTCCGAGTCGACCAGGTCGACGGTGCCTTCCGCCTCGCCGGCGTGGACCTTCAGCTTGGTGGCTGCGAAGGTCGGGCTCGACGACGAGCCGCCGAACGTGCCTTCGAGCTCGACCTTCAGGCCGACCACGAGGTCGTCGATCGTGAGCGCCGGATGGCCGTCGGTGTCGAGCTCGAACGTGGAGCCCGTGAGGTCGATCGCGACCTCGGTCGTGTCGTCGTCGACGAGCCCGGTGGCGATCGCGAGGTCGTCGTCGTCGAGCGTCGCGGTCGCCGCCTCGCCCGGAGCGTCGACGTCGGTCAGGACGCCCTCGTACTGCGCCTCCGACTTCAGATCGATCTTCGACGCGAAGAACGGCTCGCCGGTGAACGTCGGGAACGAGACGACCAGTCGCTGTCCGACCACGAGAGCGCTCGAATCGCCGACCGTGTCGTCGTCGATCACGATCGTCGTGTTGTCGAACGAGATCTCGATCGAGTCGGGATCGCCGAGCCCGCCGAGGATCAGCTCCGCGTCCTCCTCGCCCTTCTTCACGTCGAGCACCAGAAGGGTGCCGCCGCCGATTTGCAGGTCGGTCAGCACGCCCTCGATCTTGACCTGCGACGCCACGCTGCTGCCGCCGGAGTGGTCTTCGACCTCGATGCGATCGGCGGCGAGCGTCTCGCCCGAAAGGACGCCGTGGACCTCGACCAAGGTCGAGCCCGCGACGACCGCGGCGAAGAAGCCGGCCGAATCGAGCGTCGCGCCGTCGTCGTCGACGAACAGCGTGCTCCCGTCGACCGCGACCGTCAGGTTGCCGAGGTCGAGGCTGAGATCGTCGTCGACGTAGCCGTGCATGACGAACGTGCCGGCGAGCTCGTCGGCGGAGCCGATCACGCC
>JADLBP010000304.1 GCA_020847695.1 Planctomycetota bacterium
CAGTGGGTGGCGAGCGACTTGCCCGCCGACCGTCACGCGGGAGCGCGCGCGAAGCTGGTCGCGGTCGCCGCCGACCGCGAGAGCCGCTTCAGTCACTGAGCGCTCGCCAGTCCCAGTCGGCGGCGGGCGGCGTCGCGTGGCGCCAGCGACCCGGCTCGCGCCGCACGCGCGCGAGCCACGCGGCGCGGGCGCGGGCCGCGCGCTCGAGCAAGCTCCGACGCGCCGCGCGATCGAGCGCTCGCCGCTGCGTGCCGCGCTCGGAGAAGTAGAGCTCGAAGAAGGCGCGCTGCTCGTCGCCGGTGAAGAACGTCGCGCCGTCGAGCATCAAGCAGCCGAGGTCCCACGCAGCGTCGCGGCCCGGCAGCGCGTCGCCGCCGCGCCAGCAGTCGATGAACCAGAGCTCGCGGCCGTGTCCCGGCGCGACCAGCAGGTTGCGCGTGAACAGGTCGCGGTGGACGAAGTGCAGCGCGTGGAGCCGCGCGGTCTCGCGCGCGAGCTCGGCGAGCCAGCGCGCGCGCTGCTCGGCGCTCGCGGTCGGGAGCGCGCGATCGAGAGGCACGGCGTCCGGCACGAGCTCGGTCGCGAGGAACTGGTACGAAGGGAATCCGAACCGCGCGAGCGAGCCCGCGGCGAGCGGCCGCGGCGCCTGGAACATCCGCTCGCGCAGCCAACCGAGCGCGCGGTACTCGCTCTCGCGCGGGATCGGACGACGCAAGACGCGCGCGCGCAACGCGTGGCGCAGACTCGCTCGTCCGCGCAGCGCGCTGCCCTTGAACCACGCGCGGCGCTCACCGAGCACGAGCTCGCGCGCGGCGCGCCCGGGCTCGAACAACGACTCCAGCACGGTCGGCAGCAGCGCGCGAAACGTCGCCTCGTCCTCGGCGACGCCCGAGAGGCCGCCGAACTGCGTGTCGAGCGCGACCCTCATCGCTTCTCGGCGAGCACGAAGGTCTGTTGGGAGACGAAGCGCAGGCTGGTGCGGTACTCGCGCGGCTCGAGGCCGGCGGCGGCGAGCGCGTGGGCGAGCTCTCGGCGCGAACGCGCGATCCGTCCTCGCGCGCCCTCGCTGCGCTTCAAGCCGACGCGCTTGCGCCAGGTCGGCAGCGCGCCCGCGTCCCAGAACGAGAGCAGCACCCAGCGCCGCGCGACGCGCGCGAGCTCGTCGAGCAGGCGCGCCAGGTCCTCGTCGCGATGCAGGTGGTGCGCGAGTCGACAGCAGACGACCGCGTCGAAGCTCGCGTTCGCGAACGGCAGCGCGAGCGCGTCGCCTTGCACCACGCGCTGGTCGCGTTCGGTGTGCGCGAGCATCTCGCGCGAAGCGTCGAGCCCGACGACCGACGCACCGCGCGCCGCGAGCGTCGGGAAGAGCCGCCCTGTGCCGCACGGCACGTCGAGCACGCGCTCCGGCGACGGCACGGCGTGCTCGAGCAACTGCGCGACCAGCCGCGGATCGCGCGCTTCGGCGCGCCGGTTCCGGAAGCGTGCTTCGGCGTAGTGGCGGGCGACCTCGGGCGCCTGCCACTTGTCGCGCACGCTGCTCGACGTCCGGTGCATGCCGTCGATTCCGCCTCGCCGTCAGCGCGCGCGCAAGCTCGAACCCGCGAGTACCGCGCTCTCGGGCACCGCGAGCTCGCCCTGGGCCTCGCCGACGCGCCACGCGAGCAGGCCGGTCGCCGTACCCTCGCCGTTCAGCCGATCGGTCGCGTACGGCACGCGGACGGTCGCGATGCCGTTCGCCGAGACCGTCGCGCGCGCTCGGAACGCGAGCGGCTCGTCGCGACCGGGATAGACGACGCTCAAGCCGACCTCGAGCACCTCGCCCGGCGCTCCCGCGGCTTCGACGCGCGCGCCGGCGACGCGCTCCCAGATCGCGCCCGCCGAAACCGGGCGACGCGTGCGCGGATCGTTGAGGCGCGGATCGCGGAACGGCGACGCGTGCACCAAGCGCAGGTACCCGACCGAGTCGCCGATCGTCGCGAAGCCGCCGTCGCGCGGTGCGCCGTCGCCGAGCAACTGCGCGCCGAGCGTGGAGAACCAGCGCGCGGTCGGCAGCTCGCCCGAAGGTGTCGGCGCGAGGTAGAGCCCGCGCGTCGCGGGATCGGTCGCGCGCACCAACGTCGCGACGTTGAACGCGAGCCCGGCGGTGACCAGCACGTAGCGCGCGCGGCGGCGCTCGAGGATCGCTTCCGCTGGCGCGGGGTCCTCGCTCATGAAGAAGCGCGGCGGATCGCGATAGCTGTCCTCGCCGACGTAGCTGCCGAAGTTGGTCGCGACCGTCGGCCGATCGGAGGCCCATTCGATCGCGTGACCCTTGTCCCAGTGCGCGAGCACGGACCAATCGCCGGGCGACGTTCGCTCGTGCAGCCATTCGCAGAGCACGCGCTCGGCGAGGTAGTAGTCGGTACCGGTGCCGACCGCCCAGTTGCGCGAGCGATCGGAGTGCGAGAGGTACGCGGCGACCGCTTTCGTCTGCGCGGCGGCGACCAGCCCGAGCGCGACGAGCGCCCACGCGAAACGCGGAACGCGCGCGAGCCGCGGGAGTCGCTCGACCAGCGCCGCGACCAGCCACGCCGCGCCGAGCGCGAGCGCGAACGCGAGCGGCACGGCGAAGGCCTCGGAGAAGCGGCGCTGCTGCAGCGCTTGCAGCGCCATCGGCGGCAGCGCGAGCGCCCAGGGCGCGAGCTCGTGGCGCCCGCCGCGGAACGCGCGCAGTGCGAGTGCGAGCCACGCGACGACCACCGCCGGCGCCGCGTAGCCGAGCGCGAAGAAGAGCACGCCGGGTTCCGCGCGAGCGCCGTAGAGCGGCGCGGACTCCTGGACGACGTCCATGAACTGGTTGGTGCGCGAAACCCAGTCGAAGCCTTCGCGGATGCCCGCCGCCGGACCGAGGTCGAACAGCGCGATCGCACCGCCGCCCAGAGCCAGCACGACGCCGACGAGCCACGGATACAGCCTCGCGGCGCGCGTCCCGAGCGCGAGCGGCCCGCTCGCCGACGCGCAGAGCGGCGCGGAGATCAGCGCGCCGAGCGCGAGCTCGACCAGGTGGAAGTTCGAGAGGTTGACCACCATCCACGGGAACTCGGCGCGCCACGGGCTCGCAAGCACCGCCGGCAAGAGCACGAAGAACGCCGCCGCGTGGAACGCGAGCGCGAACGGCCCGACGGCCGCGAGCCTCTCCGGCGCGCGCCGCAGCATCCACCAGCCGAGAGCGAGCTGCGCGTAGAGCACGAACACGAAGCTCGCCACCCACGCGCCGACCGCGAAGCCCGCGAGCACGCCCGCCGCCGCGCCGAGCACCGCCGCGCGCGCGCCGCGCCGCAGGCCGTCGCCGCGCGCGGCGAGCATGAAGAGCACCAGCATCCCGGTGAACGCGAGCGTGACCACCGCGTGGTGGTCGCCGTTGCCGAGGATCTGGTAGTTGATCGCGCCGCGGGTCAGCGCGTAGTACGCGCCGGCGACCAACGCCGCGCCGGTGCCCGCGACCAACCACGCGGCGAGCGCGACCAACACCGTCGTCGCGAGCGCGAACGCGAGCGGCGCGCTGGCGACCGCGTGCTCGAGGAAGACGCGCTTCGCCGCGGCGTCGCTCGGCGCGAACGGCGCGAGCGTCTTCGCGAGCAGCGCGTCGTAGTACGGCGGCCACGGGATCGGCGCGCCGTCGGGATAGTTGAGGTACGGATCGCGCTCGGCGACCGTGCCTTCCTCGATCGCGCGCGCGACGCGCCGCGTGTGGTAGAGCCCGTCGGCGTCGCGCGAGAACCAACGCGTGTCGCCGGTCTCCGGCGGCGCGTACGGATGCGCGAGCCCGGGGACGTCGCGGACGACGAACGCGAGCACCGCGACGAACGCGAGCACGAGGAGGAGCTCGATCCGGCGCTTCGCGGGCGTCATCGGCTCGGTATGCTAGCAACGCGTGGCCGAGGGCGATCGTGAGCGTTGGAACGCCAAGCACGAGGCGGCGTGGAACCGGCCGCCGGAACCGCCGGACGACTTCGTGTTGCGCTCGCTCGCGCGCTTCCCCGATCCGCACGGCGCGAGCGCGCTCGACCTCGCGTGCGGCGCGGGACGGCACGCGCTCGACCTCGCGCGGCGCGGCTATTTGGTCGAAGCGTGGGACGTCAGCCCGCTCGCGCTCGAGCTCCTGCGCAAGCGCGCGACGGCGAAGGGGCTGATGCTCGCGACGCGCGAGCTCGACCTCGCGACCGGCGCGCCGCTCGACTTCCGCCGCAAGCCGTTCCAGCTCGTCGTCGCGGTCGATTTCCTCGAACGCGCGCTGCTCGCGGATTTCCAGAAGCTCGTCGCGCCCGGCGGGCACCTCGTGTTCGCGACGTTCACGGTCGATCGGCCCGGCGACAAGCCCTCGGAGCGCTACTGCCTCGCGCGCGGCGAGCTCGCCGCTGGATTGCCGGGCTTCGAGACGCTGGCGACGCAGGAAACCGGCGGCCGCGCGGGGCTCTTCGCGCGGCGACTCGCGGCGAACTGAGCGGCGATCAGCGCTCGCCGGGCGCGCGCTCGGGGAACAGCGTGCCGGTCAATCGATCCCAGAGCGAGCGCGCGGCGGTGCGGCGCGCCGGTCGCTCGCCCGGGGGCTCCGCGAGCGGCTCCACGGGGGGCTCGACGGTCTGGTCGGCGTGCCGCTCGACGGCGGCCTCGACACGAGACTTCGGCTCGCGATCGGCGTCGACGACGGGTTCGCGCGCGTGCGCGGGCTCGGGCGCGAGCGGATGCGCGCGCCGCGCGAGCTCGCGAGCCAGGTCGAGCGGCTCCGCGCTCTCGCCGTCCGCTTCGTCGGCTTGCGTGTCGAGCTCGGCGGCGCGACCGAACGGGTCGATCGCGCGCAGCTCTTCGTCGGTGCGGCGCTTGAGCTCGCGCGCGAGCCGCAGGCGGTCGTCGAAGCCGAGCGTGCGCACGAATTCCGCGACTCCGTCGTCGCCGGAGTGCTGGAAGACGATCGTCGCGGCGCGCAGGAGCTCCTCGTCCGACAAGCGCGCGCCCTCGAGCTTCGCGCGGCGCACGCCGGGTGCGCAGAGCAGGTTGCCGTGCTCGCGGTGCTCGGGCTCGATCGGCACCGCCGGCGCAGGGAGCTCGACCGTTCGCGCGGCGTCCGGCGAGCGCGACGTCGATCCGCTCGCGGTCTCCGACGTGGAGCGCAGCGCGTCGCCCTCGATCGGAACGTGCGCGCGCAACGCCGCGTGCAGCGCGCTGACGCTGCTCGAGGCGAGCGCGAGCAGCTTGCGCAGCTCGACGTCGTCGGTGCTGGCGAGCGCGAGCCACAGGTGCTCGGGCTGGACCGCCGCGCCGCGGGTGCGCGAGCCGACGTCGACCGCGCGCTCGAGCAGGGCCCGGCCCGACGGCGTCAACGCGACGTCGCGGATGCCGGAGACCGAGCCGCCGTCCTCGTCGGCGCTGCCGCGCAGGTTCGCGAGCGCGAATTCGAGGCGCGCGAGACCGGCGACCTCGGCGGCGATGCGCGCGGCGCGCGGATCCTTGGTCTCGGCGAGCGCGATCAGCACGTGGCGCGCCGCGACGCGCCGGTCGCCGTGCTTCTCCGCCCACCAGCGCGCGCGATCGATCGTCGCCCGCGCGCTGCGCGTCCAAGCCGTCTTGCGCAACACCACGATGCCGTCCTCGGAGGGCTCCATCGTAACCGCGGCGGCGCGAGCGCGCGGCGTGCGCTCAACGTCCGAGCACTTGCACCCCGAAGCGCGCCCCGGGCGTCAACGGCGGATCGCCGAACGGCGGACCGAGCGGTCGATAGTTCGCGACGAGCCACGCCGCGAGCTCGCGGCCGTAGTCGGCGCCGAACAGCGGGAACCCGTACTCGCTGGTGTCCTTGTGGACCAACAGGACGCGCGCCGGTGGCGCGTCGCGGAACGCCTGGACGATGCGTGTTTCACCGAAGAGCACGAGCTCCGGCGGCATGAAGTTCACGAACGGCGTCGGATTGCGCCGACGCAGAAGAAAGTTCGCGATCACGCCCTCGGGGAAGACCGCGAGCGTCGAGTCGGCGGGCTCGCGCGCGAGCACGGCGAGCGCCTGATTCAGGTACTCGCCGCGCACGTCGGCGCGGAAGCGATCGGCGCCTTCGCCGACCTGCACCGCTTTCTTCGCGAGCCGGGCGTCGGAGAGCTCGAGGTGCGCCGCAGCGACCAGCGCGCACCCGGCGAGCGCGAGCGCGCGGGCGAGCGGAGCCGAGCCGCGCAGCCGCTCGAGCCACGTCGGCAGGTCGCCGACCGCGACGACGACCGCGAGCGCGAGGCTCGGCGCGGCGAGCACGAAACCGTAGTGCTGCACCCGCGCGTTCAGGATCATCTTGAGCAGCAGCACGAGCGCGAAGGTCGCGAGCGCGAGCCGAGTCGCCGCGCCCGCGCGCCGTTCGGGTGCGCGCCGCGCCGCCCAACCGGTCGCGAGCACGAACAGCGCGACCAGCGGCAGCGGTCGCGCGATCGCGAGCCAGTGCACGTGCTCGCGCAGGAGCCACACGCCGATCGCGAGCGCCGCGGCGACGCACCAGGGGCCCGCGCCGCGCGCGAGCGCGGTCGAGCGCAGCGCGAAGCTCGCGATGCCGATCGCGACGGCGACGCCGAGCCACGCGGCGGCGCTCGCGCCAAGCCATCCGAGGTTCGCGAGCGGCGCGTCGAGGCCCATCCCGGCGGTGTAGAAGTCGAGCGCGGCGGCGTCGCTCGCCGCGAGGCCGCGCCAGGCCGACGTCGCGCCGCGCCACGCTTCGCCGACGCCGAGCGCGGGAGCGAGGAGCAGGGTCGCCAGCAGCGTCGGCACGAGCGCGGCGATCGCGACCGACGCGAGCGCCGTCCGGTCGCGGGCGAGCGCGAGACGCACCGCGGCCGCCGCGGTCGCCGCGAGCGCGAGCTCGGGCTTGGTCAGCCACGCGAGCCCGACGCACGCCCCGCCGAGCAGCCACGCGACGCGTTCGGCGCGCGCACGTGCGGGGGAAGCGCCGCGCGGCTCGGCGTGCTCGGCGGCGCGCTCGAAGCACGCGAGCGCCGCGAGGCCGAGCAGCAGACCGTGCGTCGTCTCGTGCGAGTACGGCGCGACGAAGTTGTAGTTGCCGATGCCGACCAACTGGCCGAAGCCGCAGAGCGCGAGCACGACCAGGCACGCCGCGGTCGCGGCGAGCGGCGTGCTCGCGCGCGCGAGCAAGCGCCAGAGCAGCGCGACGACGCCCGCGAGCACCGCCAGGTTCGCGACGAACAGCGTGCGCAGGCTCGCGCCGCCGAGCTCGAACGCGAGCGCGTTTATGTACGGCGACAGCGGTCCGTTGAACCACGCGAGGTCGCGGTACAGCACGTCGCCCTCGGCGAGCCGCCACGGCGCGTAGCACTCGCGGCCGAAATCGACGAGCACGTCCGGCCACGTGCCCCAGCTCCACGCCGCGAGCGCGACGAACGCGAGCGCGAGCGCCGCCCCGTGCGCGCTCAGTAGCCGAGCTGCTCGAGCCGTTCCTGCAGCCACGGTTGGACGATCGCTTCGGTCGGGTCGCCGATCTTGCCGCGCAGCTCGGTCGACTGGTCGGCGAGTTCGTGCAGGCGCAGCAGCGCCTTCTTGATGTTCGGGAAGTCCGCCTTCAGCGGATCGAGCTCGCGCGGGTCCTTGTCGAGGCGGAAGCCGCCGAGGTCGCCCTTCGATTCGCTCGAGTGGACCTTGATCGTCTCGGTGCGCAGCGCGCGGAAGTCGTAGGTCGCCATCCAGAGCTCGAGCAACGCGGGCTCGGTCGCGATCGCGCCGGGCTGCGCCGTCGCGGCGAGCAGGTCGCGGCCTTGTAGGTAGCTCGGCGCCGTCGCGCCCGCCGCCGCCGCGAGCGTCGGGAACACGTCGATCGTGCGCACGAGCTCGTCGACGACGCGACCCTTCGCGACGTGACCGGGCCAGTTGACGATCATCGGCACGTGGACGACTTCCTCGAACAGCGTCATCGCGTGGCCGCGTTGCGAGTGCTCGAAGAACTCCTCGCCGTGGTCGGCGGTGACGACGATCAACAGGTTCTCGTCGCTGCCGGCTTTCTTGCGCAGGACCTCGATGATCTTGCCGAGGTGCTCGTCGGTGAAGCGGATCTCGCCGTCGTACAGCGCGAGCAGGTGCTCCAGATCGCGCGCCGGCATGTCCGGACGGATCGCCGGGTTGCCCATGTAGTCGCGCGCGTCGAGCGTGCCCGTGTAGTCGGGATCGAAGCGCTCGACGTATTCCTTCGGCG
>JADLBP010000305.1 GCA_020847695.1 Planctomycetota bacterium
CGCCGCGGGCGTCGCGCGCTCGCGCGAGCTCTTCTCCCCGGCGCGCTGAGTCGTGCGGCACGCCTTCGCGATCGTGTTGCTCGGCGCGCTCGCCTTCGGGCAGCGAGCGCCGACGCGCATCGATCCCGCGGCGCTGTCTGCCCAGGTCGCGGACGCGACCGCCGAGGAACGCGTCGTGCTCGAGCCCGCCGCGCTCGAGAGCTTGCTCGGGCAGGCGCTCGCGCTCGACGACGATGCGTTCGCCGCGCTCGGCGGCCGCGAGCTCGATCGCGCCGCGCAAGCCGGACTCGTCGGCACGCCGGCCGAGCACCGCGGCGAGCTCTTCCGCCTGCGCGGCACGCTGATCGAGATGCAGAGCCTCGCCGACAGCGAGCGCCGCACGAGCTACACGCGCGGCCGCCTGGTGCTCGAATCCGGCCTCGACGCGTACTTCGTCGCCGCCGAACTGCCGCTCGGCATCGCGGCGGGCGACACCGTGCGTTGCGACGCCTTCTTCTTGAAGCTCTACAGCCGAGCGCTCGACGACAAGTGGCTCGACGCGCCGCTCTTCGTCGCGCGCAAGCTCTCGCGTTCCACCGCGCGCATCGAGCCGGTGCGCGAGCTGCCGAGCGACGTGCTCGCTTCCGAACGCGACGACACGCTCGCGGACGGCGGTCGTGAGCTCGCGTCCGACGGTCTCTGGCACCTCCTGTCCTACGCGGCGAACGCGGACCCCGCCGCGATCGATTGGGAGCGCGCGCCGCAGCTCGACGCGGCGCAGCTCGCGCGTTGGAGGGACGACGCCGGCGCCGAACGCGGGCGTCCGGTCAGGATCGACTCCGCGTTGCTCGTGCACTGTGATCCGGTCGATCCCGGCGAGAATCCGTTGCGTTGGTCGAGCTTGCACGCGGGCTGGCTCGCGCCGTGGTCGGCGGACGACGGCGTCTCGCTCGTGCAGTTCGTGAAGGCCCCCGCCGACGATCCTCGCGCGCAGCGAACCTCGGTCAGCGCGCGCGGCTTCTTCCTGCGCAACGTCGCGTACGAGCGCGAGAACGGCGAGGTCGCGCTCGCGCCGTTGGTCGTGCTGCAGACGCTCGAGCCGGCGGTGACGGTCACGACGAGCTCGTGGACGTGGGTCCTCGCGATCGCGAGCGGCCTGTTCGCCGCGCTGGTCGCCGCGTTCGTGATCTTGCGGCGCGACGCACGCTCTTCGAGCTCGCTGCGAGCCGAGCTCGAGCACCGCGCGCGCGCCGTCGAACCCGCGAAGGCCGGCCGCACGTGACTACGACGACGATCGAGGTCTCCGAGCCCGTCGCGAGCGGCGAGAGCGCGCGTTACGACGTCCACATCGGCCCGGGTGTGCTCGGCGGCGTCCGCGAGCACGTCGCGGGCCGATCGGCGATCGTCGTCACCGACTCCCACGTGCGCAAGCTGCACGCAGCGAAGCTTGCGCTCGACGCGCACGTGCTCGAGATCGAGCGCGGCGAGGCGGCGAAGGGCTTCGCGACGCTCGAGCGCGTGCTCGAGACCTTCGCGCAGCGTTCGCTCGACCGCAGCTCGGTCGTCGTCGCGCTCGGCGGAGGCTCGATCGGCGACCTCGCGGGGCTCGCTGCGTCGCTCTACATGCGCGGGATCGAGTGCGTGCAGTGCCCGACGACGTTGCTCGCGCAGGTCGATGCCTCGGTCGGCGGCAAGACCGCGATCAACCTGCGCGCCGGCAAGAACCTCGCGGGGACGTTCCATCCGCCGAGCGCGGTGTTCGCGGACTCGTCGGCGCTGATGACGCTCGACGACGAGGAGTTCCGTTCGGGGCTCGGCGAGGTGCTGAAGAGCGCGCTGCTCGCGGGCGAGGACTTCACGAGTTGGCTCGAGCTCAACGCCGCGGCGTTCCCGCGGCGCGACGCCGAGGTGCTCGCGGAGACGGTCGCGCGCTCGGTGCGACTCAAGGCGGCGATCGTCGCCCGCGATCCGCGCGAGCGCGGCGAACGCAAGGCGCTCAACTTCGGCCACACGTTCGCACATGCGATCGAGCACGTCGCCGGGTTCGGACGCGTGCCGCACGGCGTCGCGGTCGGCGTCGGCATCGCGCTCGCGGTGCGCGCCGGCGCGAGCTCGGGGATCGCCGCAGCCCATGCGGCATTCGTCGAGCGAGTCGACCGCCTGCTCGCGGCGCTCGAGCTCGACGGCTCGCTCGCGACGCTGCGGCGTCGCTACGGTTGCGAGCTCCCCGCGCGCGAGCTGATCGCCTCGATGCGGCTCGACAAGAAGGGCCGCGCGTCCGAGCCGCGCTTCGTGTTGCTCGAGGCGCCCGGCAAGGTCCGCCTCGACCAGACGCTGCCCGCCGAAGTCGTCGAGCGCGTGCTTGCCTGACGCGCGCAACGAGCGCACGCTCTGCGCCGGAGACCGACTTGGGGCACGAACACGGAACTCACCACGACCACGCGGAGCACGACCTCGAGCACGAGGCTTCGGAGGCGTTCCCGCGGCGTCTGTTGGCTTCGATCGTCGCCGGTGACGAGCTCCAGAGCCGCGCGCGCGCCCGCTGGCAAGCGGTCTGCCTCGCGATCGGCCTCGCGGTGCTCGCTCTCGCGTTCCCGACCCGCGTGCTGATGGGCGACGGCCCGGAGTTCGTCCGCGCGTGCGATTCCGGCGCGTGGGTCGTCGTGCACCTCGCGCTCGCGCCTCTCGCGCGCTTGGTCGCGCTGCTGCCGGGCCTCGGGATCGAGCAGGGTTGGTTCGTGATCTCGGCGCTCAGCTGGGGCGTGTGCGCGGTCGCGAGCTGGAAGAGCCTGGTGCGCTTCGGCTCGCGCGCGCGCGCGGCGCTGGTCGCGGCGTTGGTGACGCTCGGCGCGCCTGCTGCGTGGCTTTCGGCGACGCTGCCCGGCGGCGCGGCGCCTGGGCTGCTCGGTGCGTGGCTGGTGTTCGGCTCGCTGCTCGACGCGCAG
Organism: Planctomycetota bacterium; assembly: GCA_020847695.1. Taxonomy (GTDB): domain Bacteria; phylum Planctomycetota; class UBA1135; order UBA1135; genus JACRIN01. The sequence continues at coordinate 2,925 of JADLBP010000305.1, forward strand.
CATCAGCCCGATCGCGAGCACCGTCACCGCAAGGTCGCGCTGGCGTTCGGGCTCGCGCTGCTGCTCGACGTGCGCGCGCTGACCTACGCGCCGGCGATCCTCGCGGAGGCCTGGTCGACCGCGCGCGAGCGCCGCGAGGGCTCCGAGCGCGTCGTGCGGCGCGCGATCGCGCTCGTCGTCGCGCTCGCGGCCTTCGTCGCGGTCTTCGCGTTCGCGGCGTTCGTGCTGCCGAGCTCCCCCGAAGGCTGGGGCTTCGTCGGTCGCGCGCTCGACGGCCTCGCCGGACGCGGACCGGGCGGCATCGGCTCGCTGTGGCTCGCGTTGTTCGGCGTCGGGACCGCCGCGGCGGGGCTCGTCGTGCTCGCGCGCAAGCCGCTCGATGCGGAAGAGCGCCGGCCGCCGGTCTGGATCGCCGTGTGGTGTGTCGCGCCGCTGGTGCTGCCGATCCTGTACTGGAACATCGACGCGCACGCGGTGCTGGCCGCGTTCCTGCCGCCGGCGGCGCTCGGGCTGGCGAGCTGGCTCGCCAACTACGACTGGAAGGCGCTCGTGCAGTACACGACGTTGTTGGTCGCCGGGCAGTTCGCGGTCGGCGTGCCGTTCGTCTACGCGATCGGCAGCCGCGACCCGAACCTGGCGTGGAAGGCGCGCGCGGTCCAGGAGCTGCTCCCCGGCGACGTGCTGCTGACCCTCGAGCCCGACCACGCCTACCTCGCGCGCCACCGGTTCGCCCTGGAGGTGGTCGACCTCGCCGAACCGCTCGCCCTGGAGGCCGAAGCGCGCGACGCGTGGTGGCGGGCGCTCGGCGAGCGACTCCGAACGGTCACCGACGCCGGCGGACGGGCCGCGTTCGACCTCGCCGACGGCGGCCAGGACTACGGCTGCCGCGCCGAGCTGCTCCGGCTGCGCACGCAGGTGCCGTACACCGACCTGTAGCTCGCTCCGCACCCTCGCGCGAAGGGTCGACAGGGACGGTGCGGTATGTTTCAATCCATCAGTTTGCACAGCGCCCGCCCGCGCGGCGGGAACGCTCGCTCACGAAGAGTCCTCCTCCAGCCCCTTCCGAGCAACGTCCCCACTCATGCCCCGCCGCGACGACATCAAGTCGATCCTGATCATCGGTTCGGGTCCGATCGTCATCGGACAAGCCTGCGAGTTCGATTACTCCGGCACCCAGGCCTGCAAAGCGCTGCGCGCGGAGGGGTACCGGGTGATCCTGGTCAACTCCAACCCGGCGACGATCATGACGGACCCGGAGATGGCCGATGCGACCTACATCGAGCCGATCACCGTCGCCGCGGTCGCCAAGATCATCGAGAAGGAGCGCCCTGACGCGATCCTGCCGACGATGGGCGGCCAGACCGGCCTGAACACCGCGCTCAAGCTCTACGACGAGGGCATCCTCGACAAGTTCGACGTCGAGATGATCGGCGCGCGAGCCGAGGTGATCCGCAAGGCCGAGGATCGCGACCTGTTCCGCTCGGCGATGCGCCAGTGCGGACTCCAGTGCGCGAAGAGCGGCGTCGCCCACAACATCGACGACGCTCGGCGCGTGATGTCCGAGATCGGCCTGCCGTGCGTCATCCGCCCGGGCTTCACGATGGGCGGCACGGGCGGCGGCATCGCCTACAACGTCGACGAGTTCGAGGAGATCGTCGCGCGGGGCCTCGCGCTCTCGCTGAACAGCGAGGTGCTCGTCGAGGAGAGCCTGATCGGTTGGAAAGAGTTCGAGATGGAGGTGATGCGCGACGTGAAGGACAACGTCGTGATCGTCTGCTCGATCGAGAACTTCGATCCGATGGGCGTGCACACCGGCGACTCGATCACCGTCGCGCCGGCGCAAACGCTCACGGACCGTGAGTACCAGAACATGCGCAACGCCTCGATCACGATCATGCGCGAGATCGGGATCGAGTGCGGCGGCTCGAACGTGCAGTTCGCGATCGATCCAAAGACCGGTCGGATGATCGTCATCGAGATGAACCCGCGCGTTTCGCGCTCGTCGGCGCTCGCGTCGAAGGCGACCGGCTTCCCGATCGCGAAGTTCGCGGCGAAGCTCGCCGTCGGGTACACGCTCGACGAGATCAACAACGACATCACGAAGAAGACGCCGGCCTGCTTCGAGCCGTCGATCGACTACACGGTCGTCAAGATCCCGCGCTTCGCCTTCGAGAAGTTCCCGAAGGCCGATCGCACGCTGACGACCCAGATGAAGTCGGTCGGCGAGACGATGGCGATCGGCCGCACGTTCAAGGAAGCGCTCCAGAAGGCCGTGCGCGGCCTCGAGACCGGCCGGCCGGGCTACGGGCTCGATCCGCGCAACCCGGTCGAGAACCTGGCGCACGACCGCGAGCAACTGACGCGCACGCTGCGCGTGCCGAACGAGCACCGCCTGCTCGCGCTGCGCTCCGCGTACCGCAGCGGTTGGAGCACGCAGGACATCTTCGACGCGACGTTCATCGATCCGTGGTTCCTCGAGAACATCCGCGAGCTGGTCGAGTTCGAGCGCGAGCTCGCCGGCGCGAAGCTCGACCGGGAACTGCTGCACACCGCGAAGAAGCTCGGCTACTCCGACCGCCAGATCGCGGTCGCGACCGGCATGCAGGTCGACGCGGTGCTCGCGCTGCGCGAGGAGCACGGCATCCATCCCGTCTACAAGCTCGTCGACACCTGCGCGGCCGAGTTCGAAGCGCTGACGCCGTACTACTACTCGACGTACGAGCAGGAGACCGAAGCGCGGACGACGACGAACCGCAAGGTGATGATCCTCGGCGGCGGCCCGAACCGCATCGGCCAAGGCATCGAGTTCGACTACTGCTGCGTCCACGCCGCATTCGCGATGCGCGAGATCGGCTGCGAGTCGGTGATGGTCAACTCGAACCCCGAGACCGTCTCGACCGACTACGACACCAGCGATCACCTCTTCTTCGAGCCGCTGACGCACGAAGACGTGATGAACATCGTCAAGGCGATCAAGCCGAGCGGCATCATCGTGCAGTTCGGCGGCCAGACGCCGCTGAACCTCGCGAACGGCCTGCACAAGGCCGGCGCGCCGCTGATCGGCACGTCGGTCGAGTCGATCGATCGCGCGGAGGACCGCAAGCTCTTCTCCGAGATGATCCGCAAGCTCGGGCTCAACCAACCCGAGAACGGCCTTGCGACCAACGCCGCGGAGGCCTTCGAGGCCGCGCGCCGCATCGGCTATCCGGTGCTCGTGCGCCCGAGCTACGTGCTCGGCGGCCGCGCGATGGAGATCGTCTACGACGACGCCGCGCTCGATCATTACATGACGTACGCGGTGCAAGCGTCGCCCGATCGACCGATCCTGGTCGACAAGTTCCTCGAGGACGCGATCGAGGTCGACGTCGACTGCATCTCCGACGGACGGACGGTCGTGATCGGCGGCGTGATGGAGCACATCGAGGAAGCCGGCATCCACTCCGGCGATTCGACGTGCGTGCTGCCGCCGCACACGCTCGACAAGTCGCTCCAAGACGAGATCCGCACCGCGACGATCGCGATGGCGCGCGAGCTGAACGTCATCGGCCTGATGAACGTGCAGTTCGCGATCAAGGGCGACAAGGTCTACGTCCTCGAGGTCAACCCGCGCGCGTCGCGCACCGTGCCGTTCGTGTCCAAGGCGATCGGCGTGCCGCTCGCGAAGCTCGCAGCGAAGGTGATGTGCGGCGCGACGCTCCAAGAACTCGGCTTCACCGAGGAAGTGGTGCCGCCGTACTTCTCGGTCAAGGCGCCGGTCTTCCCGTTCAACAAGTTCCTCGGCTCCGACGTCGTGCTCGGACCGGAGATGCGCTCGACCGGCGAGGTGATGGGCATCGACGAGAACCTCGGCTTCGCGTTCGCGAAGGCGTTCGAGGCGGCGGGCATCAAGCTGCCGAAGCGCGGCAAGATCTTCATCTCGGTGAAGAACACCGACAAGCGCTCGATGGTGTCGGACGCCTACATCCTCGCGAACCTCGGTTACGAGCTCCTAGCGACCGAAGGCACGTGGCGCGTGCTCACCTCCGCCGGTATCCCGGTCCAGCGCGTCAACAAGGTGCACGAAGGCCGCCCGCACATCGTCGACAAGATCAAGAACCGCGAGATCGACCTGGTGCTCAACACGCCGCTCGGCAAGCAGCAGCGCGCGGACGACAGCCAGATCCGCGCGTCCGCCGTGCAGCTCGGCATCCCGTGCATCACGACGCGCGCCGGGATCAGCGCGGTGATCAGCGCGCTCGCGGCGCTCCACAAGGCCGACTACCAGGTGCAGACGGTGCAATCGCACCACAAGCGCCTGCGCCAAGGCGCGAAGACCGCGGTGCGCTGAGCTCGCGCGAGGCGGGCGCTCGGAGCTCGCCTCGCTTGCACGCGCCGCCGCTCGCGCCGGCTCGCTCTCGCGTTCGACGCGCGAGCCCGCGAACGGCGCCGTCGTGGTGACCGGAGCTCAGGTCTCGCCGAGCGCCGAAGCGAGCCGCGCGACCAGGTCCGCGGGCGTGAACGGCTTCTGCAGGAACAGCGTGCCGTTCCTCGCGTCGAGTTGCTCGAGCGCGTCGCTCTCGCTGTAGCCGCTGGTGACGACGATCGGCAGGTCGGGCGTCCGCTCTCGCAACGCCTTGAACGTCTCGGCGCCGCTGAGCTTCGGCATCGTCAAGTCGAGCAGCACGCAACCGATCTCCGCGCCGTGCCGCGCGTGCAGCTCGAGGGCCTGCTCGCCGTCGCTCGCGACCAGCACCTGCAGGCCGTGACCGCGCACGACGCGCGCCGCGAGCTTCTGCACCGCCGGCTCGTCGTCGACGACGAGCACCGGGGTGCGCGGCAACTCCGCGATCGGCGCTTCCTTCGGACGCGCGACGGACACGGGCGCGTCCGCGGCCGCGACCGGCACGTACACGCGCACGCGAGTGCCCACGCCGGGCGAGCTGTCGACCGCGATGCCGCCGCGATGGCCGCGCGCGATGCCGAGCACCGCGGCGAGCCCCAGGCCGCGCCCCGCGAACTTGGTCGTGAAGAAGGGCTCGAACATCCGCGCTCGCGTCGCCGCGTCCATGCCGCAGCCGTCGTCCGAGACCTCGACGTACGCGTAACGGCCCGAGCCGAGGTTCGGCGCGCCGTAGAGCTCCGCGACGTCGGCCGAGGTCAGATCGGTCTCGCCGGTCGAGAGCACGATCGCGCCCGGCGCGTCTCCGAGCGCGTCGGACGCGTTGGTCACCAGGTTCATCACCACCTGATCGAGCTGCGCGGCATCGCCGACGACCCGCGGCGCGACGGGAGCGACGCGGAGCTCGAACGTCGCCTTCTTCGACACCGAGGCCCGCAGCAGGCCGGCGAGCTCCGCGATCAGCGCGTTGAGGTCGACGAGCTGGAACGCGACGTACGCCTTGCCCGCGTACGCGAGCATCTGATGCGTCAGGTCGCCGGCGTGTCGAGCGGCTTGCTCGATGCTGTCGACGAGCTCGCGATTCGCGTCGGTGCGCTCCATGCGCTCACGGGCGAGGCTCGCGTTGCCGAGGATGCCGACGAGCAGGTTGTTGAAGTCGTGCGCGATGCCGCCCGCGAGCACACCGAGGCTCTCGAGCCGCTGTGCCTGCTGTAGACGTTCTTCCAGGCCGCGGCGTTGCTCGTCCGCGTGCTGGCGTTCGGTGCGATCGAGCACGTAACCGACGTAGTGCGTGATCGCCCCGCCCTCGTCGCGCTCGACCAACGTGATGTCGTAGAGCCACCGCGTCGCGCCGTGCTTGTCGCGCACGCGGTA
>JADLBP010000306.1 GCA_020847695.1 Planctomycetota bacterium
CTGGGTCTGGATCCGGCGTGCTCGTTGCCGCAGGCGGGGCGGGACTCGTGGTGTCAACGCGCTCCGTGCCGTCTTGTCCGTGAGGCTCGGGCAGTTGGTTAGCCGTCTCGCTCTCGTCCCGACGAACTCCCGGCTCGGCGATTCGCGCGGACGCAGGCGTGTCATCCTCGGATCGGTTTAGCCGCACGACGAGGAACAGAACGGCGATCAGGGCCGCCGCGCCGATGACGAAGAGCGCCCGCTTGCTCATGGTGCAGAGCTCCGCGGCCTGTAACGCGTCACGGGCAGGCGCAGTTCAGCACTGCGTCCTTTTGGTGTCCGCCAGCCTTCGCGGTCATCGAACCCAAGCCCGAGCTACCGCAACAACTCTGCACGACTACTCGAGCTCCTGAAAACGTCGTGTCGGGTGGAACGATCACTCCGCTCTCTTGATATGTGCCGATCTCGTTGCACTGCGCGCTGAACGAGGTGTAACCCCATTGCCAACTGCATCCGTTGTCGCACTGGCTGCAGTCGATCACGGTCTTCATCGAACAGCTGCAAGCGCTACAACGAGTGCAGTCGAGCTGCGCGCATCCATGTCGCAGGTTGTAGATGAGAATCTGCACATCGGCAGGGCAATTACCGGCACCGGTTTCCGTGAGGGTGACCGACGGCTCGCACTCGAAATCGCATCCGACGGGACAGGGATACACCGGTCCCTGCGGTGCGGAGACAGCGGGCAGCCAAAGCAGTGAACCGACGACGAGGGCGAACGCGAGCGTCACAGCGAGTCTCCGTGGAATGTCGGGTCGAGCAGTTCGGTAGGTCAGTCGATCCGCCGACGGAGAGCAGTGAACCGCGAGGGCGCGGCGAGGACAACTCAGGGGAGTAAGGGATGCGTCGTGTGCGGCTGGGGTGCCGGTCCGGGCGCATCGGCGACGGTTCCGTGGCGCCCTCACGGACGTGGGGGCGTTGGGTCGTACGGTGTGCCGTGCGAGCGAAAGGTCGCGCACGGGCGATGCGGCGATGCGTCGCGCGGCTATGCGCGGCCGCGGTTGGTGCGAGGGACTCGCTCCGCGCCGAGGAGCGGTGACGGGATCGAGCTCGAAGGGGAACGCTGTCACGTCGATACGAGCGAACTCCCTTAATCGACTGCTGCGCTCGCCACAGGGAGCGACGGACGCTCGTCCAGTCCGTTCGTGACGTCGCGCACGAGTCGAGTGCTCGTGGGTCACGTGCGTTGCAGGTGCTTACGCCGGTCTGTGCCGACAACGACGCCGCGCTGGTTCCGATTCTACGCGGCGGCCACGTCGTGGCGTGGCCGGGTGAGCCCGCGTCGACAAGATCGTCTGCCCAAGCGCGCAGCGTCGTAGCGACGTGGAAAGAGCTTCTCCGGTTCCTACGCATCCGGGCCCGGACTGCGTGTCGCAGACGCGTGCGACGTTGTCGGTGGGCGCTCGGTCGCATGGCGGGTTCGCGGAGAGCGGGCGTAGCGTGGAGTCGTTCGGCTGCTCGCACTCGGGTTCGACCCGATGCGCCGAGACGTTTCGCACCTTCGACTCTCTCGAGCAGGCCAAGGAGGCCCCATGAAGCCCTCGTTCCGCAGTCGGTTCTTCCGCTTCGCCGCGCGCATCGCGGCGTGGCTCACCGGCGCCGCCGCCGCGTTCGCGGCCGGCCAAGTCCAGGTCACGGTGCTCGATCCGACGCCCGGGTCGACGTTGTTGAGGTGCACGACGACGGGCTACGAGACGCGCGCCGTCGACATCGGCGGCGCGAGCTTCGCCGAGCTCTCGCTCGCGGACGAAGGCTATCTCGACCTCGTCGGCGCGCCGCGCCTGCCGCACGTCTGCCGCAGTGTGATCGTCCCCGACGACCAGGATGTCCGCGTCGACGTGCTCAGCGCTCGCTGGCACGACGTCACCGGCGTCGACGTCGCTCCGGCGCGCGGACCGATCGCGCGCACGCAGGATCCGGCGCGCGTGCCGTACGTCTTCGGCGCGAGCTACGCGCAAGACGCGTTCTTCCCCGGCGTGCTGGCGACGGCTCGCGACCCGTACGTGCTGCGCGAGCGGCGCGGCAGCGTCGTCGAGCTCAACACGCTTCAATACAACCCGGCGACGCGCACGCTGCGCGTCTACGACGAGCTGTTGGTCTCGGTGACCAGCGCCGGCCCGGCGAAGGCCAACGTGCTGGTACGCAACGTCGATCGCACCGATGCCGAGTTCGAACGCCTCTACTCGCACCACTTCGCGAACCACGTCGCTTCGAAGGCGATCGCGTTCTCGCAGTCGGGCGGGATGCTGATCATCGGCGACGCGACGTTCCTGACCGAGCTCACGCCGTTCGTCGCGTGGAAGCAATCGCGCGGCATCAAGGTCACCGTCGTCAACGTCGCGACGATCGGCAACAACGCGACCGCGATCAAGAACTACGTCAAGAGCGTCTACAACGCGGGCAACCTCTCCTACGTGTTGCTGGTCGGCGACGCGGCGCAAGTCGCGAGCGGTTCGTACGCGGGCGGTTCGTCCGACGCGTTCTACGGTCAGATGACCACCGACTACTACCCTGAGGTGTTGATCGGTCGCTTCTCCGCGCAGAGCCTCAACGACGTGCGCACGCAGGTCGAACGCTCGATCGTGTACGAGCAACAGAACCACGCGCTCGCCGCCGGCGGCTGGAACACCTGGGGCATGGGCATCGCGTCGAACCAAGGCCCGGGTCACTACGGCGAGTACGACAACCAACACATCGGCAACATCCGTCAGGACTTCCTGACGTACGGCTACGCGCTGGTCGATCAGATCTACGACCCGACCGGCACGAAGGCGATGGTTTCCAACGGACTGAACGCGGGTCGGCGCACGGTCAATTACTGCGGGCACGGCAGCGACACGAGCTGGGGCTCGACCGGTTTCAGCAACCCGGACGTCGCCGCGCTGCAGAACGAGTTGCACCTGCCGGTGATCCACGCGGTCGCGTGCGTCAACGGCAACTTCGCGGCGGGCACGTGCTTCGCGGAAGCCTGGTTGCGCTCGATGCACAACGGCAAGCCGGTCGGCGCGGCGGCGACGTACATGTCGTCGATCAACCAGTACTGGAACGAGCCGATGTACGCGCAGGACGAGAGCGTCGATCTCTTCGTCGCCGAGACCTACTGGAGCATCGCGGCGAACTGGACCGCGGGCTCGTGCAAGATGGTCGACCTGACCGGTTCCGCCGGCGTCGACATGCTGATGACGTGGGTGTGCTTCGGTGACCCGTCGCTGCGCGTGCTCGGCATCGCGCCGCAACCGCCGACCGCGTACTGCACGGCGAAGACGACCTCGATCGGCTCGATGCCGGTGATCGGGACGTTCGGCACGACCAGCGTCGCAGCCGCCGACTTCTACCTCACCTGCAACCAAGCGGTGCCGCTCAAGAACGCGATCAACTTCTTCGGCGTGGTGCCGGCGGCCGTTCCGTTCCAAGGCGGAACGCTCTGCGTGCAACCGCCGCTGATCCGGTCCAAGGTGAAGACCTTCGACGCGTACGGCACGTTGGTCGAGCTGTTCGCGCTGCAGCCCAAGGACATCGGTCAGACCCTGTACTTCCAGTACTGGGGCCGCGATCCGCAGCACCCGGACGGAACGGGCGTGATGCTCTCCAACGCTTTGAGCGTCACGGTCCTGCCGTAGTTCGGGCGGCACTCCGAGAGAGTCGCGGACCGCCCCGGGGCGCGAGCTCCGGGGCGGTGTCGTCGTCGGATCAGCGTCCGAGGATCCAGGCGACGAGCTGCGCGGTGTCGGCGAGCTCTCGCACGGCGAGATCGGAGCCCGCGCGCGCGAGCGTGTCGACGTCGTACCGGCCGGTCGCGACCGCGAGCGAGCGCGCGCCGTGGGTCTTCGCGCATTCGACGTCCCACGGCGTGTCGCCGATGACGACGACGCGCTCGGGCGCGAGCTCGACGCCGCGGGCCGCGCGATGGCGCGCGAGTGCGACCGGCAGCAACGCGGGTCGGTTCGGCGCGTCGGAACCCCACGCGGCGGTCGGGAAGCGCGCGGGATCGAAACCGGCGGCGAGCAGCTTGCGCGCGCCGGTCTCCGGGTAGTTGCCGGTGAGCACGCCGAGCGCGACGCCGGGCTCGCGTTCCAGCGCGTCGACGAGCTCGAGCGTGCCCGGCAGGCGCTCGGTGCGCGCGGGATCGGCGAGCTTCGCCGCGAGACGCGCTGCGTATTCGCTCCGGAATCGGTCGTGGTGCCGCTCGGGATCCGCGATGTCGTTCTCCGCGCAGAGCCCGCGCCAGATCACCGGATCGAGATTGCCGTCGATGCGCGTGTGCTCGTGGCGGAAGCGGCGTCCGAAGAGCGCTTCGCAGGCTTCGAGCATCGCTTCCCAGCCGGCGCGGCGCGTCAGGAGCAACGTGCCGTCGAGGTCGAAGAGCACGAGCCGCGCCGCCGAGGTCATCGCCGAGACGTTACCGCCCCGAGCGGCGCGCTCCCATGGCGAATCGGTCGATCGAGCCAGCCGAGCCGCTCGAGCTCACCGAGCAGGTGCTCCGCGGCCATGCGGTGCTGCAGCGCGGACGGGTGCGCGTTGCCGGGTCCGACGACCAAGCTCGAGCGCCGGTACGCGGCCTCGTCGAAACCGGCGGCGCCTTCGCGGCGGAGCTGCGCCTCGAGCTCGCGCATCAAGCTGCTGACCGCGAAGCCGCGTTCGCGCGCGGCCGCGAGCATCTCGTCGGTGAAGCGGTACTCGTACGTCGCGAAGGCGAGCACGCGGAAGCCGTGCTCCTTCGAGAGCTCCGCGAGCTGGTCGAGCGCGCGCCGAAACGCCTCGACGCCGACGGTCGCGCGATAGCGAGGCGGGACTCGGCCGGGCAGCGAGGCGAACTCCGCTTCCCATTCGCTCTTGTGGGTGAGGAAGTCTCTCGGCTCGCTCGCGGCGACCGAGTGCGTCGCTCCGCGCACGAGCTCGAGCAGGAAGCTCGTGTCGAGCGCGGTCGGATCCTCCGCGAGCCGCACGTACTCCGGCGGCGCGTAGTCGTTGGCGCACAGGCCGAGGATCACGATGTCCGGTCGGAACGCGAGCGCCCGGGACCGCAGCGTCGCGACCTCCATCACCGTGTTGTAGCCCGGCGCGGCGGTGTTGACGGTCCGCCACACGCGCTCCGGCCGCGTCGCGTTCAGGCGTCGTTCGAGCACCGCGAGGTACGGCTCGTCGTCGCCGACGCCGTGACCGAACATCAACGAGTCGCCGAGGCCGATCAGGGTCACGGTGTCGGGGCCCGGTTCGGGGTCGAGCTCCGCGCCGCGGAAGCCGTGGCGGTTGGTGGTCACCGGCGCGCCCTTGAACTCGACCGAGCCGAGGCCGGGGCGGAGCTCGTAGATCGCGAGCTCGTCCAGACTGGGTCGGATCAAGTCGATCAACCGGGCCTTGGACCCCGGAGGCAGCGTCCGCGCTTCGCTCCACGCGGCCTCGAGCGTGCTCCGGTTCTGGAAGCCGGCGGCGACGCGCAGCGCCAGCTCGGCGATGCCGAGCGCCGCGAGCGTGGCCGTCGCCGCGGCGAGCACGCGCAAGGCGCGCCGCCGGACGCGGTGCGAGCCGTTCCAGTGGGGGAGCAAAGCCGTCGTTCCCGCGAGGGAAGCGGCAGAGGTCCGCCCCGGGCCGGGAAGCAGCGCGCGAGGCGGACGTGCCGCTAGACTACACGCCCCACGCTCGCAACTTGGTTCAACAGCATGCGCCGAATCCTCCTCAACACATCGCTCCTCGCTCTGCTCGTCGGCCAGGCGTTCGCCGGCGGTGATCGCCCGGAATGGAACGCTCGGAACGTCGAGCATCTGCTGAACCGCGCCGCGTTCGGCGCGACCCAGGCGGAGGTCCAAGCCGCGCTGGCGAGCTCGCCGGAGGCCTTCGTCGACCAACTGATGGCGACCAAGCGTCCGTGGCAGCGCGTCGAGCCGACGCTGATCCGCTGGGAGGACTTCGACCTCGACCCGCGCGGCATCCCGGTCGACGCCGACAAGTCGAAGTACAAGGGCATGGCGCGCGCGGACATCCAGAAGATCGTCCAGCCGCTGCGGGGCACCGACCGCAAGCAGTTCCTCGACTACGCGGAGCAGTACTTCGCGTCGATGCTGAACGGCGACGATCCGGTGCGCGATCACGCGACGCTTTTCTGGCACGGCTTCTTCACGACGTCCTTCGCGGTCGTCCGTCGCAAGTACGAGGTGATCCACCAGCACCAGTTCCTGCGCGACAACGCGCTCGGCAGCTTCCGCGACTTGGTGCGCGGCATCGTGCGCGATCCGGCGATGCTGCAGTACCTCGACAACAACACCAACGTGAAGGGGCACGCCAACGAGAACTTGGCGCGGGAGCTGATGGAGCTCTTCAGCCTCGGCGAAGGCCACTACACCGAGGTCGACGTCCGCGAGGCGGCGCGCGCGCTGACCGGCGCGTGGGCGGATCCCGAGGGGCGCTTCCAGTTCCAGGCGGAGAACCACGACGACGGCGCGAAGTCGATCCTCGGGCACACCGGTAACTTCAAGGGCGACGAGCTCGTCGACATCATCCTCCAGCAGGACGCGTGTCCGCGGTGGGTGGCGAAGAAGCTGCTGACCTACTACGAAGGCGTCGAGCCGTCGGAGGCACGGCTCGCGGACTACGCGGCGTTCCTGCGCGCGAACGACTACCGCATCGACGCGTTCCTGAAGCGGCTGTTCCTCGACCCGGCGTTCTATCGCGACGAGATCGTCAACGCGCGCGTCCAGGGGCCGATCGAGTTCGTGATCGGGCTCTGCCGCAAGCTGTCGATCGAGCCTCCGCGCAACTTCGTGTTCGCGGTCACCGCGGACCTCGGGCAGTGCTTCTACGACCCGCCGACGGTCAAGGGCTGGGACGGCGGCGAAGCGTGGATCACCAACGCGACGCTGCTCGGCCGCGGAAACGTCGCGGGCGTGCTGATCGACGCGTTCGAGGGCGTCGAGCCCGCGAACGACGCGATGATGGACGCGGACGACGACCTGACGTCGCGCGTGCGCGAGCTGACGATCGCGCAGCTCAAGCAACTCGCGCACGTCGGCCAGTGGGCGCCGAAGCTCGACCTCGCGGGCGAGCTCGCGCGCGTCGGCGCGCGCACGGACGAGGCTGCGATCGACTACCTGCTCTCCGCGTGGCTCTCGATCGAGCCGCCGGTGGAGACGCGCATGCTGCTCGCCGAGCACCTCGCGCTCGCCCGCGCCGACGCCAAGCTCGGCTCGCGCCCGCTCGCCGACGGCGGCGAGGCCGCCGAGCGCATCCTGCGCCGCCTCGCGCACATCGTCTTCAGCCTTCCGGAAGCCCAACTGCACTGAGCACCATGACTTCGCACCTCGCTTTCGATCGTCGCAACTTCCTGGTCGGCGGAACCGCGCTCCTCGGCGGCTGCATGGCGGCGCCGAGCTCCAAGTCGGACCGCGGCGGCCCCGCGCGCGCCGACGACGGCCGCATCCTCGTGCTCGTCGAGCTCTACGGCGGCAACGACGGCCTGAACACGATCGTGCCGTACGCCGACGACGAGTACTGGCGTCGCCGGCCGAACGTCAACGTCGCGAAGGACACGCTGCTCCCGCTCGACGACTACTGCGCGTTCAATCCGCTGCTCGCGAACACGCGGGGACAGTGGAACGACGGCCGCCTCGCGATCGTCCGCGGCGTCGGCTACGCGCAGCCCGTCTACTCGCACTTCAAGTCCTTCGAGATCTGGCACACCGCGCGCGAGCAAGGCCGTCCGTCCGGCGACGGCTGGATCGGGCGTCTGCGCGGTACACACTGGAAGGACGATCCGCGCGCCGAGCTCGTCGTTCACGTCGGCGGGGCGGTTCCGTACTCGCTCTACTCGAGCACGCATCCGGTGGTCGCGTACGCGACGCCCGAGAGCTTCGTGTGGGCCGGCGACGCGCTCGCCCAACAGGCGTATCAGCAGGCGGTCAAGGCCGCCGAGTCCGCGCCGACGAAGAGCGGACGCGATGCGATGCGCGCGCGGCTCACCCAGACGCTCGCCGATGCCCAGCAGCTCTCGCCGCGCGTGCTGAAGGCGACGCTCGAGTACCAGCCGAAGACCGAGTACCCGACCGACGAGTTCGGCCGCGCGCTGCGCTGCATCGCGGGGATGATCGACGCGCGCTTCGGCGGCCGCGTCTACTCGGTGCAGCTCGGCAACTTCGACACGCACGCGACGCAGCAAGATCCGC
>JADLBP010000307.1 GCA_020847695.1 Planctomycetota bacterium
ATCTAGACGGCGACCTCGCGTTCGACATGTTCGGCATCTCCGTCGCCGGCCTCGACGACCTCGACGGCGACGGCGTGCCCGACTTCGCGGTCGGCGCGGTCGGCTTCGACGGCGGCGGGCCGAACCGCGGGCTGGTGCGGGCGCACTCGGGCGCGACCGGCGCGGCGCTCTGGTCGACGTTTGGCCCGCAATCGGACGCGTCGTTCGGAGCGCGACTCGCGCGCCTCGGCGACATCGACGGCGACGGCAAGGGCGAGCTCGTCGTCGGCGCACCGATGCACGACGGCACGTTCGTCGACTCCGGTGCGGCCTACGTACTCTCTGGCGCGACCGGCGCGATCATGCAGGGCTGGGTGGGCCCCACCACGAAGATCGACTTCGGCAGCGCGGTCGCCGGCGTCGGCGACATCGACGGCGACGGATTCGACGACATCGCGGTCGGCGCGCCGAACCACCCGTATCCGACTTCGAAAGGCTCGATCTACGTGTACTCGGTGAAGACCGGAGCGTTGCTCTGGCAACGCGCCAGCCCGGTCAACGGGAGTACGTTCGGGAGCTCGATCGCCGCCATCGGCGACATCGATGGCGACGCGATCAGCGAGCTCGCCGTCGCTGCCGTGACGTACCAGTACTCGGGCAGCCAGTACGACGGCCTGATCGCGGTGTTCTCAGGAGCGAACGGCGCGGAGTTCGGGCGCGCGATCGGACAGTCGGCGGACTACTTCGGGCGCTCGATCGCGTCGCTCGGCGACGTCGACGCCGACGGCCGGCTCGACTTCGCGGTCGGCGGCGTCGCGGCGCTGGGTGGTCAGCGTGGCTTCGTGCGCGTGCTCGAGGCCAACGCTCCGATGTCGCCCTCGACGTTCTGCGTCGGCAAGACGAACTCTCAGGGCTGCGTGCCCTCGCTCGACTCGACGGGCTCGACGTCGTTCTCCGGGCCCGACGATTTCACGCTGCGCGCGAGCGGCGTGATCAACAAGAAGTCCGGCCTGTTCCTGTGGAACGCGACGCCGACGTGGCTGCCGTTCCAGGGCGGCGTGCTCTGCGTCGCGGCGCCGCAGACGCGCACCAGCGTCGTCGCGAGCGGCGGCAGCCCGAGCGGCGCGGACTGCACCGGCGTCCTGAGCTACACGTTCACGCACGCCTACCTGCAGAGCAAGGGACTCGCGCCCGGCTCGATCTTCTACGCGCAGGCCTGGTACCGCGACACCGCGCTCGCGGTGAACAAGATCGGCTTGAGCAACGCGGCGCTGGTGATCCTCGCGCCGTAGGTCGAACCCATCCGACGCGACCGGCCCGATCGTCGAGGCCGTGCACGCGAGCTCGCGCGGAAGCTGCTTCCGTGCGAGCTCGCCGTGCTCCCGTCAACCGACTTGCGCGAGCCGCTGCCACTCCGCGCGTGAGCGCAGCACGCAATCTTCGATCGCGAGGCCGCCGAACCAGTTGCCGGTCAGTGCGAGCGGGAGCTTCGCGAGCCGCTCGTCGAGCGCCCGCACGGTGTCCGCGTGGCCGAGCACCGGCGACGGCAGGCGCACGCGGCGTTCGCGCACCGCTTCGAGATCCGTCGGCGCGACTCCGAGCACCTCGCACGCGCGGCGCACGCGCGCCTCGCGCGCGAGGCCGGGCCGGAAATGGACAGCGAAGCCGCGCCACGTCGCATCGGGCACGACGTCGCGCGTCACGATCGAATGGAACTGGTCCTTCAGCGGGATCAGGAAGGTCGCGGTCGGCACCTGGACGCGCTCGGCGCGCACCGCGAAGCCCAGCGTGTCGAGCTCGGCCTCCTTCAATCGCGCGGCGAGCGCGGCGAGCTCCGGCGCGACGCCTGCGAGCAACCTGGCGGCCGCCTGCGGCGGCAACGCGAGCGCGAGCTTCGACGCTTCGAGCCGTTCACCCGACTCGAGCGCGACGACGAAGCCGCGCGACGAGCGCTCGACGCCCTTGGCGGACGCGTTCGTGCGCACCGCGACGCCGGGCCGCGCGAGCGCGCGCTCGACCGCCGTCTGCAAGCCGCGCTTCAACGTGAAGCTGCGCAGCACGTCCTTGCGGCGATCGCGCTTCTTGAAGAGCATGTCCGCCGGGAAGTCGTCGGCGGTTTGCGACGGCACCGCCGAGAGCATCGGACCGAGCACGCGCTCGTAGTTCTTCGCGCCGACGAAGCGCGAGTAGTACGAACGCACGGTCTGGCCCTCCTGGCTGCCGCCGAACCAGCGCGGGATCGAGGCGAAGAGCTCGAGCTTCGAGAACTGCGACACCAAGAGCCCGAGGTTCTTGCCCGGCAGCACGCGGCCGTCGTCGAGGAAGCGCAGGACCGGCTTCGCGCGCGGCTGCAGCTCGCCGAGCAACTCGCAACCTTCGAGCAGCTCGAGGAACGCGCCGTAGGAGTTGTAGCAGGTGTGCGCGCCGAGCTCGTACCAGAAGCCCGCGTCGGTCCGCGCGGTGCAGAGGCAGCCGCCGGGTTCCGCGTCCTTCTCGAGCACGAGCACCCGCGCGCCGGAGCGCGCCGCGTGGAAGGCGAGGCTCGCGCCGCTGATGCCGCCGCCGACGATGATCAGATCCTGCACGGGGCGAGAGGTTAGCAAGCTCGCCGCTCCGAGCGTCTACGGAGTCCGACCGAGGCGCGCCCGATCTCGGCGGCGGTCGCGAGCGCGATTCGGTCGTCTGCGCACGGCCGTCGGCGTGCAACCGATCGGGCTGCGGCTCGGTGCGCCGGCGTCCAGGCGTTACAACCAGCGCAGGAGAACCCCATGGTGCAAGAAGTCGTCACGCTCGAAGGCCACATCATCGACTCGGACATCCTCCGTCGCGCGTTCGCGCGCATCGTCGAGGGCGGCGGCGAGTTCGAGGTGCTCCGCTGCACCGTCGGCAAGACCAACGAGGAGACGTCGACCGCCGAGCTCGCGGTCCGCGCTAAGGACCCGGACGCGCTCGACCGGATCCTGGAGCAGCTCTCCTACCTCGGCGCGTCGAGCGTCGTGAAGGACGCGACGTTCGCGCCCGCCGAACGCGACGGCATCCTGCCCGACGAGTTCTACTCGACGTCCAATTTCGACACCTACGTGCGGCTCGACGGCAAGTGGCTGGCCGCGAGCGAGCAGAAGATGGACTGCGCGTTGGTGCTGCGCGACGGCGCGCCGGTGTGCGTCAAGCAGCGACTGGTGAGACGGGGCGAGCCGGTCGCGCTGCGCGGCGCCGGCATCCGCGTCAAGCCGCTCGAACGCGCGCGCGGCAAGGACGCATTCGGCTTCATGTCGAACGACATCTCGATGGAGGTCAACAAGCACGTCGTCGTCGCGGCGGCGGCGCGCGCGATGCGCGAGGCGCGAGCTCGCGGCGAGCGCATCGCGTTCGTGCTCGGGCCCGCGATCGTGCACTCGGGCGGCGACACGGCGCTGATCCGGCTGGTGCGCGCCGGCTGGGTCGACGTGGTGCTCTCCGGGAACGCGTTCGCCGCGCACGACCTCGAGAAGAGCTTGCTGCGGACCAGCCTCGGCGTCTGCCAGATGAGCGGCCGCGCCGTCGAAGGCGGCTCGCGCAACCACCTGTGGGCGATCAACGCCGTCAATCGCGCGGGCGGGATCCGTCGCGCGGTCGACGCGAACGTGGTCAAGACCGGCGTGATGCACGAGCTCGTCAAGAAGGACGTCCCGTTCGTGCTCGCGGGCTCGATCCGCGACGACGGACCGCTCGCCGACGTGATCACCGACATCCTGAAAGCGCAGGAGGCCTACGCGGCGGCGCTGAAGACCGTCGGCGTGTGCTTGATGCTGGCGAGCGCGCTGCACTCGATCGCGGTCGGCAACCTGCTGGCGGCGCGCGTGCGCACCGTCGCGGTCGACATGACGGAGTCGCTGCCGACCAAGCTCGGCAATCGCGGCACGACGCAAGCGATCGGGCTGGTCACCGACGTCGGGTACTTCCTCGAGCGACTCGCGAACGAGCTCGAGTCGCGCTGAACGTCACTTCACGCGGCGATAGGTGCGCTTGCCCTGCTCGACCCAAGCGCCGTCCTTCCAGAACCAGCCGGTCGCGGTGAAGTCGGCGGCGCCGAGCTCGAGGCGCGAGCGCACGCGCTCGGTCTGGTCCGGGCCGGCGTAGTTCTCGCCGACGAATTCGGCGGTCGCGCCGTCCCACTTGCCCGTGCCGACGATGTATCCGCCGGTCGCGTTCCAGTACCACCACACCAGCGTCTTCGCGCGCGGATCGAACGCGTAGATCGTCTCGCCCTCGTACGCGACCTTGTCGTCCTTGGTCTTCACCCAGTGCTCGTTGCGCAGGAACTTGCCGCCGTAGACCCACTCGTAGCGCTGCTCGTCGCGTACCTCCGGGTTGAACGCGGCGACCCACGTGCCGCCGACCAGCGGCGCGAACGGCGCGAGCTCGGCGATCGGCTTCACCACCGCCGCGGCCGGCGTGTCCGACGACGCTCCACCCGACGGCGTGGTCGAGCAACCCGACATCAACGCGATCCCAACGAGAGCGAGCGAAAGCAACGTGCGCATGCGATTCACGACCTCCGCACGCAGTCTAGGGATCGGAGCTCGATTTCGCAGGCAAGGCTTCCGTCAGACCCTCGACGTGCTCCGCGCGCCACGCCGCCGTCGCGCGCGCGAGCTCGCGCACGCCGCGCAGCAGCTCGGGCACGTGCAACAGCACGACCGCGGCGCATGCGAGCGCGAGCGCCAGCAGCTCCTCGTGTCCATCGGTCAGCCGCCCGCGCTGCGACACCCGCGAGCAGAGCCAGGTGGGATCGAGCGCTCGCTCGAGATCCAACGGGCTCAGCACGAGCATCAAAACGAGCCAGCTCGGCCCGCGCATCACGAAGTAGAGGATCTGCGGGTGCGGTCGCGCTTCGTCGGTTCGAAGGGAATCCGCACCATGGGAGCCGTCGGCTATCGTCTGCGCGATGAAGAGTTACCGCGAGGAGCTGTTCTTCGAGATCCCGACCCGACGCGGGTTCGTCAACATCACGCGTGACATCGAGGCCGCGCTCGCCGCGAGCGGCATCCGCGAAGGCCTCTGCGCCGTCAACGCGATGCACATCACCGCGAGCGTGTTCGTCAACGACGACGAGCGCGGGCTGCATCGCGACTTCGAGCGCTGGCTCGAGAAGCTCGCGCCCCACGAGCCCACGTCCGCCTACGATCACAACAAGACCGGCGAGGACAACGGCGACGCGCACCTGAAGCGCGAGATCCTCGGCCGCGGCGTCGTGCTCGCGATCACCGAGGGCAAGCTCGACTTCGGCCCGTGGGAGCAGGTCTTCTACGCCGAGTTCGACGGCAAGCGAAAGAAGCGCGTGCTCGTCAAGATCATCGGCGAGTGAGCGCGGCACGGCGACGCGCGCGGTGCGCGAGCGGCGCCGGAAACGAAGAACCCCCGCCGCGCGGGGTGCGCGCGGCGGGGGTGTCGTTGTCTCGAAGCGCGCGCTACTGGAACTTCACGCCGCCCATCGCCGAGCCCGACGAGCGAGGCATGCCGTAGAGCGCCCACACGTCGGTCGTCTGCGAGAGGTCGACGTGGATCGTCGTGCTCCCCGACAGGAACTGGCCGTTGACGCGCCAGCCGACGAACTTCGCGATCGGATCCGGCGTCGCCGTCAGGGTGACGGTCGTGCCGACCGCGAACCAGCGCTCGAACGGCGCCCAACCGTCGCCGTCGGTCACGAGATCGCGCGGGCTGACCTCGATGAACGCGTCGGACAGGCTCGAGTGCACGCGCAGATTGACCGACGACGGCGGCGGCACCAGCGTGAGCGAATCCTCGCCCTGGAACCAACGCCCGTCGAGCGTGCGACCGGTCAACATCACCGGCACTTGCGTGCCGAATGCGACCGTGTCGAGCTCGAACGCGTCGACCACGTCCACGGCGCGGAAGTAGAGCGACACGTCGAGCAAGCCGTCGGCGCCCGCCGCGTGGCAGTGCGTCGCCGGACCGTAGAACGGCGTCGAGCGGTCCTCGAACATCGAGTGCGGCCCCGGAGGCCCGAGGTACGGCGCCACCGCGACGCCGACGCGGTCCGTGCGGACCAGGTACAGCGTCGCGAAGTCGACGTTGGTCACGTCGAGCACCGGCGTGCCCGCGAGCGACACCAGCAGAGCGCCGCGCGAATCCGGATTGAACGGATTCGGGCACGTGCCCGGCGTGATGTCGATCGAAGCGTTGGCCGGGCAATCGCTCGCCGTCGTGTCCGGATCGAACGAGAGGCAGAGGCCCGCGCTCAGGGTCGAGCCCGGAACGCTGGTCCCCGCGGAGCCCGTCGCGTTCTCGACGCCGACCGTGTAGTCACCAGCGAACGCTTCCGGCGTCGTGCCGAGGTAGCGGAAGCTGATGCGGCTCGAGTTCTCGAATAGGATCGCTTGGAACGTGTTCGAGTCGCCGGTGTTGAACTGCGGCACGCCGATCCACGACACCACGAGCGCACGGTTCGGAGCCGTGCCGCTGAAGTTGTAGTAGATCGCTCCGCCCGACGTCGGATCGAGGTCGTCCCAGAACGGCGCGATCACGTCGTTCGGGTCGTTCGCGTCCGGCAGCACTTGGTTCGAGAACGCGTCGAGCACGGTGCCGAAGCTCAGATACCCGTTCGAGCCGATGCCCACCTGCGTCTGCGCGACGCCGTGGAAGCTGAACGGGAACGTCAGCGGGATGAACACGCCGTCGTCGTCACCGAGGAAGAGCTGGGTGCCGACGAGCGAGATGTCCTCCCACTGCTGCGTGCACGTCGACGCGGTGTACTGCACCGTGCCGCAATCCGTGCCCGCGCCTTGGAACTGGCCGCCGAGCGCCGCGCACGTCGCGGCGTCGACCAACATGCAACCCGAGCCGACGCAGCACGCGCCGACCGGCGCGCAGTTCTGCGTCGCCGTGCAGCCGACTCCGGTGTCGGTGATCGTCAGGTCGAACGGACCGGACTCGCCGCCGAAGCCGTGCACCAGGATCAGGTAGACGCCGCCGAGCTGCGAGCACCACGTGACGCTCGATTGCAGGCCGCACGAGTCGTCGTTGCCGTCGATGCAGGTCAGGCTCGCGCAGTTGCCGCAGTAGACGGTCAGCTTGGTGTCGAACGTCGCCGCGCCGTCGCAGAGCTCGGCGGTGAGCACGTTGCCCGTGCCGACGACCGAGTACCACACGCCCGGCGACGTCGGCCCGACGATGCACGTCGGCGCGTTGGTGTCGATCGTCGCGAAGTCGGTCGTGCCCGTCGTCACCGACGGCACCGCGACCGGGATCGCGTCCGCGCAGAGGTCGTTGGTCGGGATCGCGAAGCTCGTGATCGAGAACCCGCCCGAGCCGCCCGCCGCGCCGGGGAACACGCCGACGCGGATCATGTAGCTCTGCCCGGCGACCGCCGTGACCGTCAGCGACGATTGCAGGCCGCACGAATCGTCGTTGCACGCGATCGGAGCGCTGACGGGGCATCCGCATCCGTCGTAGACGGCGAGCTTGCTGTCGGTTCCGGTCAGCGAGCACGTCGCGATCTCGTAATCGCCGTTCGCCGGCGCCGTCCAGCACCACCACAGGTCGCGGTCGATGCCGGTCTGGCTCGAGAAGTTGCACTCGACGTGGCCGGGGCCGTCGGTGGTCGCCGCGGTGTTGTCGTACGCGAAGCTACCAGTGCCGGCGATCGCGATCGCGTCGATGCACGCGTCGTTCGCGGGCGGCGGCGGAGCTCCGCAGCCGTCCGGCGCGATCGCGACGTCGACGCAGAACGCGAGGTCGAAGTCGGTCGCCGCGTAGCTCGCTCCGGTCGCTTGCGCGCTGCGGCCATCGCCGCCGGGCGCCGCGCTCCAGAGCCAGAAGCAGTTGCCCGTCTGCGTGTTGTTCGCGATCTCGACCCAGACGCATTCGCCGGCGCCGACCGCGACCGGCGCGTGCGACGCTTCGAATTGCCATTCCGCGATGCACGTCGTGCCCGCGCAGACCACGTTGCCGGTCGCCGACTTGACGGCGGTCACCGAGAACGGACCGGCGCGCACCGAGCCCGGCACCGTTCCGCCGGCGTCGTCGTTGTAGTACGTGATCGAGAACTGATCGCCCGGCCCCGGACCGCAATCGGTGCCCGAGCCGAAGTTGAAGTAGATGCCCCACCAACAAACCGAGCCGATGCTGCCGGCCGACGTGGTGCTCACCGATTCGGCGACGCGGAAGCCCGCGGCCGGATTCAAATCGCTGGTCGCGGCGAGCGTGCCGGAACCGCCGTGGCCCTGTTGATCGGGCAATTGGCAACCGACACCGGTCGAGCAACTGACTCCGTTGCCCGCATTGTTGATCGCGCCGGTCGGCGTGACGAGCATGCGCGAGCTCTTGAACTTCGTCTGCGTGCTCTGCGAGTCGAGACTGACGACGAGCACGCCGTGATCGTCGCTCGGCACCGACACTTCCAGTTGGCGATGGCCGTAATACGGATGCTCGACGTCGAGCAACAGCTTGTTCGCGGCGCCGTGGAGCGTCGCGGTGCCGTCGCCCTCGTGCTCGGCCTTGACCCAGGGACCGCCTTGGGCCTGCCAGCGAACCGATGCGTTCGGCAGCAGGAAGCCGTACGCGTCTTGGACGGCGACGCGCACGTCTTGCGCGAATGCCGTCGTGCCCAGGATCGTCGCGAGACCAGCCGACATTGCCCATTGCGTCGCGCGAACGGCGACGACGGGCCATCTCTTGCGAGAGGTCATCTCCATCTCCTCCTGAAACCGGTGCTTGGGGAATGAGCGCCAGCCGTCGGATCGAATCGCTGCAGGCGACGATTCTCGAGCCGACGCTCGGGACTGCGGACGAGCCTAGAGACGCTCCCGCGAATCGTGTGGAGCTTTTTCGACGAATACCGAGCTCGTCTCGCGCTCTCCGAGCGACCCGTCGAACGCTCAGCCGCCCGCTCGGAGGGCGCGGATCGAGCGCCACGGCTCGTCCTGCGACACGTCGATCAGCGCGGGGCCGTCGATCACCGCCGGCGAAAGCACGGCGAGGAAGGTCACGGGCTCGTCGAAGACGTTGTAGGTGCCGTGGACCTCGTTCATCGGCACGTGCGCGACGTCGCCGGCCTTCAGGATGCGCTTCTCGGTGCCCACCCACTGCTCGGCTCGGCCTTCGACGTAATAGAGGAGCTCCTCCATGCACGGATGGCGATGGAACGCGTGCGCCTTGCCCGGCGGCATCTTGACGCGCACGAGCTGCAACAGCTTGGAATCCGTCAGCCCGGCGCGCGCGAGCCACTCGTGCGGCCCCCACGGCAGGACTTCGACCTCGGCCTCGGCGGAGGTGACGAAGCGCAGGAAATGGTGCTCGCACATCGCGCGACCTCAGAGGCCGAGCGCGTACGTCCGCGCGTTGACCAAGAGCTTGCGGTAGTTCGGATCGTCGTGCGCCGCGCCGTCGTGGCCGAGCGTGATGCACGCGGTGCGACCGCTCGCGCGCGCGACCGTCCACACCACCGGATACTCCTTGCCGGTCTTCAGCGAACGCCCGACAGCGACGACGTGGATCTCGGCGCCGGTCGGATCGCGCTGGAACTGGTAGAGCTCGTCCTTGACGCGGAACGTCGGCTGCACGCCGGCCGCGAGCGGGCTCGACGGATCGACGACGCGCACCTCGAACTCGCCGTACTCCTCGTGGCCGCGCGCGCCGCCGCCGACGAAGTCGCGGTTGTACGCCGGCCAGTCGTCCCAGTTGAACCACGTCGCGGGGTGCAAGAGCACCAGGCCGCCGCCGCCCGCCGCGAAGCTCTCGAACGCCGCGCGCGCGTCGGGCGCGATCGGTTGATTGGTCGAGAGCAGGAGCAACTTGGCCTTCTCGAGCCCGCCGGCGAGCTCGTACGCGCCTTCGGTGTAGCGGATCGATTTCGCGCCGCCTGCGACCAGCACCGCGACGTCGGTCTCGCCGTACCAGCGCGCGAAGTCGTGGCTCGAGCCGCCGCCGACCAGGAGCTCCTCCACCGAGACCGCGGCGATCGGCGCCGTCGAAGTCGCGACTTTCGCGCCCGGGAGCTCCGCGGTCAGCGCGACCCAGGTCGGCGCGCGATCGTTGTCGAAGCTCTCGAGCACGATGCTCGCGACCGGCGCGTCGCGCTTCGGCGCGAGCACGAACGTGCGCACTTGCCCCGCGCTGTCGTCGCGCACGACGCCTTCCCAGAACTTCGAGCCCGGCACGTCGCGTCGCCCGATCCAATCGGCGAACTCGACGCCGTCCTGCAGCACGACTTCCTCGGTGAAACCGTCGGAGTACTTCCACGTCCACTTCGCGATCGGCGCGACGCCGCCGTGGAACGGGAAGCCCCAACCGGCGATGCCGCCAAGCACGTGCACCTTCGCGACCGGATAGCCGAGCGGCAGCTCGACCTTCTGCTCGTAGCGATGGCATTGCCAATCCGGCCCGCCGGACCCGCCCTTCAGCACCAGCACGTTGCGCCGGCTCGCGTTCGCGGGATCGAGCACGTCGAACGGCACGCCTCCGATCTCCTGCACGCCCCACTTCACGAACTCGAAGGGATTGGGGTCGTAGCGCGAGTCGTACATGCCGAGCCGCGTCGACGCGTTGACCACCGAGCGCAGGTCGAGCGTGCGGAAGCCCTCGTAGCCCGAGCCGAGGTACGCGAACAGATCGCGCAGCGCCGGGCCGCCGAGCGATTCGAAGCCCGACGGCATCGGGGAGCGACCGCTCGACTTCAGCGACGCGAGTTCGACGCGCTCGACCTCGACATCGCCGGTCGCGCTGCGCAACACGATCGACTCCGCGGTGTCGCGCACGAGCACGCCGGTGAAGATGCGCTCGTCGTCGGTGACCGCCACGTACTCGACGTACGCGGCTTCGACCGTGCGATTGGGATCGAGCACGACCGGCAGGAGCTCCTTCGCGCCGTGGGTGCCCATGCCGGTCAGGTCGGGTCCGACCTTGCCGCCTTGGCCGCGGAAGACGTGGCAGCTCGCGCAGTTCGCCTCGAACACCGCCTTGCCGTTCGAGACGTCGCCGGGCGTCAGCACGACGGGCTCGAGCTCGGCGAGCAGTTGCTCGATCTTCTTCGCCGCGGCGCCGCCGAGGCGCGCGAACAGCTCCTTCGCCTGCGCCGCCGTCGCCGCGTCCGGGTGCGAGCGCAACGCGTCGACCCCGCGCGGTCCGAGCTCCTGCGGCGTCAGCGCGCCGGCTTCGATCGCCGCGAGCAGCGTGCGCGCCGAGCCCGTGCGCGACACGATGCCGCTGAGCGCTTGCTCGCGCGCCGCGCCGCCGAGCACCGGCAACGCGCGCACCAACGCGGCGCCCGACGCGTCGTCGCCGGCGTGGCCGAGCTCCTCGATCGCGACCTCGCGCAGCGCGGGCGACTCGCTGGGCGCGAAGAGCTTCTCGGCGGCCGCGACAGCCTCCGCGCGCCGCGCGGGGATCGCGAAGAGCAGGCGGAGGTAGCGCTCGCGTTGCTCGGAGGTCGCGTCGACGTCGTCGAGCGCTTGCGCGAGCCGCGCGCTCGCCGAATCGATCGCCTGGTCGAGCACCGCGTCGCGGTTCCAGCGCACCGCGAACGGCAGCGCGGCGACCGCGTCCTCGGCGTTCGGCGACGCGGCGAGCTTGGCGAAGCTCGCGAGCAGTTCGTCGCTCGCGCGGAAGCTCGCGTCGTCCTTCCACGTCCGCGCGAGGCCGAACAGCAGCACACCGGCGAGCGAACCGGTGCCCTGCGCGCCGCGCGAGCTCTCCGCGAGCCGCGCGACGACCTTCTCGAGCTCGCGCACGTCGCGCGAGCGCCCGACCGAGCCGCCGACCGCCGAGACGATCGCGCCGAGCTCCGCGCGCTTCGGCGACGCGAGCGCCGCTGCGAGGAACGCCTCGGGATCGCGCGAGACCGCCGCGACGATCTCCGAGCGCGACCACGGATCGTCGAGCGTCGAGAACAGGTCGACCAGGTACGGCGCCGAGCCCGACGCGCGCGCCGCCGCTTCGATCGCGACCAGCGCGACGCGGCGCTCCTTGTCGTAGATCGCGGTCTGCCACGGGATCGCCGCGCCGCTCGGATATTCGAGCGCGGCGAGCAACGCGTTGCGCCGCAGCACCGGGTCGGCGTCCTTGACGAGCTCGAGATGGAGCTCGCCGCGCTCCGCGAGCGCCCACAGCGCGTGCAAGCGCGCCGCGGACGACTTGCCGGTCTTCAGCAGCCGCTCGAGCTCCGCCTTCGCGCGGAACTCCTCGTCCTCGACCATCGCGCGGTGCGCGGAGAGCCGCACCCACCGATTGGTGCTCTGCAGCGAGTCGACGAGGTCCTCCGGCGCCATGCCGGCGAGCTCCGGCGGCCGCACCTTGCGCGCGTCGCGATGCTGCACGCGCCAGATCCGGCCGTGCGTGTGGTCGCGGTCGGCGCGCAGCGCCGCGTTGGTCGGCCCGTGCCGCGGCCCGCGCGTGTCGTTGTGCACGCACGCTTGGTTGTAGAAGTCGAGCACGTAGAGCGCACCGTCGGGTCCGACGCGCGCGTGGATCGGACGGAACCACAGGTCGGAGCCGGCGAGCAGCTCGGTCTCCTCCTTGCCCTTCTCCTTCGACGCGCGATACGTCGCGCCTTCGCGCCTCAGTTGATCGAGGTGCACGAGGTTGACGGTCGGCTCGCAGACGACGTGCGCGCCGTCGTACTTCGCCGGCCACGCGCCGCCGGTGTACAAGCAACAACCCGACGCGCCGGTGAAGCCCCCGACGAAGTCGATCTGCACGTAGGGAGCGAGCTCGGCGCGGAAGAGCGGCTTGACGCGATCGTGATCGGCGACGTCGATCCACGTCTCGACGCCCTCGAGTCGCCCGCCGGCGAGCGCGCGCTCGGGCACGACCACGTGCCGCACGTGCGAGCCGTTGGCCATCGTGAAGAAGAGCTCGCCGTCCCAGTCGAAGTCGAGGCCCCACGTGTTCGAGCCGTAGCTCGACACCATCTCCATCGCGCTGCCGTCGGGCTTGAAGCGGAAGAGCCCGTTGCCGATCCGGCCGAAGCGCTTCGCGCCGAAGTCGGCGCCGCTCGACACGTCGCTCGCGCCGCCCGAGTAGCCCTGGGTCGCGTAGATCCAACCGTCGAGGCCCCAGCGCAGGTTCGAAACGACCGCGTGCGTGTCGCCGTAGCCGAAGCCGGTGAAGAGCTGCTTCCTCTCGTCGCACTTGCCGTCGCCGTCGGTGTCGCCTAGCCACCAGATGTCGGGCGACGCGCTCGCGATCACGCCGTTCCTGTGCAAGACGAAGCTGGTCACCAGATCGAGCCCGTCGACGAACGTCGTCGCGTGGTCCATCGAGCCGTCGCCGTTCGCGTCCTCGAGCACGTCGATGCGGTCGCGCGGCGCTCGCTTGGAGAACTGCGCCTTGTCGGGATAGCCGGGCGTCATCGCGACCCACATGCGGCCGCGCGCGTCCCAATCGAGCGAGATCGGCTTGACGACCAACGGCTCGGCGGCGACCAACGAGAGCTGGAACTCCGGATCGATCTCGAGCTTGCGCATCGCGAGCTCGGGTTGGATCGGGCCGCCCGGCGGATAGGCGAGCGCGCCGCGCTCGGCGCCGTCGGTCAGCAGGTCCGGATCGCGCTTCGCGGCCCACGCGATGCCGCGCAGGACCATCGTGCGCCACGCCGGGTGCTCGAACGACTTCCAGAGGTGTCCTTGGACGGCGACGAACGCTCGGTACGTCGGCTTCTCGACCGTCCACATCTGCGGCTCGATGTCGAAGACGGTGTGCATGCTCGCGGCGAGCACGTGCGCGTCCTCGGTCATGTGCAGCGCGTAGTAGATCTCGTCCTCGAAGATGAAGTTGGACGCGCCGCGGGTGATCGGATGGTCGAAGTCCTGCACGTAGACGCCGACGTCGCCGTTCCACCACTTCGCGACGCCGTGCTCCCACGCGCCGCCGATCACCGTCTTCCACCACTGGGGGTCGTCGCCGCAGAGCGCGTCGTGGAGCACGACGAGCCCGCCGCCGCGCGCGAGGAACTTCTCGAGCGACGCGCGCTCGTCGCCGTGGATCGAGCCGCCCTCGGCCGCGTACATCACCATCACGTCGGTGCGCTCGAGCTCCGCCGGCGTCGGGAAGCGCGGGGCGCCGCTGACCTTGGCTCCGCGCTGCGACAGCAAGCGCGTCCACTCCTGGATCCAGAGCGTGTGCTCGTGCTCGCTCGGCCCGTGCGTCTTCGGCCCGCCGCGCAGGAAGATCCGCAGCGGCTGCTGCGCTTGCGCGAGCACCTCGGGTGCGACCAGGACGAGCGCGAACAGGACGAGGAACAGGCGGCGCAGGCTTCGGCTCATGGTGCGCGCGATGCTACGGCGCCGCCGCGGGGCTGGGCCAGAGCGAAGCCCACGGGATTCGGCGCGAGACGAGCACGCGGTCGCCGCGCGCCGGACCCTTCGGTCGAGCTCCCGCGTCGTCGGCGCGACGCTTCGCGCCCGCGCAAGCGACCGGGCCCGGGGGTTCGTCAGCGCTGGGCGAACCAGCCGCGCAGCAACTCGAGCAAGCCGCGACGGCGCGCAGCCTCGGCGGCGAGCACCGCGCGCTCGCGCTCGAGGTTCGCGATGTGATCGGTCAGGTGCGGACGCTCGCGCTCCAGGTTCGCGGCGTGTTCGCGCGCTTCGGCGAGCAGCTTCTCCAGCGTCGCCGCGTGGCTCGCCAGCGATTCGCGCTCGCGCAGCAGGTCGGAGCGCACCTCGCGGTGCTCGCGGATCTGGCGGCGCAGGTCCTCTTGCTCCTCGAAGCCCGCCTCGTAGACCAGGTGCTCGACCATCGCACCGAGCTTCTCCACCGTGGTCACCGGCCGAGTCGCGCACTGCACGCAACCGGGCGGGAGCTCACCGGTGAGCACCTGACGGCGCAGCTCGATCGCCTCGGCGCCGTTGACCACCTCCTCGAGGCTCTTGTCGCGCAAATTGCCGATCGTGACGCCGCGGCAGCACGCGTCGACGTCGCCGTTCGCCCGCACGTACACGAAGATCCACGGATCGATGCACGCGCGCGTCTCGCCGGGACCCGGGATGCGACAGAACGTCTTCTTCGTCACAGCGCGAACCCCCGCGGCGCCTCTCCCGAGCGGCCGAGCGCGAGCCAACACGCGTCGATCAGGCCCTGTTGGACGCGGAAGACGAAACCGAGCTGCTTCGCGATCCGACTGGACTCCTCGATCAACGCGAGCATGCGCTCGGGATCGGCTTCCGACGGATGGCGCCACTCGACCACGCCCGGCGGCGCCGGGTAGCGCTCGAGGTTGACGACTTCCATCGCGTGAGCGCCGTGCGCGCTCGCCCAACGGACGAGGTCCGGCAGACCGTGCATCGTCAGATCGGTCAGCGTCGCGCTGATGTTGAGGTGCGGGAGCTCGCGGAAGTCGCGCTTGCACGCCGCGATCACGCGCGCGAGGTTCGCTTCGATGCGCTCCAGGCGACAACCGCGGCGCACGCGGGGCAGGAGCTCGGCGTCGGCGACGTCGCACGAGATCTCCAGCGAGCGGAACCGCGAGAGCACGTCGATCTCCTCGTCGCTGAACTCCTTCGCGAAGTTCGAGTTCGTGGTCACCGCGAAGCCCTGCTGCAGCAGCAAGCGGGCGGTCCGAGTCCAATGCGGCAGCATCGTCGTCTCGCCGTGGCCGGTGATCCGCACCTCGGGCGGCGAATACGGCTGGAGCATCGCCGCGAGCTCCTCGGGCGTCAGCGCGAGGTCCTTGCCCTCGTAGCCGGGTTGGCTGACGCAGCAGTAGATGCAACGCGCGTTGCAGTTCGAGGTCAGCTCGACCCAGATCTCGCGCGGACGAGCGCGCAAGAGCACGGGGATGTCGGTGCGCGTCGGTGCGCGCGGTCGCGAGTCCATCGTCAGGCCTCCTCGGGCGCGGACGTGTCGCCGCGGCGGTTGGGACGTCGCCAGCCCTTCAGAAGAGAACCCGCCCCGCGCTCCTCCAAGCGCTTCGACAGGCGCCACGCGTGCGCGAGCAGCGACTCGTGCGCGGCCTCGAGATTGGCGATGTGCGCGAGATGGTGCACGCGATCGCTCTCGAGGTTCGCCGCGTGCCGAGCGAGCCCGTCGCGCTCGCTCTGCAGCGCCGCGGCGTGCGCGACCAACCGCTCGCGCTCGGCGGCGAGCTCATCGGCGTGCCGACGCAGGTCGTGCACGTAGGCGTCGACGATCCGTTTGCCCGCCGGGACGTTCGAGCGCACCGCGTCGAGGTCTCGGTCGCCGTAGTGCTCGGCGAGCCCGGGGCTCGTCTCGAGCTCGCCGGCGACCTCGGCGACCGGCGGAGGCGAGTGCACGATCGAGCACGTGCGGCAGATCGTCGGCACGTCGCCGGTCTTGATCCCGGCGCGCAGGTTGCGCGCGGCGCGGCCGTTCCAGACTTCCTCGAAGCTCTGCACGCGCAGGTCGCCGAGCTGCATCTTCTGGTGCGCCATCGGATGGCAGCACGCGTAGACGCGGCCGTCGTAGAGGATCACCGCGGTCTGGTTCGGCGAGCGGCACGGCACGACGTGGCCCGCGAGGTCGGGGTCGAGCGGCGCGGCTGTCGGCGTCCGGCGCGCCTCGACGGAAAGCGGCTCGAACGGCAGCGGCGCGTCGAGCTCGATCCCGAGCTCATCCGCACGCGCTTGGGCGCGCGCGCGGATCGCGTCGTACCGCTCGGGCTCGCCGACCAACGACTCGCCGATGCCGGCGTCGGTCATCGCGATCACGTGCTGGGCGTGCACCGCGTCCGCGCCGAGGTGATGCGCGAGCTCGACGAACGCGGGGAGCTCGTCGACGTTGCTGCGCATCAACACGAAGCACAACGACCAATGACACGCGGTCCCCGGCGCAGCGCGGCGGCGCAGCTCGGCGAGCCGCTCGAGCCCCGCGAGCAACCGTGACCAGCGCGAGCCGACGCGAATCCGTTCGTACGTCGGCTCCGTCGCGGCGTCGATCGACACCTGGACGTACGCGACGTGCGCGGCGATCACGCGGGCGACGGCGTCGCGCTCGAGGAACGTGCCGTTGGTGACCAGGTGGATCTCCTGGCCGGCTCGCGCGGCGCGTTCGGTGTACTCGACGAAGTGCTCCGAGAACGTCGGCTCGCCGCCGACGCCGAAGTAGAGCTCCGACGACCAGGGGAAGACCTCGGTTTCGAGCCGAGCGAAGAGCTCCGGCGCGAACGACTTCAACCCCTTGCCGTGGCGCGCGTCCTCGGGTCGGTTGGCCTCGCTGCACATCGTGCACGAGAGGTTGCAGGCGGATGCGAGCTGCAGGTACACCTGCGTCGGCCGATGGAAGGCACGGCCCGCGCCGAGCCGCAGCGCGCGCACCGAGAGCTCGGAATTGCAGCGCTGCGCGATCGAGTACCGGGTCGGTTCGCGGGTGACCATCGGGGATGGGCGTTCGAACTCCAGGCTACAGCGCTGGCCGTGCGTGCGGGGCGAACGCGCAATGAAAGCGCGCGCCGAGTCGTCACCGGACTCTCGGCGACGTCCGATCGACCTGACGCTCGCCGCGAGACCGCGGTGGTCGGCCCACGGCGCGCGCCGCGTCGCGGCGCTCCGTCGGCGCGCGGCGGTCGTCGGCATGCCGCGGACCTCGGACTCGGACGCTCGTCCGCAGTTGAGCCCGCGCGAGCATCGCCGTAACCTCCACGGCCCCGATGGCCGTCCATCTCTTCGCGACGCTCGACACCAAAGGCCGCGAGGCCGATTTCCTGCGTGCGACGCTGCGCGCGCTCGGCGTGCCGGTCGTCCTCGTCGACACGAGCTGCATCGGCGAGCCGCAAGCGCAGGCCGACGTGCCGCGCGAGCGAGTCTTCGAGGCAGCGGGGACGACGCTCGCAGCGCTCCAAGCTCGCAACGACCGCGGCGCGGCGGTCAACACCGCCGCGCGCGGTGCGACGGCGCTCGCGCTCGCCGCCCACGCGCGCGGAGAGCTCGACGGCGTGCTCGGCATCGGCGGCGGAGCCGGCACGACGATCGGAACCGCGGCGATGCGCGCGCTGCCGATCGGCGTGCCGAAGCTGATGATCAGCACGCTCGCGTCCGGCGACGTGCGCGCGTTCGTCGGCTCGAAGGACATCTTCATGCTGAACTCGATCGTCGACGTCTCCGGCGTCAACCGGATCAGCCGAGCGGTGTTCGAGCGCGCGGCGCAGGCGATGGCGGGGATGGTCCAGCTCGCGGCAAAGCCGAGTGCTTCGGCTCTGAGTGCCTCGTCCGCGGCGACAGTCGCGCGCACCCCGCCGCCCGCGCCTGCCGGCGGCGACGCGCGCGACAAGCCGCTGATCGCGGCGTCGATGTTCGGCGTGACCACGCCGTGCGTCGAACGCGCGCGAGCGGTGCTCGAGGCCGCCGGTTACGAGGTGCTGGTCTTCCACGCGACCGGCAGCGGCGGCGAGACGCTGGAGTCGTTGGTGCGCGACCGCATGCTCGCGGGCGTGCTCGACGTGACGACGACCGAACTCGCCGACGAGCTCGTCGGCGGCGTGCTCTCCGCCGGCCCGACGCGCTTGACCTCGGCGGCCGAGCTCGGCATCCCGCAGGTGGTGTCGGTCGGCGCGCTCGACATGGTCAACTTCTGGGGCCGCGACACGGTTCCGGCGAAGTTCGCGGGCCGCAAGCTCCACGTCCACAACGCCAACGTGACGCTGATGCGCACGACGCCGGAAGAGAACGCGGCGCTCGGGCGCGAGCTCGGCTCGAAGGTCGCGCGCTCGCGCGGACCGGCGCGGATCGCGCTGCCGCTGCGCGGCGTGTCCGCTCTCGATCGCGCCGGCCAGTCCTTCGACGATCCGGCCGCGCGCAAGGCGCTCTTCGACGCGATCAAGGCGAACGCGGGCGCGGTGCCCGTGCTCGAGCTCGACCTCCACATCAACGATCCGGCGTTCGCCGACGCGCTCGCGAACGCGCTGCTCGCTCTGCTCGCCGCCGACGCACCCAAGCCGACCCACCGATGACCACGAAGATCGACAACTCCCGCTCCGGCATCCTGAAACGACTGCGCGCGCAAGTGAAGCGCGGCGAACCGATCATCGGCGGCGGCGCCGGCACCGGCATCTCCGCCAAGTGGGAGGAGAAGGGCGGCATCGACCTGATCGTGATCTACAACTCGGGCCGCTATCGCATGGCGGGCCGCGGCTCGATGTCCGGCCTGATGCCGTACGGCAACGCGAACCAGATCGTCAAGGAGATGGCGTTCGAGGTGCTGCCGGTCGTCACGCACACGCCGGTGCTCGCCGGCGTCTGCGGCACCGATCCGTTCATGATCCCGAAGCTCTTCCTCCGCGAACTGCGCGAGCTCGGCTTCGCGGGCATCCAGAACTTCCCGACCGTCGGGCTCTTCGACGGCAACGTGCGGTTGAACCTCGAGGAGACCGGGATCTCGTACCGCCAAGAAGTCGAGGTCGTGCGCCTCGCGCGCGAGATGGACCTCCTGACGACGCCCTACGTCTTCACCGACGAGGAGACGCGTTGGATGACCGAGGCCGGCGCCGACATCGTCGTCGCGCACATGGGCACGACGATCGGCGGCTCGATCGGCGCGCACACGGTGTTCACGCTCGACGACTCGGTGAAGAAGATCGAGCGCATGGTCGCCGTCGCGAAGAAGGTGCGCAAGGACGTGCTCGTGCTCTGCCACGGCGGCCCGATCGCCGAGCCGGAGGACGCGCAGTACATCATGGACCGCTGCACCGGCGTCGACGGTTTCTACGGCGCGAGCTCGATGGAGCGCCTGCCGACCGAGCGCGCGATCCTCGGCCAGACGCAGAAGTTCAAGGCGATCCGTCGCCGTCCCCTGAAGTCGAAGAAGTAGGAAAGGGTCCCCGCGATGAAGTCCCCCGCCGTGATGTCCTGGATCTCGAAGTCGCTCGCGCTGTTCGCCGTGCTCGCGTTCGTCGCGTGCGGCAAGGAAGGCAGCGAGGTGGTCGTCACCGGCTCCGCGCCGGCCGCGAAGTCGCTGAAGATCTGGTGGTTCCAATGGGATCCCGCGACGGGCCTCCAAGAGCTCGGCAAGGAGTACGAGGCCGCGACCGGCGTGAAGGTCGAGGTGCAGCAGATCCCGCTGTCGAGCTACCAGGACAAGGTCTTCCTCGAGTTCGGCAACTCGCGCACCGCGTTCGACGTCGTGATCGGCGACAGCCAATGGATCGGCCGCGGCGCGACGAGCGGCTGCTATCTCGAGCTCACCGACTGGCTGCCGACCGTCGTCGACCTGAAGACGATCCACGGACGCGCCGCGAAGTACCTCTGCGAGTACCCCGAGAACAGCGGCAAGTGGTTCGCCGCGCCGTGCGAGACCGACGCCGTCGGACTCTGCTACCGCAAGGACTGGTTCGAGGATCCGAAGGAGCAGGACGCGTTCAAGGCGAAGTTCGGGCGCGAGCTCACCGTGCCGACGACGTTCGACGAGTTCGAGCAGGTCGCACAGTTCTTCTTCCGCCCCGACGAGAAGCGCTACGGCTGCGTGATGACCACCGGTCGCGCGTACGACGCGTTGACGATGGGCCTGCAGAACCTCTTGTGGTCGCACGGCGGGATGTGGCACGAGGAAGGCTCGTGCCGCGTCAAGGGTTTCCTCGACACACCCGGCACCGTCGCGGCGATCGAGCGCTTCAAGAAGCTGATCGCGCTCGGACCGAAGAAGTCGGAGAACCTCGACTACGGTGAAGCGCTCGAGGCGTTCGCCAACGGCTCGACCGCGATGATGCTCAACTACTTCGCGTTCTTCCCCGGCATCCAGGCGAAGT
The DNA here is from genome assembly GCA_020847695.1 of Planctomycetota bacterium. Classification (GTDB taxonomy): domain Bacteria; phylum Planctomycetota; class UBA1135; order UBA1135; genus JACRIN01. The sequence continues at coordinate 20,669 of JADLBP010000307.1, forward strand.
TCGGAGACAAGGTCGGGTTCGCGACCGTGCCCGCGCAGGACGGCAAGCGCATCGCGAGCCTCGGCGGCCAAGGCCTGTCGATCTCGACGCGCATCCCGGCGGAGCAACAACAGCTCGCGAAGGACTTCATCGCGTGGTTCCTGAAGCGCGAGACGCAGGAGAAGTGGATCACCAAGCCCGCGGGCTTCACGGCGAACACCGCGATCCTCGCGAGCCCGGAATTCCGCGCGAAGACGCCCTACAACGCGCCGTTCGCGGACTCGATCGACACGATGCGCGACTTCTGGAACGTGCCCTGCTTCAACGAGCTGATGAACGTGACGCAGAAGTACGTCGGCCAGGCGGTCGACGGCCAGATGGACACGATGGAGGCGCTGCACAAGCTCGCCGACGAGAAGGAACGCATCCTGCGCGAGGCGGGTTTGCTGAAGTAGCGGCGCGTCAACGCTTGGGGCGCACGAGCGCCTCGACTTCGTCGGTCAGGCGCCACGTGATCTCGGGGTCGAAGCGGTCGGTCAGTCGCCCCCACCAGCCAGTGCGCTCCAGCGGCTCGGCGTGGAACAGCGGGCGGCCCCTCAGGCGCTCGGGCAGCAGTACGCGACCTTGGTCGTCACCGCTCCACAGGCATTCGAACTCGAGCTTCGTGCTGTGCACGGCCTCGAGCGCTCGAACGAGCCGCTCGCGGTCGACCGTGCTCTCTCCGAGCTGAATCCAGCCGCCGTCCGGCAACACCAACACGAGGTAGTGCTCGTCCTCGAGGAGCATCGGTGCGAACCACCGTTCGCCAACGGCGACGAGTTCGCGCAGCTCGAACTCGTGGACCAGCTTTCGATCGAACGCGAACCGGACGCGCTCGCCCCATAGCTCGACGACGGCGCGCGGCTCGTCGCGACTGTGTCCGCGGTGGAAAGGAGACTTCAAGCTCGTTCCGCGCGCTCGGGATGGTGTCGATCGCGGGCGTCATCAAAGTACCCAGACGGCGCGCGGTTCGCGGCTTCCGCGCTTCCGATTCGATGCGGCAGGCCCTGAAATGGCGCGCGGTCGGCGCCCGCCGTTCGCGACGCCGCCTGCTCGTCTTGCGCGAGCGGTCCCACGACGAGGAGACGCGCCCATGATCCATCGCAACCTGCTCCGAACCACGCTCCTCGTCGCGAGCGCGCTGTGCGCCGGCGCGGCGGGCTCGGCGACGACGAGCTCGGCGCCTCCGACGCGCTCGGCGCCCGCGGAGCTCAGCGCCCATGCGGCGCCCGCGGCGCGCACGGCGCAGGCCCAAGCGCCGGCCACGCCCGCGGCGGCCGCCGCGAGCGCGAGC
>JADLBP010000308.1 GCA_020847695.1 Planctomycetota bacterium
CAGGGCATCGGTCGCGAGCTGCGGTGTCGACGTGGAGCCCGCGAGACCGAGCAGCGCATCGACGGTCTCCGAGGTCGGCTTCAACGGCGTTCCTTCGTACAGTCCTTTCAGCGCCTGCTGGCGCACGATCTCTTCCAGTTTCGCGTCGACTGCGATCGCGAGCACCTGCATCGCGTCGACCGAGGCGAGCCAACGGAGCGCGACCCATTGTCCGCGCCGCGCTTCCGGCTCGATCACCTTCGCGAGCGCGCGGTCTTTCGACTCGGCGAGCGTGATCAGTGCGGTCTCGCGCACCGACGGCGTGGCGTCCTGGAGGCCGGCGAGCAGCAGGCCGCGCTGGGCATCCGGATCGCAGAAGCCGACGACCGCGCGCCGCGTCAGCGGGTCCGTCGACTTGGCGAGTCGGGCCAGCGCCGCATCAGCTTCCGGCAGGCGCATGAGAGCGAGCGCGCGCACGCAACGCTCGGCACTGCCACTGATCCGCTGACCGCAGAGATCGAACTGCTGCGTGACCGCCTTCTCGAGCCACGGCACCGCTGCGGCACCGTAGAGACCGATGTCGAGCTCTCCCGGCATGGGCCCTTCATTCCGCGCCTTCAGGTCCGCCCCCATGGATCGGAAGCAGCGAGCGATGCTGCACAGGATCGGATCGTCTTGAGGCGCAGCGATCGACCCACCTCGTTGCCGCGCGGCAACGCGATCGAGCCCCTTCTTCGCGCGGTCGAGCTCTTTGGCGTCGTTCGTCTGACGCGCGGCGTCGAGCGCGCGTTGGAAGAGCTCGGCGGCGCGCGCGAAATCGCGCTCGTGCTCCTCGGCGTAGAGCGCCTGTTCGACGAGCGACGCTGGCGTCGCGGTGGTCGGGTCTTGTCGGGTCGACGCGACGTAGCCGAGCTCGGCGGTCGGCTTCGCAGCCGGTTTCTCTCCCTGGGCCAGGATCGGAGCGGTGAGCAGCAAGGTCGTGAGCGTGCGAGTCGTGAGCGAGTGCATGGCGGTCCTCGAAACGTGGGATGGGATGCGAACGAGCGCATTCGACGACGTTTCGACCGGAAGCTTGTCAGCGCCCGTCGCGCGAGTTGTCAAAGGTTGTGACGGTACGGAGCCAGGCTCCACCCCCGCTACTTCGCCGGTTGCGCGCTGCGGGGAGTCCACGCTTCGGCCGGAGTACGGAGCCAGGCTCCACCCCCGCTACTTCGCCGGTTACGCGCTGCGGGGAGTCCACGCTTCGGCCGAAGTAGCGGGGGTGGAGCCTGGCTCCGTACCCCGTCACGCCTCCAGCCGGTACCCGACCCCGAACGCGGTCAGCAGCACCTTCGGATTCGCCGGATCGACCTCGAGCTTCTGGCGCAGCTTCACCACGTGCTGGTCGACCGTCCGCGTCGTCGGGAAGCGCTCGTGGCCCCAGACTTCCTCGAGGAAGCGCTCGCGCGAAACCGGCCGGCCGCGCTCGCGCCACAGGAGCTTCAGCATGTCGACTTCGCGCAGCGAGAGCTCGTGACTCCCGCCCTCGCGCTCCAGCCGCATCTTCTTCAAGTCGACGCGCGCCGCACCGAGCCGCAGCTCGTCGGGGACGTCCTGTGCGTCCTCGCTGCGGCGTCGCAGGCGCGCACGGATGCGCGCGAAGAGCTCGGCGAGGCTGAACGGCTTGGTGACGTAGTCGTCGGCGCCGAGATCGAAGCCCTGCACCTTGTCGATCTCCTGGCCCTTCGCGGTCAGCAGGATCACCGGCACGCTGCGGCCCTCGCGGCGCAGCGACGCGAGCACGTCGAAGCCCGAACGCCGCGGCAGCATCACGTCGAGCAGCACCAGGTCGGGCGCGGACGCGCGCAGGCTCGCGAGCGCCGCCTCGCCGTCGCCGACGCACTCGACCGCGTAGCCGTCCTTCTTCAACGCGTACTCGAGGCCCGCTTGCATCGCGGACTCGTCCTCGACCACCAGGATGCGCGGTTTCGCGTTCATGCGTGCTGCTCGCTCGCTGCGAGCGACAAGGTGAACACGCTACCGCCGCCTTCGCGCGGTTCACAGCGCGCTTCGCCGCCGTGGGCCTGTGCGATCTTCTTCACGAGCGCGAGCCCGAGCCCGACGCCCGGCCGGTCGCGCGTCAGCTCGTCGCCGACGCGGCGGAACGGCTCGAAGATGCGCTGCGCTTCGCCCGCCGGCACGCCGCGGCCTCGGTCGAGCACCCGCACCTCCGCGCGGGCGGCACCGTCGCGCGTCGCGCGCGCGACCTCGACCTCGATCGCGTGCGGCGTGTCCGAGTACTTCAGCGCGTTGTCGAGCAGGTTGACGATCGCGCCGGTCAACGCGTCGCGGTCGCCGGCGACCCGCACGTCCGCCTCGCGTCGCAGCTCGAGTGCGAACCCGCGTTCACGAGCCAGCGGCTCGACGGTCGCGAGCGCGCGTGCGGCGAGCTCGCCGAGCTCCAACGCCTCGCGCTTCGGGCCGCCGCTCGCGTGCTCCAGGCGCGCGAGGTCGAGCACGCTGTCGACCAGCCGCGCGAGCCGATCGGTTTCGCGCACCGTGCGCGCGCCGAACTCGCGGACCTTCTCCGGCTCGACGTCGCCGCGCTCGAAGACCTCGGCGAAGAGCCTGATCGCCGCGAGCGGCGCCTTGAGCTCGTGCGTGACCGCGGCGACGAACGCCTCGCGGCCCTTGGCGGCCTCGACCTCGCGCGCGACTGCTCGCAGCGTCGCGAACGCGGCGACCAGCGCGAGCACCAGCACCGTCGCCACCAGCGCCGTGGTCCAGTAGAGCTTGCGCCGTTCGCCGGCGAGGAAGCTCGCGAAGTCGCCGCCGCCGACGCGCGCCTCGAACGCATCCAGCGGCGCGGCGAGCCTACTGCGCGCGATCGGCGCCTCGCGGGTCGCGCGCAACAGCGGCTCGATCGTCGCGGAGAATACGGAGCCAGGCTCCACCCCCGCGACCTCGTCCGACCGCGAAGTCGCGGCCGCGGAGACCGAGGATTCCGAGCCAGGCTCGACGCCAGCGCGTTCGTCCGACCGTGAAGTCGCGGGGGTGGAGCCTGGCTCCGTACGCGCGAAGAGCCGCGAGAGCTCCAGCGCGCCGCCGCGCCAGCCCTCGCCGTCGCGGGTCACCGCGACGAGCACGCGCTCGCCGGTCGTCGTCGGCGCGAGCGGATTGGCGCTCGCGATCGGCTCGTCCGCGAGCTCGAACACGCGCGAACCGCCGACCGCGCCCGACGCGACCCAGTCGCTCGCGCCGCGCGGGATCGTCGCGAGCCAGCGCCGCAGCCGCGCGCGTTGCGCAACGTCGCGATCGCTGATCGCGACGCGCCGGGCGAGCATCTCGTCGGGCTCGCGCGCGAGCCGCTCGGCGAGCTCGACGCGGACCGAGCGCACGAAGTCGGCGGTCGCGGTGTCGTCGAGCGACGCGTGGTCGGCGCTGGCGTCGGCGTAGACGTCGGCGAGATCGCTTGTGCCGTTCGGCGCGGAGCGCGCGAGCTCGCGCCGCGCGACGAACGAGCGGCGCAGTCCGCTCGGCGTGCGAGCGTCGGGACAGCGCTCGACGAGCTCACGCCGCGCGGCGGTCGCGTCGTCGGCGCGTCCGAGCTTCACGGCGAGCAGCGCGCGCGTCTCCAGCGCCCACGCGACGAGCTCAAGCGGGCGATCGCCCTCGGATGCGATGCGCAGACGATCGAGCGCGAGCTCGAGCTCGCCCGCGACCTCCAACCGGTCGATCTCGGCCTCGAGCGAACGCACGAGCAGCGGATCGGCCGGCAGCGCCGCGTTCGCGTTCGCCGCCGGCAGTCGTGCGAGCGTCGGTCCGAGCCACGTGCCGTCGCCGCCGAAGCGGACGGCGAGCGCGTCTCCGTCGCCGCGCGCCACCGCGGCGAGCTCGCGGTCGAGGCGCTGCAGCGTTTGGGTGAGCGTCGCTTCCGCTCGCTCGCGGTAACGCGCGGTGCCGCGCTCGGTCTCCGAACGCAGCGCGGCGAACCCGAGCCACGCGAGCAGGAGCGTCGGCAGGAGGAAGACCGCGATCAACGCGAGCTTCGGTAGCGACCGGTGCATGCGCGGAGGATACCGAGCGCGACGCCGCGCGCCGCGAATTCGCGCACGCGTCGACTCACGGGGCCGAGGGCTCGCGCGGCGCCGCGCTCTCGGACCCGGCGCGGGGCGAGCGCTCGTTATGATGCGCGCCGTCCCCCCGACCCGGAGTCCTGCATGTCGATCTCGCGTCGCACGTTCGCGCTTTCGCTCGTCCTCGTACCCGTCCTCACGCTGGTCGGCGTCGCGTTCGCCGCGCGGCCGGCTCCGCAGGACGCGCGCGAGCCCGAGAAGCTCGCGCCGATCACCGTGATCCTGGTGCGGCACGCGGAGAAGGCGAGCGACGATCCGCGCGACCCGACGCTCTCCGACGTCGGCACCGCGCGCGCAGCGCGACTGGCGAAGATGCTCGCGTCGAGCGGCGTGCAGCACGTCTTCGCGTCCGAGTTCAAGCGCACGCGGTTGACCGTCGAGCCGCTCGCGAACGCAGCGAAGGTCGCGGTCGAAGTCGTGCCCGCCGGCAAGCCGGAAGACTTGGTGGCGAAGCTGCGCGCGCTGCCGCCGGGAGCGAAAGCGTTGGTCGCGGGGCACTCGAACACGGTGCCGAAGCTCGCGGAGTTGCTCGGCGCGAAGCTCTCCAACCTCGAGAAGGGCCCCGCCGGCGAGCAGTTCCCCGACGCGCAGTACGATCGCATCGTCGTGCTCACGCTCGCGGCGTCGAGCGGCGGCACGCCGGGGTTGCTCGAGCTGACGATGGTGGACTAGCGCGATGGGTGCGCCGGAGTTCGTGCCGTACACGGATCGCTACGAGCCCGATTGCGCGCCCGAAGAAGCCGCGCGACGCTTCCACGACGTCGTGCGCCGCCGTCGGACCGTGCGGCACTTCAGCGATCGCCCGGTGTCGCGCGAGACGATCGAGTGGCTCGTGCGCTGCGCGACGACCGCGCCGAGCGGCGCGAACAAGCAGCCGTGGCGCTTCGTCTGCGTGCAAGATCCCGCGACCAAGCGTGCGATCCGCGTCGCCGCCGAGAAGGAGGAACGCGAGTTCTACGCGCACCGCGCGACGCCGGAGTGGCTCGCGGACCTCGAACCGCTCGGCACCGATCCGACGAAGGAGTTCCTCGAGGTCGCGCCGTGGCTGATCGTCGTCTTCCGCCTCGTGCGCGCGGACGACGGCTCGAGTCACTACTACGTCAACGAGTCGGTCGGTCTGGCGTGCGGCTTCCTGCTCGCGGCGGCGCAGCACGCCGGCCTCGCGACGCTGACGCACACGCCGAGCCCGATGGGCTTCCTCTCCGACGTGCTCGCGCGCCCCGCGCACGAGAAGCCCTTCCTGCTGATCCCGGTCGGCTATCCGGCGCTCGATTGCCTCGTGCCGAAGGCGGCAATCGACCGCAAGCCGCTCGACGACGTCTTCATCGTGCGTTGAATCGGCGTCACGCCGGCCGCGACGACGGCGCGACCTGTAGCGGGTTGACCGGCAGCCACACGTCGCGCGTCGGTCGGATCTCGTTGCGCGCCATGTAGCGGCGCGTCGCTTCGAAGTGCTCGTGCCGGTTCTCGTAGAAGGTCGCGGAGCAGTTCTCGCACTGCGGCCACTCCTTGAATTCGAAGAACATGTGCGCGCGGCGCAGGCTCTGCATCGCTTCGCTCTCCCAGAGCTCCTTGATCGACTGCGGCCCGAACTTGCCGACGGTGACCTTGGCGTCGAAATCGAAGCGGCACACCGACATCGTTCCGTCGGAGAGCAGGAACAGCGCGTCCCACGGATAGTCGCACGGGTGGCGCAGCGCCTTGTAGACCTTGTCGCGCAACTGCTTCGGCATCATGCCGGGCAAGTAGTAGGGCTCGTCGGGCACCTTCATCGCGTGGTTGTTCGGCACGTGGAAGAGGAAGTCGTCGACCAGCGGCGCGAACGTCTCGAAGAACTTGCGCTCGACCTCGCGCGTGAACAGCGGCGTGACGACGCACGTGATCGAGAGCGTCGGCAGCCGCACGCGGCCCCAGGGGCTGTCGCGGATCGGGCCGACCTCGTCGCGCAGTTGGCGCACGAGCTTCAGCGCGGCGACGACGTCGTCGAGCTTCAGCCCGTCGCGCGTCTTCGCCAACGTCTCGGCGTCGCCCGCATCCAACGAGAAGTTCAGGATCTCCGGGCCCGCCGCGACGATCTCTCTCGCGAGCGCTTCGCGGCCGATCAGCGTCCCGTTGGTCGAGATCGTGACGACGCGCCGCCGCTCGGTCGCCATCCGCAGCATCTCGCCGATCCGCGGATGCAGCGTCGGCTCGCCGACGGTGTGCAGAGTGATGCGCGGCACGCCGAGCCCGACCATCTCGTCGAGCAGGCGCCGATAGAGCTCGACGTCGAGGAACGTCCGCGCCCGCAGCATGTCCTTGTTGCCGCAGTACGCGCACTTCAGATTGCAGGCGTTGGTCGGCTCGACGATCACACGCTTCGGCGCGGGCGGCGGGCGGCCGTGCGGATGCTCGCCGCG
>JADLBP010000309.1 GCA_020847695.1 Planctomycetota bacterium
GATCGCGCTCGCGAGCGACGACGCGATCTCGTCCGCGATCAACGCGTTGCCCGCGGGCAGCATGTGGACGCCGTCGTACGTCAAGACGCCGCTCTCTCGATCGTCGGTGTTCAGGCGCTCGAGCTCGCGCGCGAACGCGCCGCGCAGATTGCAGATCGCGACCCGCAGGACGCCGGACTTCGGATCGGGCGGCGCATCCGAGGTCCACGCGGAGTGCATCGCGGCCAGCGCGTACTCGTCGAGCGCCGCGTCGCGCGGGTTCGCTCCGTGCTTGCGCTCGCCGATCACCGCCGGAGTGCAGACGACGACGCGGCGGTGGTCGCGATCGGCGGCGTCGACGAGCTCCTCGATCGCCGTCGCGTACGCGTCGACGGAGTTCTTCGCGTGCTCGCGCGACACGTCGTTGACGCCGACGAAGATCACGACCAACGACGGCCGATCCTTCGCGAGCTCGCTCACGAAGTCGCCGCGCGTCTGACCGAACAGGTCGTCGACTCCGTCGCGCAGATCGGTCGAAGTCGCGCCGTTCAGGCCGCGGTTCAGGAACACGACGTGCTTCTCGGGCGCGTGGCGCGCGAACGCCTTCTCGAGCACCTCGATCCAACCGCCTTGCCACGTGATCGAGTCGCCGTAGCACGCGATGCGCTCGCCGATCCGAAGGTCGGGGCTGGCGAGCAGCGCCGCGATCCCCGGCGACGGCGGCACGACGGGCTCGGGCGCGAGCTCTTGCGTCGGCGTCCCCGCTGCGACCGGCGTCAGGGCGTCGCGCGCGGTCGCGGCGAGCGCGAGACGCTCGACCTCGAGCTCCTGACGGCTGCCCTTGGTGAGGTAGAGGAAGCCGAGCGAGTCGCTCGCGAGCGGCGCATCGTCGACCAACGGCTCGCGCACGACGCGTCCGCTCGCGTCGACCAGGTCGCGGCCGTCGCCGGCGCTCGCCCATGCGCTCCACGTGCCGCTCGCGAGGTCGTAGCGGGCGAGGATCGTCTGCGTCGCGGTCGCGTCGATGCCGGTCGCGATCGGACCGCCGCCAGGGCTCGCCGCGGTGACGAAGCCGGTCGCTCCGTACGCGGAGTTGAAGCCGAACTCGGAGAACTGGGAGCTCCGATCGGAGGCGGGGACGATCGACGCGTCGCCGACCGGCGCCGCACGCATGCGGAAGGTCGCCGCGTACCACACGGTCGCGCGCGTCACCGGGTGGGCGAGCTCACGCCAGTGATTGCCGTCGACGGTGACGAACGCGCCGCGCTCGAGACGCGCGCTGTCGATCGCCCACTCGCCGAGTCCCGTCTGCTTCCAACCGCCGCGCGCGGAGCCGTCGAACTCGTCGTACGCGACGAGCTGCGCGTCGAGCCGGCCGACCAACGCGAACGCGACGACGAGGACGCAGAGCAGGCGTTTCATGGCATCACGCGCTTTCGTTCTCCCGCGACGCCGCGTTGCGCGCGACACCGCCGGAGCGGTCTGGTGCGGACGGGGGGACTCGAACCCCCACGCCTTGCGGCACGAGATCCTAAGTCTCGCGCGTCTGCCAATTTCGCCACGTCCGCGGGGCTCGGAGGCCGTTCTCGACGGCCTCCGGGGCCTCCCGAGTCTACCGAACGAGCTCGGGGAGCACCTCCGAGGCCGAGCGGGACGCCAAGACGGCTTGCGGCCTCGATCGGATCGGGCCCGGCGCGGTCGAGCCCGTCGAGGGCGCTTCGCGACCGGTGTGACCGCCGGTGGCGCGCCGGATCGTCCGCACGGATCGGCGGGAGAGCTCGCGATCGATGCGCGCGCCGTGGAGGAGCTCGCCGCTACCTGGCATCGCGCCCCGCGATCGACAGAGGTGTCGATGGGGCCGCGGGGTCGGTCGACCTAGGGTCCAGGAGCCACGACTCCCCCGATCGATCCGGCTCGCTACAGGAATGATCCCCATGAACAAAGCTCATCTTCTCGCCACCACCCTCGTGTGCCTCGCTCTCGCGGCGTGCTCGACCGCGCCGAAGGGCGCCGACGCCAAGGCCGAACTCCAACGCGACGCCGCGGCGACGCTCACGACCTCCCGCGCGCATGATCCGGAGCTCGCCGAGGCGCTGCGCAACTGCGCCGGCTACGCGGTGTTCCCGAAAGTCGGCAAGGCCGCGATGGGCGTCGGCGGCGCGTATGGCAAAGGCGTGCTCTACGAGAACGGCGTCGTCGTCGGCTACTGCGACATGAGCCAAGCGAGTGTCGGTCTCCAGCTCGGCGGTCAGACCTACACCGAGATCGTGTGCTTCACCGACAAGTCCGCGCTGAAGAAGTTCAAGCACGGCGACTTCGCGTTCGACGCGCAAGCCTCGACCACGGCGATGGAAGCCGGCGCCAGCAAGAACGCCGACTACGGCCACGGCGTCGAGGTCTACACGCTCAACGAAGCCGGCATGATGGTCGAAGCGTCCGTCGGCGGTCAGAAGTTCACCTACAAGGACCGTTGAGCGAGCACGACGCGCGTCGCCGACTCGCGCCGTGACACGCAAGGGACGAGTGCTCGCCTTTCGGCGACGAGTGGAACCGCGGCAGGCGGTTCTGCTCGCCGCTGTTTCGATTTCCGGGCCCCCGAGCGCGAGCGAGTCGCTCGGCGCGAGCGAGCCCCTCGGCGTGCGCGAGCCCCTCCGCGCGAGCGAGCTCGACGATTCCGCGGAGCTCCTCCGTGCGCGCGAGTCCGACTGCGCGAACGAGATCGACCGCACGCGCGAGCCGACTTCGCCGGCGAGCGCGTCGGTGTGGCGCGTTCCACTGCACGAGCGAGGCCGACTGCGCGCGTGGACGAGCTCCGGCGTTCGCGAGCGAGGCCCAGCTCGACCGCCGACTCGCGCGTCGTCGACAGTGCCGGTGCAGCGAGCGTGCGAGGCTCGACGCGCCGCACCCGAGCGGACTCTCGACCGCCCAGTTCACGCCGACGGCATCGCGCTCGGAGTACCGACACCTCGCCGCGACGATCGGTGGACCTGTCGATGCTCACCGATCCAGCGGAAGCGTAGGTTCGAGCCGTCAAGCGCTCGCACCCAACCACCAGAAGGGAATCCAATGAACAAAGATCAAGTCAAAGGCGCCGCCAAGAACACGGTCGGCAAAGTCCAACGCGCGACGGGCAAGCTCGTCGGCAGCCGCAAGCAAGAGGTCGCCGGCGTCGTGAAGCAAGTCGAAGGCAAGGCGCAGCAACGCCTCGGCGACGTCAAGGAAGCGGTCAAGAGCGCGCGCACGAAGTCGCGTCGCTGACCGCCGCCGCAGGAGCGCGCTTCGACGAGCGGACGCCCCGCGTCCGTTCGGAGCCGTGCGCTCTCGCTGCGTACGTCGAATCGTCGCCGCGCGCTATGTCGCTCGCTCTAGGCGCAATGGAGTTCGCGCGAGGCGAGTCGCAACGTGTGACGCTCGACTCGCGACTCGTGACGTGCGCCTTGCGACGTGACCCGAGTGTCGTTCGCCACAGCGATTCGAGGTGCACGGCGCGCGCCGATCGCTGCACGACATGCTCCGCGGACGCGTGAGGCAAGGTGTGCCAACGGAGACCTGAGCCGCGCAAGGCGAGTCTCGCGGCGACGTGCAGGTGCGCCGCCGCTCGACCCCGACGGTGTCGCGGCGTTACCCCGAGCGAGTGAAGACCTCGGAGGCTCTCGGTCAGCGCTTGGACAACGCACGCGCAGTTGCTCGGCGCGGGTTGATCGTGCGCTCACCGCGTCTTCTTCGAAGGAGCTTGTGCTCTTCGCGCGGCTCGCGAGACGTCGTTGGACGTCATCGCGCGCCGTAACGAAACCAAGTCCACGAAGAACACGACCTCCGAGATTCGCTCCATGAACACGATCCAGAAGTCTCTCGCTCTCGCCGGTGTGCTCGCGCTCGTCGCGCCGGCGACCGCGCAGTTCCACGGCGTCGCCGAGCTCGACCCGACCACGACCGGCTTCGGTCTGACGACCTACCCGCCGATGCTGCGCGGCGACACCGCCGCGACCGGCAACGGCTGGACGGCGACGCCGCTGTTCACCGTCGGCGAGACGCTCGGCAACTACACGCCGATCGGTCTGCTCGACGGCATCGGCGCGTTTCCGCGCAACCCGACGACCGCGCTGGTGCTCGTCAGCCACGAAGCGTCCGAGGCGCTCGGTTACGCGTACAAGCTCGACAACGGCACGCAGCTCACCGGTGCGCGCATCTCGACGTTCGTCCTCTCTCGCACCGTCGATCAAGCGGGCGTCGTCACGACCAGCCTCAAGCGCGCGGGCCCGGCCTTCGGCAAGGTCTACGACCGCCAAGGTGTGCTCGTCACCAACCCGGCGCAGATCAACGAAGTTGGCGATCCGCTGAAGGGGTTGTCGCGCTTCTGCTCGAGCCAATCGGTGCTCGCGGGCACCTACGGCTTCGTCGACGACGTCTTCTTCGCGGGCGAGGAGACCGGCAAGCCGTCGGTCCCGCACGGCGGAAGCGAGTGGGCGCTCGACGTCAAGACGCGCTCGCTGTGGGCCGCGCCGGCGCTCGGTCGCATGGCGTGGGAGAACGTCACGCCGCTCGACGGCGGTGATGCGTCGAAGGTCGCGCTGCTCTGCGGCGACGACACGGCGAGCTCGCCGCTCTACCTCTACGTCGGCGAGAAGGGCGCGATCGGCGACGGCAGCTTCCTCGATCGCAACGGGCTCGCCGTCGGCAAGCTCTACGCGTGGAAGACGAGCAACGGCGACCTCACGCCGCAGCAGTTCAACGGCCTCAACTCCTTCCGCTCCGGCTCGTTCGTCGAAGTGACCGTGCAAGACGTCGCGCAGGCTGGTCAACCTGGCTACGACGCGTTCGGCTACGCCGACGGCGACACGCTCGCCGCGCAAGCCGACGCGCTCGGCTGCTTCTCGTTCTCGCGGCCCGAGGACCTCGCGACCAATCCGCTCGACGGCACGCAGGCGGTATTCGCGTCGACCGGCCGCGGCCAGCTCTTCCCGGCCGACAACTGGGGCGACGTCTACGTCGTCGACGTGGACTTCGCGACCCTGACCGCCGACGTCGTGATCGTCCACGACGCCGACGCGCTCGCGGTGCCCGACAGCGGCATCCGCAACCCCGACAACCTGTGCTGGGCCGACAACGGCAAGGTGTACGTCAACGAGGATCGCTCGACGTCGCCGTCGTCGCTCTTCGGCGGCAGCACCGGCATCGAGGCGTCGCTGTGGCAGCTCGATCCGATCACCCGCGTCTACACCCGCGTCGCCGAGATCGATCGCTCCGCGGTCGCGCCGACCGGATCGACGGATTCCGCGCCGTCGGACCTCGGCAACTGGGAGTCGTCGGGCGTGCTCGACGTGACGAGCTTCTTCCAGACGCTGCCCGGCGAGCGCCTGCTGATCACCGACGTCCAGGCGCACAGCGTCAGCGACGGTCCGCTCGGCGGCGGCTCGAACCTGGTCGAAGGCGGACAGCTGCTCTTCGTGTCGAAGATCGGCAACTGAGCCGTTCGAAACCGCGTGCGCACGCTCGGCGGGTGGATCGAGGGATCCGCTCGCCGAGCGCTTCGCTTCGATCGGAAGGGCGCGGCGTCCGCGAGCGCGCCGGCGCCTACGCGAGGATGCGCGCCGCGTGCTCGCGCCGCTCGCGGTCGGCCCGCGCGTTGATCTCGGCGAGGCCGGAGTCGTAGTCGGCGAGCTGTTCGGCCGAATACGCGCGGCGATCGAAGCCGTGGCGTTGGCGGAAGGCCTTCAAGAAGTGGTTGCGGTCGCGGTCGAGTTGGTCCTGACGCTCGACCCACGCGCTGATCCGTTCGCGCAGGCTCGCGAGCGCTTCGTCGGGCAGTACCAACGGGAAGAGCGCTTCGAAGAGCTCGCGCCCGCGCGGCGAGAGCTCGAGCACGACGGCGGCCTCGCGCCCGAGTCCGCAGTTGGTCGGCTTCGCGCTCGCGCCGGCGGCGAGCACCGTGCCCGCCGCCTGCTTGGCGCGCGATTGGAACACGGCCTCCTGGAGGAAGGCCTCGGCGAGCGCGAGTCGGTCGCCGTCCATGGCGCTCAGCAGTGTTCGTTGAACGCGTCGGCGAGCAGCTTGCCGACCGCGGCCGCGTCGCGACCTTCGATGTCCTGGCGTTGGACCATCTTGACGAGCTTGCCGTCCTTGAAGAGCGCGATCTGCGGCGAGCTCGGGCGGTAGGGCGCGAAGGACTCGCGCGCCTTGGCGGTCGCCTCGGCCTCCATGCCGGCGAAGACCGTGAACATGTTCTGCGGCTTCTTCGCGTTCATCAGCGACATCCGCAGACCCGGGCGAGCGCCGGCGGCGGCGCACCCGCAGACGGAGTTGACGAAGACCAGCGTCGTGCCGGGCAGCTTCAGCGCCGACTCGACTTCCGCCGGCGTGCGCAGCTCCTTGACGCCCAGGCGGGTGACTTCATCGCGGAACGGTTGAACGAGTTCGGGGTCGTACATCGGAGGCTCCTGGGTTCGGGGGGCGGCCTGCTTAGGCCCGCGGGCGAAGAATTCTACCGTCCGGGGGAGAGTCCGCTAGCGTGGAGCGTCGGCGTCGTCGGTCGGCCAGAGGCGTTCGCGGTCGGTCTCCATCTCCTCCAGGACCGCCAGCAGGGTCGACTTCTCGTCGAGCATCGTCAGCGCGTCGACGTTGAGCTGGCAGACCGCGCACACCGGGCGGGTGCCGCGGTAGCTCATCACGTCCAGGGTCTCCAGGACGACGTCCTCGATCCCGTAGCGGTCGGCGTCGAGCGGCGTGCCGTCCTCCGCGAAGCCGAAGAAGCGCTTCACCTCCGCCGGGCTGCGACAGCAGAGGTAGCAACGGTCCTTGTTCCCCGCGCGATCGAGCGCGGCGAAGTACTCCTGGAATCGCTCTTCCATCGCCATCGGCAGCAACACTCCTAGAGAAGCTCGCCCTTCGGCACGAGCTCGACCTCCAACGGACGGTCGACGCGTGCGGTTAGACCGTAGACGAGTTTCTTCACCTCGCCGCCCATCGCTTCGCGCAGTTCGGCGAGTTCTTTTTCGAGCGGAGCGAGCTCGCGCTCGCCATCGGGCACCACGATCGCAGCGACCGTGTTGCCGCGCGAAGTCCGGCCGATCGCGCGGACGAAGACCCCCGCGAAGCGTCCGGTCTCGACGACCTCCTCGCCGAGCACGTCGGCCGACTCGCGCGCGAGGTGATCGAGGATGAACTCGGTGCGCGCTTCGTCGAGCAGCCGCGGGAAGTCCGGCGCGACGAATTCCTCCAGCACGCGCGCGCCGCGGCCGGCGTGCACCAGCGAGAGGTGCGGCTGGAGATAGCGGAAGTGGAACTGCAGGAAGCGGTCGGCGATGCGGTAGCTGCCGCGCCGCGAGCGCAGCGGGTCGGGATCGGAGAGCGGGACTTCGCGTTCGACGAGCTCGAGCTCGCGCAGCACGGTCAGGTACTTGTTCGCGGTCGTCGCGTCGACGCCGACCTCCAACGCGATGTCGTTCAGGCGCTGGGCGCCGCGCGCGACCGCCGCGAGGATCGAGTTGTACGTCGCCGGATTGGTCAGCTCGGTCCGGAGCAGGAACTGCGCCTCGTCGAACAGGAAGCCCTCGGGCCGCAGCATCTCGCGCAGCACGTTCTCCGCGAGCGGCAGCCCGTCGTCGAACCGCGCGAGGTACGCGGGCATCCCGCCGAGGATCGAGTAGGCGAGCACCCGGTCGGTCAGCTTCCACTTGGGGAAGAACCCGAGCGTGTCGCGCGGCGCCAGCGGCTCGAGGCGCTTCTGCGACGTGCGGCGACCGAAGAGCGGAGACTTCTCGGAGAGCACTTCGGTCTCCATGAACGCCACCTGGCTGCCGCAGAGCACCAAGAGCAGCGAGCTCTTCTTCCCGCGCATGTCCCAGAAGCGTTGGAGCTGGCTCGGCACGCTCTTTTGCGCCTCGCAGAGGTAGGGGAACTCGTCGAGGACGACCGTCAGGCGCTCCTTGCCGGCGCGCTCGGCGAGGAAGCTGAGCGCGGTCACCCAGTCGGGGAAGTCGATCGTCGCCGCGAGGTCGTCGCCGAGACCCTCGACGATCGCCTGGCGGAAGGCGCGCAGGTTGTCGCGGTCGCGCTGCTGGGCGGCGAGGAAGTAGACCGCCTTGTGGCGCTGCGCGAACTGCTGGAGCAGCTCGGTCTTGCCGACCCGCCGGCGCCCGTAGAGCACGAAGAACTCGGGGCGGCCGGAGGCGTGCAGCTCTTCGAGGTAGGCCAGTTCGGGGTCGCGTCCGATGAACATGCGGCTGGACTATACGGACTCGTATTATACGGACAAGTATAATCAAAAGAGGCTTTACTGACCGCGTGCGGCGGGGTGCTACCGTGGGGGCTGCTCGATTCCGTGAGGGGACGGAATCTGGACTTCGAACTACGAGCCTCGCTCCGCACAGGGCGAGCAGCGCTCCCAAGAACTGCCGATGAACCCCGAACCGCTGCCCGAGCCTGGAGTCCTTTCCCCGGACGTCCGCCGTCCGATCGCGGCATGGAGTGAGCTCCAGCACCACGTCGTCGGCCTGCTCGCGCAAGGCGCCGAGCTGAAGACGATCCTCGATGCGGTGGTGCGCGGGATCGAGCTCGCGTTGCCGGGGCGGTTCGCGACGATCATGCGGCGCGTTCCCGCGCGCGACGAGCTCGTGCTCGCCGCGTGGACCAGCCTGCCGAACGAGTACGCCGAAGCGACCTCGCGCGCGCCGATCGCGCCGGGCGTCGGCACGTGTGGCAGCGCCGCGTACTCGCGTTCGCGCGTGGTCACCGAGGACATCGCCGTCGATCCGCGCTGGGCTCCGGTGCGCGACGCGGCGCTGCGACACGGGCTGCGCGCGTGCTGGTCGCAGCCGATCCTGAGCTCGACGGGCGCGCTGCTCGGCACCTTCGGGCTGTACCAGACGGCGTCCGGCGCGCCGACCGCGGAGGAGATCGAGCACGTCGAGGGCGCGGCGCACCTGGTCGGGATCGCGATCGAGCGCGCGGAGACCGAGCGCGCGCGGCGGCTGCACCATTCGATCGTCACCGACCTGATCGACTCGGTGATCGTGATCGACGGCGACCTGCGGATCGTCGAGTGCAACCCGGCGACCGAGCGCATCTTCGGCTACAAGCGCGACGAGCTGATCGGCCAGTCGCCGCTCATGCTCTACCCAGAGAACCAACGCACGTTCGCCACCGCCGAGGAGATCCTCACCGGCATCCGGACGCAGGGTCGCTGGCACGGCGAGCGCTCGTACCAGACCAAGGACGGTCGAATCGGCACGCGCGTGATGACCGTGCTCAGGCTCGAGGACTCGCTGGGCAACGGCCAGGGTTTCCTCTCGCTCCACCGCGACGTCACCGAGGAGCGTCGGGCCGCGCTCGAACAAGAGGATCTGCGCAGCAAGATGCTGCAGACGCAGAAGCTCGAGAGCCTCGGCATCCTCGCCGGCGGCATCGCGCACGACTTCAACAACCTGCTCACCGGCATCCTGGGCAATGCGGAGCTCGCATTGCATTCCGACGAGCTGCCCGCGCGGACGCGGAGCGCGTTGCTCGCGATCCAGCGCTCCGCCGGCCGCGCCGCGGACCTGACGAGGCAGATGCTCGCGTACTCGGGCCGGGCGACGTTCCAGCGCGCGCGAGTCGACCTCAGCGCCGAGGTGCGCGAGATCGGCGCGCTGTTGGCGAGCTCGATCGCGAAGAAGGTCGAGCTGCGGTTCCAACTCGCGAGCGACCTGCCGCCGATCGACGCGGACCGCGCGCAGCTCCAGCAGCTCGTGATGAACCTGGTGATCAACGCCGCGGAGGCGATCGGCGACGACACCGGAGAGGTCCTCGTGTCGACGTGGGCGTGGACGAATCCGAGAGTCGAGCGCGACGTCAACTTCCCGACCGACGGGCTGCCGCCCGGGTCGTACTCGGTGCTCGAGGTGCGCGACGACGGCTGCGGGATGGACGAAGCGACGATGCAGCGGATCTTCGATCCGTTCTTCACGACGAAGTTCACCGGGCGCGGGCTCGGGCTCGCCGC
Organism: Planctomycetota bacterium; assembly: GCA_020847695.1. Taxonomy (GTDB): domain Bacteria; phylum Planctomycetota; class UBA1135; order UBA1135; genus JACRIN01. Next base: position 9,959 of record JADLBP010000309.1, read on the forward strand.
GGTGCTCGGCATCGTGCGCGCGCACGACGGCGGACTGAAGGTCCAGACCGAGCTCGGTCGCGGCACGGCCTTCCGCGTGTTCCTGCCGGTCTCGACCAAGGAGCGCGTCAGCCCGGTCGACCCGGCGCGCGAGTCGCCCGAGACTCTCGGCACCGTCTTGGTGATCGACGACGAGCCCGTGGTCGCCGAGCTGGCGACCAGCGTTCTCCAGCCGGTTTGTCGCCGCGTCCACTCCGCGGTGTCCGGCGAGACGGGGCTCGCGCTGTTCGAAGCGCACGCGGACGAGATCGACCTCGTGCTGCTCGACGTCACGATGCCCAAGCTGGGCGCGCGTGAGATCCTCGACGTGCTCCATCGGCGCAGGCCCGACGTCAAGGTCGTGCTGACGTCCGGCTACTCGGAGACCGAGGTCTCGCGGCGCTTCGCGCAAGGCGAGTTCGAAGGCTTCCTCCAGAAGCCTTACTCGCCGAGCAGCCTGCTCGCGGTCTTGCGCGCCGCGGTCGCGCGGGGCTGACGCTCGGCGACCGAGGAGCGCATCCCGCGTCGCGCGGCGGACGGTACAGTGGGGCGTCTCGCGTCCTGCGCCGCCGACGGCCTTCGCGGGATCCGAACCCCGAGCCGATGACCGCCGCCACGACGAGAGAGAGCGTGTCCGCGAACGCGGCAGCGTCCGCGTTCCGGTCCGAGCCGCCGCTCGCCTTCGGTGATCGCGGCGTGCGACTGCTGCTGTGCTTCGCGTTGGTGTTGCAGGTGGTCGCGTGGACGTGGCAGAGCGGCTACCCGCTCGCCGACGCCGTCGAGTTCATGGATCGCGCGCACGACTGGGTCGACGGCCGCGCGCTCGGCGGCGATCGCACGATCCGCTCGTTCGCGTACTCGGCGGTGTTCGTGCCTCTCTTCGGCGCCGCGCACTTGGTCGGGCTCGAAGACCTGCGCCCGCTGATGCCGATCGCGCGCTGCATGCAAGTCGCGCTCGCGCTCGGCTTCGTGTTCGTCTGCGCGCGCTTCGCATCGCGCTTCGTCGGACGCCGCGCGGGCTACGCGACCGGCGCGCTCGCGGCGATGAATCCGTTCTTCCTGCTCTATTCGAGCTGGCCGATCTCCGGCGTCGCGGCAGCGCTGTTCGTCACGCTGGGGCTCGAGCGCTTGATCGTGCGCTCGACGTTCCGCCGAGAGCTCGTCGGCGGCCTGTATCTCGGCGTCGGGTTCCTGATGGCGTACCAGACGCTGCTCGTGATCCTCGCGGTGCTCGTCGGACTCGTTCTGCGCGACACGTGGAAGCACAAGAGCGCGGTCGTCGCCGTGTTGGTCGGTCTGGTGGTGATGGTCACCGTGCAGGTCGGCCTCGATCGCGTGGTGTACGGGGAGTGGGGCGGCAGCGTCTGGCGCTACACGATCGACAACATCGGCGGCACGGCGACTGGCTGGCTGCTCAACCTGGGCTTCCGCGACGCCGCCGAGCGGCTCTATTCGTGGCAGAGCTCGATCCGCGACTTCCAAGTCGACGCCGGCTCGCTCGGCACGCGCCAGCGGATGCCGCGCACGTGGTACATCGCGCACTTCCACGAGATGTTCGTCGCGCCGGTGATCGCGCTCGGGCTGGTCGGCGCGTGGCGCGCGTGGCGCGATCGCGTCGGCGCGGTCGGCTTCCTGTTCGTCGTCTTCCTCGCGAACCTCGCGGTGATGAGCTTCAAGGGCGAGAAGTCGTACCGGCTCTGGCTGCCGCTGCTCGCGACGCTGTTGCCCGCGGCGGGTCTCGGCTTCGCATGGCTGACGACCAGCGACCGTGCGCGCGTCGCGAAGCGCGGATTCGCGTGGGCCGCGGTCTCGGTGGCGGTCGTGCTCGGTTTCGTCGAGCTCGACAAGCAGCCGCTGCGTCGCCACGGCGTGTATTGGGAAGCGATCGAGCACGTCAACGCCGAGCTCGAAGCCCATCCGCCGCCCGCCGGGCGCAAAGTGCGCGTCGGTTCCGCGTACCCGTGGGCGGTCTTCCTGCGCACGTCGCCGTCGATCGAGATGGTGCGCTTCGATCAGCCGCTCGAGGCGTACGCGAAGCTCACGCCCGACGAACGCGCGCAGGTGACCGGGGTGCTCGACAGCCTCGATGCGTTGCTGGTTCACCTGCCGGTGCTGACGCGGCCGGAACACGCCGAGCTCTTCCGCGCGGTGAACGAACGCTTCCGCGTCCGCTCGACGTTCTACGATCAACGCACGCACGCCGAGCTCGGTCCGCTCTACGTGCTCGAGCGTCACCGCACCGTCGCGCGCGCGCGGCGCTTCTTCGAGGTCGAGCAGGTCGACGATCCGGCGGCGTACGCCGAGGTACACAAGCTCCAACGCCCGATCGACTTCGTGCGTGAGACGATCGAGCCGAAGGAGCAACTGACTCTGCTCGGTTTCGAAGTCGAGCCGATGCCGGGCTCCGAACACCAGTGGATCACGTACCACTGGTACGCGGCGACCGACCTGACGCTCAACTATCGCGTGATCGATCGCATCACCGCGCCCGACAACAAGCACAGCTGGCACAACAACCACTACCTCGCGTACGACGCGTTGCCGCCAACGACGTGGAAGCGGGGGACGGTGCTGCGCGAGAGCTATCTGCTCGTCGCGTCCGCCGACGCGTTCTACGCGAACCGCCCGTACGAGCCGCTCGGCGGAGCGTATCGGCGCGGCGACGCGATCCCCGCGCGTCTGTGGATCGCGGTGCTCGACGGGCCGGAGGGCAAGGACGGCGGCAAGCAGCTCGTCGTGCGTGATCGCAAGACCGGCGCGGCGCCGCGCGCGACGATCGACACGCAGACGCTCTGGAACGTCGACGGTTGGCGCTTCAGTCCGACCGGGCTCGTGCAGATCGGCGGACTGAACCTGCCGGTTCACCCGTGGGCGCGCGTGCCCGACGACGGCCGTCCGCTGCCCGAGTAGCGCGGGCGGAACGAGCACGCCCACAAGCCCGCCAGTCCCGCCGCGCGCGCGCAGAGCCAGCCGTCGAGCGCGCCGAAGCGCGGGGCGAGCGCGGGAGGGAGCCACAGCGCCGCGCGTTCGCGCTCGGGCTCGCCGCCGGCGGCGCGCACGAAGCCGCGCAAGTCGTCGCGCGACCAGAAACGAGCTCGCGAGAAGATCGGATGGCCGCGTTTCGCGGCGACGCGCCGGCGCAGCGCGAGCCACGAGCTCGACGCGAGCGCGACGACCGCCACGCGCTCGCGCGCGACGCGCGAGGCCTCGGCGAGCGCGCGAACGGGATCGTCGACGAAGTCGAGCACCGCGACGAGGTAGACCGCGTCGAAGCTCGCGTCGGCGAATGGGAGCCGCTCGGCGGCGCCGCGCACGAGCGGCACGCGCGTCGCGCCGACGCGGGCCATGCGCTCGCTGGGCTCGACGCCGAACACGCGCCGCGGAGCGCGCGTCAACGCGTGCGCGAAGTGCGCGGTGCCGCAGCCGACCTCGAGCAGGCGCGCGTCGGGCAAGAGCGGCGAGAGCAGCTCGTCGAGCAGCTCTCGCTCGCGTCGATCCGCATACCGGCCGAACGCGGTCGCGTACCAATCCTCGTAGGTCTCGACGACGCTCGCGTCCTCGAACGGCGACGGTGCGCGCGCGGTCCCGTCAGGCATCCTTGGAGTCTACCGTCGCGTCCGGCGTGCGGTGCAGCAGCGAGCCGTAGTGCTTCTCCGCGCAACGCGGGCAGATGCCGTGCGAGAACTCGATCGGCGAGCGCCGACTGAGGTACTCCTCGACCTGGTTCCAGTAGCCGCGGTCGTCGCGCACGTCCTTGCAGAAGGAGCAGATCGGCAGGAGGCCCGAGAGCTGCTTCACCTCCGCCAGCGCGCGCGACAGGTTCGCGTTGAGCTCCTCGACCGTCCGACTGCGCTCGCTGATCTCGCGATTGCGTTGCTCGAGCTCGCGATTCGCGCGCAGCTTCGTGCGCCCGTTGCGGATCACCAGCGCGCAGACGACGCCGAGCGCGAGCACGCCGCCGATCGCCGCATTGCGTTGCCATTCGCTGCGGAAGAGCGCTTGCTCGGCGCGCAGGCGTTCGTGCTCGAAGCGTTCGTCGGCGACCTCCCGGCGCAGCTCGGCGTCGAGTGCGGCGTAGCGCTCGGACGCGCGTTGCTCCGAGATCTTGCGCTCGGTCTCCGCGAGCAGCATCGCGGCCGCGTGCGCCTCGCGGTACTGCCCGAGCGCCGCGTGCGTCCGAGCGAGGGCGTTGGAGAGCTCGTAGGTCAGCCGGTCGATCTCGAGCTCGCAGCCGATCGCCCAACCGCGCTCGGCGTACCAGTGCGCGGCGGCCGGGTCGCCGCGGTCGAGCTCGTTCAGCGCGACCGCCGCATCGGTCGACGCCATACCGGAAAGGTCACCGGTGCGCTCGAACGCGGCATGCGCCGTGGCGAAGTACGAGCTCGCCGTGACGGGATCGGACTCGGCGACCGACGTCCAACCGAGCGACAGCGCGCACTGCGCGACGACGCGCGGATCGTCGAGCGCCAGACCGATCGCGAGGCCGTCGGAGTAGTACTGGCGGCCGATCGTCGGCTCGCCGGTGTTCGTGTACGCGTGCCCGAGCGCGGCGTAGGCGAACAGCGTGCCTCGCTGGCCGTCGCCGGACTCCGCGAGCGCGGTCTCGAAGTCGGCGATCGCGCCGCGCTCGTCGCCCTGCGCGGCCTTCAGCGTCGCCATGTTGTACGCAAGTCGCGAGAGCGAGACCGCGTCGGCGCGTTCGCGCGCGATGCGCAGGGCGTCGCGATAGAGCTCGAGCGCTTCCGGCGCGTGTCCGCGCGCTTGCTGGACCAACGCCATGGTCTCCTTCGCGAGCATTCGCGCATCGGCGTCGTCGGTCGCTTCGGCGGCGTCGAGCGCGATCCGCAGGTGCTCCCACGCCTCGTCGAGCTTCCCTTGCGAGCCGCAGACCGACGCGAGGCTCTGATGGCGTTTGCCGATCTGCGCGCGGTCGCCGGCGCGCTCGGCGCAGCGGAGACCGAGCGTGTGGTGCTCGAGCGCATCCGGCATCCGACCGAGCGAGAAATAGGCGATCCCGACCGCGGCGTGCGCGCGCGCGCGTTCGAGCTCGGTGCCGTGCGCGAGCGCATCGGCGAGCACCGCCAACGCCGCTTCGAGCGCCGCGCGCGGATCGGTGCGCGCGAGCTCGGCGGCGATCTCGGCGCGCTCGCCGAGCGGCTGTTCCGCTGCGCTCCGAGCCGGGACCATCCGAGCGGGCGCGGCGATGCCGATGCCGAGCCAACCTGCCGACGCGCAGAGCGCGAGCAAGAGTCTCCCCATCGTCCTACGTCTCACGTCTCGAATCCCGGAGGAGCGTATCCGGGTCGCTCACAGCTGCAAGTCAGCCGCAGGTCGCAGGCGCGCGGCGCGAGCGCGTCTGCGCGTCGCCGCCGTTCGCGTCGCCGAGCTCTACGGCCCTTGCCACTCGCACGCGCCGAAGTCGTAGCGCGTCCCGTGCGGCGTCGGTTGGCCCGCGAAGTCGCTCGCACCGACGTCGATGCCGTAGAGCAGCGGCAGATCGAGCGCCGAGTTGATCAGCGGCGAGATCGCGAGCGGCTGGTAGGCGGTGAGCGACGCGAGCTGGTGCGGATCGCCGACGGTCGACGCGGTGCCGGGCGCGACGAGCCGCGGATCGACCGCCGTGCCGGCGACGCGCGCGCCGAAGAACTCCTGGCCGGTCGCGGTGCGCCACGCCGCGAGCGACGCGTAGGTCGTGCCACCCCATTGGATCGCGAACGTCGCGCCGCTCGGGAAGTAGTCGTTCTGCTGGAAGTACGCGCCGGGTTGCGCGACCGAGCGCACGAGCTTCGCGCCGCCGGTGGTGACGAAGATGTTGTTGTAGAGGCGCACGTTGGTCACAGCGGTTTGGAGCGCGACCGCAGAGGCTCCCGGGCTCGTGCTCGCCGCGAGGAAAACCGTGTTGTGGTAGAGCTCGCAATCGCGCAGAGCCGCCGCGCCCGCGCCGCTCCAGAGATCGAGCGCGCCGTAGCCGTTGCGCCGCGCGTCGTTCTGGCTGACGTTGTAGCGCACGACGTTGTCGCCGAACGGCCGAGCGCCGGCGTACTGCGCGAGCAGGAAACCCGCTCCGTCGTTGTCGTGCGAGAAGTTGTACTGCAGCCGCGAGTTGGTCACGCCGCCGTCGAGGTCGAAGCCGCCGCCGTCGAGCGAGTTCGGCCCGGTGCGGTTGTGGTGCGACTCGCAGTGCTGGATCGTGACGTCGTTCGCGTCGAAGGCCCAGATGCCGACCGGTCCGCCGTTCGGGTTCGCGCAGAGCGAGCCGTTCTGGAAGCTCTCGCAGTACTCGATCGTCGCGCCGTCGACGTCGGACACCCAGATGCCGCTGCCGGTGTTGGTGTTGGTCACCGAGGCGATCCCGAGGTTGTCGCGGAACGTGCAGTCGACGACCCACAGGTTCGCGTGCGCCCAGGTCGTCGAGCTCGCCGAGAACGTGCCCCACACCGCCATGCCGGCGCGCGCGTTGGCGTGGGCGTCGAGCTGGCGCACGGTGACGTCGCGGAAACCGCTCTTCGACGCCGAGCCCGAGCCGAGCTGCACGCCGTAGCCGCCGAAGCCGTGGACGTCGAGGTCCTCGAGCACGACGTGGTCGAGCTTCACCCCGCCGCCGAGATCGACGTAGAAGAAGACGCCCTCGCCTTGGTTGGTCGAGGCGCCGCTGCCGAGGACGACCAGGTTGCGCACTTCGACGCCGGAGACGTTCCACGCGAAGAACCCGTCGCCAGTCCCCGCGTCGATCGTCGCGGGCGCGGCCGAAGAGCTCGTGATCACGAGCGGCGCGAGCGCGGTGCCGGAATCCGACGCCGCGAGGTTCAACGGCCCGGCGAAGACGGCGCCGCTCTCGAGCAGGATGCGGTCGCCGGGCGCGAAGTCGAAGCTCGAGACCTTGGCGAGCGTCTTCCAGGCCTGCGCGGCGCTCTTGCCGGAATTGGTGTCCTTGCCGCTCGGACTGACGAAGTAGTCGGTGGCGCGCGCGGAGCCGGCGAGGGCGCCGAGCGCGAGCGCGATGGAGAGTCCGCGGAGCTGCCGATCGAAGGTGCGCATCATGGGGGGGGCTCCGCCGCCGTTGCGCGCGCGCGGCCGCGACCGGATTCGGTGTGCAGCTCGCGGTCGCGACCTCGAGCCTGCCAAGCCCGCGGCGGAACGGATGCCAGGGTAGCGGTCGATCGGCGGGCGGGAAGGGCTCGGAGGCGCAATCGGAGTCGTGATCGGGTGCGACCGGGCGGGCGGCGGCGTGGGCGGTCGCGCTCGTGATCTCGATGATCGCGGCGCTCGCTGCGCGATCGCCCGCGCGGTCGCGGCCCTCGGCGGCGCTCCGGACGCGACGCGGCGGGAGCTCGGCTCTGCTCGTGGCCGAGTTTCGCTGTCGACTACTCGATCGTGAACTCGACCGCGTCCGTCAAGCCGATGTTGTCGGGAGCGGAGAAGCCAGGGTCGCGATACCAGTACTGAGCCCAGACCATCTGACCCTGCACGAGCGCGGGATCGACGCCGCTCTGGATGTGCGCGTTGAAGTCGAAGTGGAAGCTCCCGCTGCAATCCCAAGCCGGCGGCAGCGAGCCGCCCGACGCGAGCAGCGGCGAGCGCTTCAGCGGCGGCGCCACGCACAGGGCTCCGCCGCCGAAGGGGACCAGCGTCTGGCCGGAGACGCTGTAGGTCAGGAGCCCGTTCTTGCGGTTGATCACGCCGTTGGCGTGGACGTCGAAGGGGAGCGCGGAGCTCGAACTCGCCGTTCCGGCGCCGTTGATCGCCGGGATGCAGCCGATCGAACTCGTCTTCGGCACGCAGTAGGTGAACGCGCCTGAAGGCGGGCACTCACGGACCATCACGTCGGTCGTGAAGCTGTTCGTGTCGCCGCCCTGGATCAGGTTGTTCGCATCGCTGTCGAAGGCAACGCACGTCCCGTCGGGCGAGATCGACGGGCGCAGGCATTGGTTGTTCGGATACACGCCAGTCGTGCTCTGGCTGACAAGCGTGGTGGTGTGGAGCCAGGCGTCGTGGACGAAGATCTTCCAGCCCTTGGGGCCAGGGACGAGATTGCCGGCGTAGCTCTCGAATGCAATGAAACGGCCGTTGGCCGAAATGCGACCGTTGTGGGATTCAGAATCCGCTTGCATGCCCGCAGAGCTGACGCTGATTCGCGTGGTCGTGCTCAGGGTCCGGTCACGCAGGAAGAGGTCAGGCTGGTTGTTGGTGTCGCCCGGCACGAAGTTGCTGCCCGTGCTCTCGAAGACGACGTAGCGACCATCCGCGGAGATCGCCCAAGGACCGGCGGACCCGTTTCCCGCCGCGCCCGTCGACGTGAGGCTGACGATCGACAGCTTCTTCGTGGCGCGTTCATAAACGAACGCATCGCCCGTGCCGTTGCTGTCGCCTGCGACGAGATCCGAAGCGGTGCTTCCGAACGCCACGTAGTTGCCATCACTTGACATGACGGTGCTCCCTGAGCCACCGTTTCCGGTGCTGCCCAAGGGAGTGACGCTGACACACTCCGATTTGCCGGCGAGGCGGTCGAAGACGAACGTGTCGTTGGCGCCGTTGGCGTCCGGTGGGCCCAGATTCGTGGAAGAGCTCCAAAACGCGACAAACCGCCCATCCGCCGAGATGGAGCCCCCAACTCCACCCTGATTGCCCTGCTGGCCGTTGTCACCGACACTCACCCGCCACGTTTGACCGCCCAGACGATCGCGCACGAAGGAATCCGGCGAGTTGTTCGTGTCGTTGGAAATCAGGTTTGTCGCATCCGAGGTGAACGTCACGAATCGGCCGTCGGGGGAGATATCACCTGCGCTACTAAATGCCTGACCTTTGACGCCTGACGACGAGACACTAATGAGTTCGACGATTCCATTCACTCGGTCGCGTACGTAGACATCGTAAATCGAGTCCGTGTCCTGCGGCACGAGCGGTGAGTAGGACTTGAAGACGATACACCTCCCGTCAGCGGAGAGCGAATTTCGATACCCGACGTTCGTCGGACCCGGCGGCTGCAGTCCCGCGCTGTCCAAACCGACGGCATCGGTTACGCACGACTGCGGCGTCGCCTTCGCTGGCGCTTCCAGTGCACAGACCGCGAGGACGATGCCGAACGCTCTCAACGATCGCCGCGGCGGTCGGTCCGGGCGGTTCCGCGCGGTCTCCGTCCTTTCGGCTCGCATGCGATCGACGACCCCGTCCACGACGGTACCACGTCGGCCGGGATCTCGGGGGAATGCGGGGAGCGAGCTCGGCGCCACCGCCCGCGGCGACGAACC
>JADLBP010000310.1 GCA_020847695.1 Planctomycetota bacterium
GCTTCGTGGTCGCCAAGGCGGGCGACATCATGACGATGCCGGGCCTGCCGAAGGTCCCGTCCGCCGAGAAGATCCGGATGGAACCCGACGGCTCGATCGTCGGGCTCTTCTGAGCCCTGAGCGCGGCGCCCCACCTCCGCGCACACGCAGGAGCGACCCGACGGCCGGCGCGCGAGCGTCGGCCGTCGGCGTTCGATGGTGAAGTTCGCGCACCGGAACGCGGCGACGTACACAGAGCTAGACTTCGAGGGTTGAAGCGCCTCGCACCGATTCTCGTCGTCGCTGGGCTCCTCGCGCTCGTCGTGTTCGTGGCGCTGCGCGCGAGGGATGCCGGCACACGGGTGGTCGCGCCGCAAGCGAGCGAGAGCGAGGCCGCGACATCGGGCGAGTCCACCGTCGGACTCGAATCGACGAGCGCGCCGGCCGCTGCGACCGAGCGCACGAGCGTCGCGCCGCTCGCCGAGCCCGCCGACGCCGCGACCGCGACCGGTTGGACCGTGTGCGTCATCGACGCGAGCACGAAGACGCCTGTCGTTGGAGCGACGGTCTCCGTGCTCGACTCGACCGCGATCGCCCGTGACACGGTGGAGCGTGGAATCGGCGTCGACACGATCGCTGGTCTGCACACGCGGCGCGAGCGAGCGATCGAGGCCTTGACCGGCCCCGACGGCTGCGTGCACTTCGCCTCGCCTCCGAAGAACGCATGGGTCGAGGCGCGCCATGGTCAGCGCTGGGCGTTCGCGGTGGTCAACCCGCCGCTGCCCGACGGGCGCGTCGTCTTGGAGCTCGACTCGGATCGCGGTCTCCGCATGCGCGTCGTCGACGACGCGGGTCGTCCGCTCGGCGGCGTGCCGGTCGCGCTCCGCCGGAAGGCGACCCGAGTATCGCCGTTCAGTTTCAAATGGACCGACACCGAGCCGGCGACCGGCGTTGCGACGTTCCTCCACTTCCAGCGCCGGTTGGAACAGGGCAGCGGCTGGCACGCGGCGTTCGGGTTCCCGGTGCGCGGCGACCCGCTCGTCCCTGTCGACGCGAGCACGCCGGAAGACCCGCCGCTAGAACTCGTGCTCCACGACGCGGGTCGTCTGCGGATCCGCGTGAAGACCGCCGACGCGCGGCCGCCCGAGGTCGCGAATCTCGAGCTGCGGCTGGAAGTCTCCGAGAACCAGTCGTTGGATCCGCTGCTCTGGCCTGGCGGCCCGTGGTCGACGCCGCGGCTCGATGCCACGGGCGAGGCGCGCGTGCCTTGGATCGGGCTCGGGCTCTTCGTGCGCGCGACGCTCGTTCGCGAAGAAACCGTACTTGCAACCAAGTCGATCGCGGGCCCGACGCGCGACGGCGAAGAGCTCGTCTGCGATCTCGAATTGCTCGAGCGAGCGCCGCCACTAGTGACCGGACGTTTCGTGCTGCACGACGGTCGCGCGTGGCCCGCGGCGACTGTCGTCGCTCAGCCGCTGATATCCCCGACGCCCGCTCCCAGGCCGGAGTCGCGCGAGCTCGACGTCGACGCCCAGGGTCGCTTCCGAATGCCGGTGGACGAAGTTCGCCCCGAGAACGGCTCGCTCGCCTTCCGCTTCACCGCGAAGCATCCGGACGGACTCGGCGAAGTTCATGCGTCGGTCGCGATCGATGCGGAGATCCCGCCGGACGGTCTCGAGCTCGGCGATGTCGTGCTCGACCTCGGCGAGCTGCTCGCGGAAGGCCGCGTCGTCGATGCATCGCGCCGCCCCGTCGAAGGCGCGACGGTGGAACTCCGCAGTCACACGATTGCGTCAGGCGAGTCGTTCTGGCCGCACGTGCGCACTTCCGGACGCAAGCTCACCGATGCCGATGGCCGCTTCGAGCTCCACCTCGCGCTCGGCGAGTCTCCGGTCAGCGACAACCTGCGGATCGGCGCGACGGCGCTGGGGCAGACCCTCGGGCAGGACCTCGAGATTCCACGCGGCGCACGCGGTGTCGAGCTCGTGCTGACGCGCACGGGCAGCTTGGCGGGCTCTGTCGAGTTCGGGCGTGGAGTCGCACCGAACGATGTGATGCTCTTCCTCCGCGGTGGCGGCGCGGCACGGAACCTGTTGCTCGGAACCGACGCGACGTTCGAGGCCGACGAGCTCGCGCCCGGTGCGTACTCGTTGCTCGTCTCGTGGCACGCCGAGCTCCGAGATCCCGCGCGGTCGGTCGCGGCGCGCGTCGACGACCTCGTGGTGCTCCCCGGAGAGACCTGCCGTGATCCGCGCGTCCAGAAGTTGCGGATCGAGAACGCGCTCGAGACCCTGCGTATCCGTGTCGTCGATCGCGCGTCGACTCCGATCGAGGACGCAGCGATAGCCGTCGTCGGGCGCACCGGCGCGACGACCGTGCGCTCCGATCGCGACGGCGTCTGTCTCGTGCGCTGCGAGTCGCTGCCGGTCGATTTGGACGTCGCCGCGTTCGGCTTCGCGAGCAAGCGCATCGAAGGCGTCTCGCTGGACCGCGATGTGGCGCTGGAGCTCGGCTTCCCCGTCCTTTTGCACCTCGACGTACCGCCCAGCGCCAATCGACCGCCGTGCACGTACTACGCGATCCTGAAGTCCGTCGACGCGCGCGGCGAGCCGGCCGGACTCGCCGGGGGCGCGGCATACAAGCCCGCCTACTTCGACGGGCGCGGCGAGCTCGCGTTGCGTCTGCCCGCGCTCGGCACGTACGAGTGCGAGGTGCGGCTCGCGCTCACCCACGCCGGCGTCGGTCGCGGCGCACGCATCGAGATCGATCCGACCCCGCGCATCACCGCGGACACGAGCGAGCGCCGGTTCGACCTCACCCTGAGCGCGGCTGCGATCGACGCGGCCATCGCGAAGGCGCTGCAATGACGTGACCGCGGCGCGCTCACCTCGGGTGTGCGCATCAGTCGAGCAGACGCTTCTCCCCGCGCAGGCGTTGGATCTCGGTGACGGCCTGTACGACTTCGAGCGTGCCGAGGTCACGCCCCTCTCGTCGCACCGCGAAGTAGCGCACGTGCACCTTCTTGCCTTGGAAGTCGAGCCAGAAC
>JADLBP010000311.1 GCA_020847695.1 Planctomycetota bacterium
ACTTCACGAGCACGCCGGTCGCGATCAGGATCGCGACGACGACGCCCATCAAGCTCTCGCCCGCGATCAAACCGGAGCTCACCGGCGTCACGTAGCGCTCCGCGAACGCCGGTCGCACGCGCCGCAGGATCTCCGCGCCGAGGCCGCCGAGGAACATCGCGATCGCGTTGCTGCCCGGCACGACCATCGCGATGCCGAGGCCGGAAGGCGACGGCACGAACGGCTTCAGCGGCTTGGGAGCGAAGCGCTCGCACAGCGCCAGCGCGACGCCGAGCGCGAGGCCGACCGCGATCGCCGTGCGCGCCAGCGGATCGAGCGCGCCGAGCCCGTCCGCGAACGCCTTCGACACGCCCGCCCAGACCACGCACGACGGCGCGGACCACGCGTCCGAGCCGAGCACCGACGGATCGGGGATCAGCAGGTTGAACGCGGGCACGATCACCGCCGCGCCGACGACCACGCCGAAGAGCTGCGCGAAGAACTGCGCTCGCGGGCTACCGCCGAGCAACCAACCGGTCTTCAACGTCGTCAGCAGGTCCGCCGCGTGCAAGCCGACGCCGCCGGTGACGTTGGCCGACATGATGTTGCCCGAGAGGTTGCCGGGCGTGAGCACGCCGTACACGAGCTGGGTCACCGGCCCGAGCGCCTTGGTCGGCGTCACGTCGGTCTCTCCGGTGACGCGCGCCGCGACGAAACCCATCAGCACCGCGAGCGGCACCGCGACCAGTCCGGCCCACCACGGGATCTGGAACAGGACGACCATCAACCAGACGACGATCGGCGAGAGCACGACGAAGCCAAGCGGGAACCACGCGGGCGGGCACTCGACTTCTTCAATCGGATGCTCGACCTGGTTCTTCCCGCGGCGGAACACGCTCGCCATCCCGCTGAACGCGCGCACGATCGAGCGCCAATCGAGCGCGAACGACGTCAGGCCCGACGCGACCAGGATCGCCGCGCCCGGCCAGACGGTCCAGGCGACGATCGTCTTGTAGCTGATCGTGGTGACGATGCCTCGCTCGACCAGCGCCGGCGCGAGCACCCCGTAGGTCAACAGCCCGCCGAGCAACAGCGACCACGCGGTGCGGAAGCTCATCAACGCGCCGGCGCCGATCAGCACGACCTCCGTCTTGAGCGCCAACGTCCACTTCGCTGCTTCCTGACCGGCGATCGAGATCGGCAACGGGATCGAGCCCGGCACGTTGAACGGCATCCACGCGGCCTTCGCGTCGCGCAACCACGTCAGCGCCGCCGCGAACATCGCGCTGAACGCGAGCGCCTTCGCCTGCTTCGTGCCCTCGCCCGACGAGCTCGCGTCGTGCAACGTGCGCAAGGTCGCCGCGGTCGCCGTCCCGGTCGGGAACGCGAGCGCTTCCTTGTTGATCAGTTGGCGCTTGATCGGGATCGCGGCGAACACGCCGAGCGCGGCGATCACCGCGAACCACGCGACCATCGACCACGTGTTCGGCTGCACGGTCGTGACCATCAGCAGCGCGCCGAACGCCGCCATGTTGCCGCCGCCGGTCATGTAACCCGCGCCGGAGGCGACGGTGGTCAGCGCGTTGTTCTCGAGCAGTCCGAGCGGCGTGCGCGCGAGCCGCAGGCTCTGCAGCACCCGGAACAGCGTGAACGCGAGGATCCCCGCCGTGATCGTCACCCCCATCGACCAACCCGTCTTGAAGAAGACGTACAGGTTCGAGAGGCACATCAGCGCGCCGATCGCCATGCCCGCGACGACCGCGCGCGCGGTCAATTGCCGGACGCCTCGCTGGTGGACATTCGCCAGCCACTCGGCTTCGCGATCGACGGTCGGCTCCAAGCTCATGCGGCTCCTGGGGAGGGCGCGCGCGAGCCCGAGCTCCGGACTGCGCCGCGCCGGCGTGCGGCGATCCTAGCGACGGCTCCCGGTTTGGATACGCCGCGAACGCGACCTACGGTCACGGAGCACGAGCGCGACGGGCCGCTTGCAGCGACCCGCCGCGCTCGCGGCCGAGGCTCCTCCGCCGGACTCCGCCGGCGTGACCCAGCGTCACGCCAACGTGGCGCGCAGGAACCAGGAGTGCTTCTCGAACTCCTCGATCACGCCGGTCAGCAAGTCGACCGTGTCCTGGTCGTCCGCTTCGTCGGCGATGTCGCGGGTGTCGCGGACGCCGGCGAGGTAGCCCTCGAAGCGCTCGGCGAGCAACGCGACGAGCTCCAGGTCGCGGATCTTGCCGGCGGGCAGCTCCGCGACGCGCGACGCAGTCGCGGTGTCGCGCGCCGTGCCGCGGACGACCAGTCCGAGCGTGACCGCGCGCTCGGCGATCGCGTCGTTGAAGCCCCCGAGGCTGACGGCGAAAGTCTCGAACAGCGGGTGCAGCGACGCGAACTGCGGACCCTTGACGTTCCAGTGGGCGACCTTGATCTGCATGTACAGATCGAGGCCGTCGAGCAGGGTCGTTTCGAGCGCCGACGCGATGCGCAAGCGCTCGTCGGCCTCCAGCGGACTGGGCGACGGGTAGAGACGACGCGAAGCGTTCGATGTCTTCTTCATGGTCAGGCTTTCTCCACTGCGGGGTTCGAATCGATCCGTGAATCGACGCTGGCATCGTAGGCGATCGCGAAGCCGCGCAGAACCGCCGCGATGCGTACGGCGTCCTGCACGTGGTCGTCGGACAGGCCGCCGTCGAGCACGGCCCGCTCGTGGGCCTGCACGCACGCTGCGCACGCGCCGAGGGCGCTCGCGGCGAGCGAGAACAGCTCGAAGTCGAGCTTCGAGCCCTTGACCTGCGCGATGCGGTTCATCCGCAGGCGCGCCGGCTTCGACGCATAGCCTTCCTTCCCGACGAGATGGCGGAAGCGATAGAAGACGTTATTCATCCCCATCACCGCCGCGGCGGCGAGGGCGTCGTCGACGACGTCCTCGCCGACCGCCGCGCGGGCGTCGGCGACGACCGCGCGGGTGAGCTCGCGCTCGCGGAGCGTCGCCGCGACCGCGACCGCGACTCCCCAGCGCTGCTTCAGGTCGAGCACGCTCGCGCCGTCGAGCACGGCCTGCAGGTTGAGCCGCAGGTCCTTGCCGAAGTCGGCGACGCCCGTGCGCAGGGTCTCGAGGGCTTGCATGTCAGGACACCACGAGCGTGGGCTCGCCCTTCTTCCAATTGCACGCGCAGAGCTCGCCGGTCTGGAGCGCGTCCAGCACGCGAAGCACTTCGTCGACGTTGCGGCCGACCGCGAGGTCGTTGCAGCTCGCGAAACGGATCACGCCTTCGGGATCGACGATGAACGTCGCGCGCAACGGCACGCCTTCCTGCTTGTGCAGCACGCCGAGCGCGCTGGAGAGCTCGCGCTTCGTGTCCGCCAGCATCGGGAACGGCAAACCCTTCAGGTCCGGGTGCGCCTTGCGCCAGGCGAGGTGCACGAACTGCGTGTCCGTGCTGCAACCGAGCACCTGGGCGTCGCGCTCCGCGAACTCCGCGTTGCGCTTGCCGAACTCGGCGATCTCGGTCGGGCAGACGAACGTGAAGTCCATCGGCCACAGGAAGAGGACCAACCACTTGTTGGGATGGCTCTTCTCGGTGAGCACGGCGAATTCCTTGGTCGCCTCGAGCGAGACGACGGATTGGAGGGCGTAGGACGGGAGACGATCACCAACGGTCAGCATGGAAGACTCCTTGTGGATTAGTTCTAACTCTAGATTCGGTCTAATTCGAGGACACGCGTCGAGCGCTGCGAACCTGCTCGCGCTTCACGCGCGCCGTTTGCTACCCCGGCGACGACCGCGCAGGACGACCTGGTACTCGTCGACGTCGAAGCCATCGAGTGCGTCGACCTTCGAGACCTTGATCGCGTCCCACGGCACGTCGTGGATCCGGCCGGTGTCCTGATCGATGAAGTGGTGATGGGGCTCGACGAACGGGTCGAACACCACGCGGCCCTCGGCCAGCACGTGCTGGCGCAGGAGCCCCTTCTCCACCAACGTATGCAACGTGTTGTAGACCGTCGCGCGCGACACCATCGGGAACGCCTGCTTCACCCGCGTCCACACCTGGTCGGCGGACGGGTGCTCGTCGGTCGCGAGCACGTAGCCCGCGATGGCGACGCGCTGGGCGGACGGCTGGATGCCGGCGGTGCGCAACACGAGTGCGAGGTCTTGCTTCACAGGCTTTAGACTACGTCTAACTTTAGCCACGATCAAGTCCCAAGCTCCAAGAACTCGTACGTGCACCGATCCGGACGGCCGACGCCGCGCTGCTACGATCCGCGCAACCCATGCACAAGGATCGACCGATGTTCGCGGCTCTCGTTGCGTGTCTCGCGGCCTGTTCCCTGCCTGCTCCGCTCGCCGAGCCCGCCGGCCCCGCGCAAGGCGGCCAGGTCGAAGCCCGCGGCGAGCCCGCGCCGGCGCCGCTCGAGGTCGACGGCCGAGCGTTCGATGCGCTCGCCGCGCGCTCGATCGGCCCCGCGCTGATGGGTGGACGGATCTCCGAGGTCGCGCTCGACCCGTCGGACCCGGCGACGTTCTACCTCGCATTCGGCCGCGGCGGGCTGCTCAAGACCTCCGACGACGGCGCGACGTTCGCCGGCCTGCTCGACGACCAGCCGGTCTCCTCGATGGGCGCGGTCGCGGTCTCCCCCGCCGACCCGAAGGTCATCTGGGTCGGCACCGGCGAAGCGAACGACCGCAACAGCTCGGGCTTCGGCGACGGAGTCTACCTCTCGACCGACGGCGGCGGCGCGTTCGCGCGCGTCGGACTCGCGACGTCGAAGTCGATCGCGCGGATCGTCGCGCATCCGACCGATTCGAAGGTCGCGTACGTCGCCGCGATGGGCGACCTCTGGAACGACGGCGGCGAGCGCGGGCTCTTCAAGACCGCCGACGCGGGCAAGACGTGGAGTCGCGTGCTCGCGGCGCCGAGCCCACACGATGCGCTCACGGGCTGCGGCGACGTCGCGATCGATCCGAAAGCGCCGGACACGGTGTACGCGACGCTCTACGCGCGCCGACGCACGCCCTGGTCGTTCACGTACGGCAAGGACCTGACCGGCGACGACGTCGGCGGGATCTTCAAGTCGACCGACGGCGGCGCGACGTGGAAGAAGCTCGGCGGCGGCCTGCCCGGCGCGACAGGACGCATCGGACTCGCGGTCTTCCCGTCCGATCCGCGGTTCGTATACGCGGTCGTGCAATCCGACGAGGGCGGCAAGAGCGACATCGACGACATCCGCTCGCGGCGCGGCGGCGTGTTCCGCTCCGAGGACGGCGGCGCGACGTGGACGCGTCGCAGCGCGCTCTGCCCGCGGCCCTTCTACTTCAGCCAGATCCGAGTCGATCCCGTGAACGTCGAGCGGATCTACGTGCTCGGTTTCGTCCTGCACGTCTCCGAGGACGGCGGCGCGACGTTCCGCGAGGATCGTTTCCAGAAGCTGCACCCCGACTGCCACGCGCTCGCGATCGATCCGAAGAACCCGGCGCGGCTGCTGCTCGGCACCGACGGCGGGCTCTACGAGAGCTGGAACTCCGGCGCGACGTGGCGCCATCACGCGACGGCGGCGATGGGCGAGTTCTATCGCATCGCGCTCGACGACAGCGACCCGTATCGCATCGCCGGCGGTCTGCAAGACAACCTCAACTGGGTCGGGCCGAGCCGGACGTTCACCAAGGACGGGATCGTCAACGCGGATTGGACGAGCCTCAGCGGCGGCGACGGCTTCTACTGCATCTTCGATCCCGACGATCGCGACGTGCTCTACGCCGAATCGCAGTCCGGCGAGATCCATCGACTCAACCTGAAGAGCGGTGCGTTCAAGACGTTGAAGCCGGCGGCGTCCGAAGGCGAGCCCGCGTTCCGCTTCCACTGGAACTCGCCGTTCCTCCCGAGCGCGCACGAGCGCGGCAAGCTCTACCTCGCCGGCAATCGTGTGTTCGCGCTGACCGAGCGCGGCGAGCACTGGCGTCCGATCAGCCCGGATCTCTCGTCGCAGCAGCGCGATCGCATCCTGACCACCGGCAGCGGCGCCGAGACCTACGGCGTCGTGTACGCGCTCGCCGAATCGCCGCTCGCGAAGGGCACGCTCTGGGCCGGCACCGACGACGGCAAGCTCTGGCTCACCGTCGACGAAGGTGCGAGCTGGACCGACTTGACCGAGCGGTTGCCGAAGGAGGCCCGAGGTCAGTGGATCCAGCGGATCGAGCCCGGCCATCACGACGCGAACCTCGCGTACCTCGTCGTCTCGGCGTTCCGCTCCGGCAACTACGCGCCGCTCGCGTGGCGCACCGAGGACCGCGGCCGGACGTGGACGAGCGTGACCTCGAAGCTGCGCGCCGACGGTCCGCTGCGCGTGCTGCGCGAGGATCCCACCAATCCGAACCTGCTGTTCGTCGGCTCGGAGTTCGGCCTCTCCGCTTCGCTCGACCGCGGCGCCTCGTGGTTCGCGTTCGGGAAGCTGCCGACGTGCGCGATCGACGACCTCGCGATCCACCCGCGCACCCACGACCTCGTCGTCGGCACGCACGGCCGCAGCCTCTGGATCGTCGACGACGTCTCGCCGCTCGCCGGGCTCGACGCGGCGACGCTCGCGGAGCCGGTGCACCTCTTCGCGCCGCGCAAGGCGACCGCGCGGACGGAGCTCGATGGTTGGGCGGATTCCTCCGGCCACTCGCATTTCCGCGGCAGCAACCCGCCGGTCGGCGCGGTGCTCGACGTCTGGGTTGCGAGCTGGACGGGCGAGGGGCTCGAGCTCGAGCTCGCGAACTCCGCCGGGGTCCCGGTCGCCAAGCTGACCGAACCCGGCACGCCCGGCCTCCACCGCGTCGTATGGGACATGAAGCCGTCGAAGGACTTCGTCACACCCTACGGCGGCCTCGGTGAGCGCTACGTCGCCGCGGGTGAGTACACGGTGACGCTGAAGTACGGCAAGGAGACGCGCACGACGAAGCTCGTGATCGAAGTCGCGGAGGATATCGAGACGCGCTGACCTGGTCCGGCGGACCGTGCTCGACCGACTTCGTTGGACCGACTTCGTTGGACCGACTTCGTTGGACCGACTTCGTTGGACCGACTTCGTTGGACTGACTTCGTTGGACTGACTTCGTTGGACTGACTTCGTTGGACTGACTTCGTTGGACTGACTTCGTTGGACCGACTTCGTTCGACGCGCCCGCGCGACCCAGCTCGCTCCGGCGCGGACGCAGGGAACGGTCGAGCGGCGATGCCGCACCGAAGGACGCGGCTCGCGCCGGCGCAGCGACCATCCGCTCGACGGCGCGTGGTTTCGACGCACGATGCGCTTCGGGAGCTCGCGTGCTCCGCTGCGCGCACGCCCGACACGGGCCGCGTCTCCGAGCTCGCGCCGATGCCGAGCCGCTCACGGAGCGGACCGGCCCTCGCGCACCAGCGGGACGAAACGCACCGGGTAGAGATCGCGCCGCGCCAGACCGGTCGGTGGATTGCGCAGGACGATCAGCCGTTGGTCCTCGACGCCGAGAGGCAAGACCAGCCGACCGCCCTCGGCGAGTTCGCGCAGGAGCTCCTCGGGCACGCGCTCGGCCGCCGCGGCGACCACGATCGCGTCGAACGGTGCCGACTCGGGACAACCGAGCCACCCGTCGCGCTCGAGCACTCGCACGTTCTCGACGCCGAGCTCGGCGAGTCGACGCCGCGCTTCCGCCGCGAGTTCGGGCACCCGTTCGAGCGTGACGACTTCGCGCGCGAGTCGACCGAGAACCGCCGCCTGATAGCCCCAGCCGGTGCCGACCTCGAGCACCTTCGAGCCGGCGGATAGCTCCGCCGCCGAGCACATCGTCGCGACGACGTACGGCTGCGAGATCGACTGCCCCCACGGCAATGGCAGCGCGCGATCGCGCCATGCGGCCTCCGCATGCTCCTTCGGAACGAACCGCTCGCGCGGAACCGCGGCGAGCGCGGCGAGCACGCGTTCGTCGTCGAAGCCCTTCGCGCGCAGCTCGTCCTCGAGCTCGCGCGCGCAGCCGGCTCGTGATCGGGATGCCATCGGGTTCGAGACGGAATGTAGCCCGCCCCTCGCTCGATCGGGGTGCGCCGATCGACGGAGGTCGGACCGCGCGCTCGGGGCGCTGCGACGCGAGCCCGTGGGGTCGCGGGCGCGAGCGGAGACCTCGGAGGCGACTCGCGATCACCCGAGCGCGGGCCGCGGCGGTCCGGCGCGAGCCGCGCCTCCCGATTCCCGTTCGGCCGCGCGGCGCGCGCCGGCGGACGGCGGCGAGCCGTCGTCGCGCCGGAAGGGCTCCGGGCGCCCGGATCGCGCCATCGGGCTCGCCCCGCGGTGGTTCGATCGCCGAACATGGGGCAGACTGAGTAGGCCCCAGCCATGGACGCACCGCGCTCGAAGACCGTCGCTCCGGAACCGCTGGAGAGCGAACGCCCCTCCGCGACCCCGGCCGCGCCGCTGGTGTTGCCCAACGCCGGCGGCATCCCGGCGCTGCCGGCGAGCTCTCCGCACCTGACCGCCGCCGCCAAGGACTACGACGTCGGCGCCCCGGTCGGGCCGACGCCGGCGATGGACTTTTGGGAAGCCCTCTACGGTCGGCGCTCGGTCCGCAAGTTCAAAGGCGAGGCGGTGCCGCGCGAGCTGATCGATCAGGTGATGCACGCCGGGATCTGGGCGCCGTCCTCGTGCAACTATCAGATGTGGGATCTCGTCGCCGTCGACGACCCCACGGTCAACGCGAAGCTCGCCGCGCTCTCGTCGCAGATGGGCAACGCGCCGGTCAACATCGTCGTGTCGTACGGACGCGACTTCTCGGAGGAAGGCTGGGCCAACGTCCAGTCGGCGAGCGCCCTGATCCAGAACATGTCGCTCGCGGCGCACGTGCTCGGCCTCGGCACGTTCTGGATCACCCAGATGGGCGACCGCGAGAAGGTGCGCGAGCTCGTCGGGCTGCCGTACGACCGCCTGGTGATCGCGGTGATCGCCGTCGGCTTCCCGAAGTTCGCCGCGAAGGGCGGACCGAAGCGCCGACCGCTCTCGGTGGTCGCGCACTACAACCACTACGCCGGCAAGCCGATCCCGTCGTCGACCGATCCGGCGCACTGGTCCCGCGACGACCTCGCGACGTACCAACGCGCCCGGGTGCTCAACGGCTTGCGCCACAACAAGCCTCGGCCGTGGGAGACGCGCGCGTTGCTCGCGATGCTCGAACGGTTCGTCCCCGACGGGCGCGCTGAGCTCGCCGCCGGCGATGCGAATGCGAAGCGCTGGCTCGATGTCTTGCCTTGCACCGGGATCCTGACCGAGCGGATGAGCCGCGAGCGCCGCGGGTGGCGCTTCGACGCGGTCGAGCGCACCCAAGACGTGTGCGACTTCGTCGCCGAGCGCACGTCGCCGCGCGCAGGGACGTTCCTTTGGCCGGTGCCGGAATCCGCGCAGGGCCAGGGCGAGCCGGTGCCCGAGGCCTACGACCTGGTGACGTGCCTGTTCCGAGTCGAGAACCTGCCTCCGCGCGACCGGCCGGCGCTGTTCCGCGCGCTCGCGCGCTGGGTCAAGCCGGGCGGAAGCGTGATCGTCGGCTTCGTCAATCGCCGCTCGTTCCACGACTGGACCGAGAAGCTGCGCGCGCGCCGCGGCGGGCCGCGCGGAGTCGAGTACGTGCTCTCGCCGGACCCGAACATCGGTCCGTTCGAGTCGCTCGCGCCGACCGAGGTCGAAGCGCTCGCACGCGAAGCGGGCCTCGCGGTCGTCGAGCGGATCGGGCTCCAAGCGGTGCCGCAGACCGAGGAGATCGAGTTCCGCGCCCGCAACTTCGGCGCGCGCGCACGCTCGATCGCGAACTTCGCCGGTGGAGCCCTCGGTCTGGTCGATCGACTGGGCTTCGTGCGTTCGCGCTGGGGCCGCTTCCAGTTCGTGAAGCTCACTCGTCCGTCCTCCCGCTGACCAAACGCACGGGGGCGACCCCGGAATCGCGCGGCCGCTCGCTCGCGGTCGCTCCGGCGAGGTCGTCGAGCGACACCGCCAGCGCGCGACCGCCGGATCGCCGCGCGAGCTCGCCGAGCCGCGTCACCGCGCTCTTCGGCGCGTCGACCAGGATCAAGTCGAACGCGACGTTCCGGAAGCGATCGTGCTCGAGCAGCAGCGGCACCACGAGCTCCAGGTTCGAGTGCAGACCGCCGGTCGGCACGCCGTCGCTCCAGATCATCAGCGTGTCGACCTCGTCGTCGGCGAGAGCGGCGCGCACCGCGGAATCGAAGTTGCCGCGACCGCGCGCGCGACAGGCGACGAACGCTGCGAGCGCGCGACGCTTGTTCGCGGGTTTCGCGTCGACCAGCTCCGACTCCCACGGCAGAGGCTCGTTCGCGTAGGGCACCAAGTTGAAGCGCGCGCTTTCGGAGAGCCCTTCCAGGCCGATCGCGAGGCGCGCGTCGACCACCGACTTGACCGAGCGCCCATCGTCGCGCGGTTGCCACATCGAGCCCGAGAAATCGACCAGGAACGACAAGCGGTCGGAGAGGATCGAGAGCCCGCCGAAGTTGGCCGGGGACGTCGCCTCGGCGGGGACCTCGCGTGCGCCCGACTCCGGCGGCG
Source organism: Planctomycetota bacterium (assembly GCA_020847695.1). Classification (GTDB taxonomy): domain Bacteria; phylum Planctomycetota; class UBA1135; order UBA1135; genus JACRIN01. The sequence goes on from JADLBP010000311.1 coordinate 10,540, forward strand.
CGGGCCGCCAGGCCTCGGGCAGGCTGGTCCACCAATCGCGCCACGGCCGCACGTCGCGGCGATGCTTCAGCCGCGAGAGCCGTTGCAGCGCGGCGACCGCGCGTTCGGCGACGCGCAAGCGCGGCTCGCGCTCGAGCAGCGCGACCAGGGCGCCAACCGCGGCGCGATCGGCCTGCGCCTCGAGCGCGGCGATCGCTTGGCAGCGCACGGCCGCGCTGGGATCCCGCACCGCCGCCGCCAGACGAGCGCGAGCCGCGTCGTCGGGCGCGCGCGCGCCGAGCGCGAGCGCCGCCACGCGCACCTCCGGGTCACGCGCGTCCGCGGCGGACGGACACAGGCGCAGCGCGCGCTCGCGATCGAGCTCGAACAGCGCGGTCAAAGCCGCGGCACGCGTGCCGCCGTCGCCCGCGAGGCGCGCGAGCTGGTCGACCTTGGAGAGCAGCGTCAGTCGCTCGCCGACCAGCGCATCGCGCGCCGCGAGCCGCTCGACCGACCAGAGCACGAGCCGCGTCGCCTCGCCATCGCGCGAATCGAACGCCCGGCCGAGAGCGCGCGCATCCAGCGGACCGCGCATCCGCCCGAGCGCTTCGGCGACCCGCAACCGCACGCGCTCGCTCTTCGCGCCGAGCCCGAGCTCGCCGAGCAGCTCGGCCTGCACCCGCTCGTCGCCGACCGCGGCGAGCGCGAGTTGCGCCTGGTCCCCCACCTCGGACTCCGGATCGTCGAGCGCCTCCGCGACCAGCCGCCAGGCATCGGGCGTTCCGAGCTCGGCGAGCGCCCGCACCGCGCCGCGGCGCGTCTTCGGATGGCGCGCCCCGAGGTCGCGGCGCAGGCCGTCGAGCTCGCCGTCGCCCGCGAAAGCGACCGCGGCGCCGAGACAGAGCGCGAGCGCCGCCGCGCCGATCGAGAGTTTCGCCATACATTCGGATAGACGCCGCGGGGCGCGGTCGGTTGCGGCGAGAATCCGTCGCATCGGCGCACGGGACGACGAACGCGCGCAACCCCGCGATCGCCCGAGGTTCGGCGAGGCACGGCGCGGGCGTGCTCGCGAGGCGCGCGTCGGCCGGGGCAGCGGAGGCCGGGCTCGCCGCCGGCGGACGCGGGCGTCCGCGCGCGCACGGCGCTCCGCGAGTTCCGCCGCGCGACGCACACGGCACCGCGCGACGCTCCACGCACCCCGCGCACGGCGCGAAGCGTGTCGAGACCCTAGCTCGCGCCGAGCTGGACGCCCTCGATCGCGAGGATGCGCGCCTTGGTCTTCAGCCCACCGTGCGCCGAGAAGCCGCCGCCCTTCTTGCCGGCCGCGAGCACGCGATGGCAGGGCACGACGATCGGCAGAGGGTTCTTGGCCATCGCCGCGCCGACCGCGCGCGCGGCGTTGGGAGAGCCGGCGGCGCGCGCGAGCTCGCCGTAGCTCGTCGTCCGCCCGGGGCGCACCTTGCGCAACGCGGAGTAGACCGCGCGGGCGAACGGCGGCACGCGCTCGAGATCGATGCGGACGCCGGCGAAATCGTCGAGCTCGCCCGAAAGGTGCGCGACCACGCGCTCGATGTCGGCGAGCACGACCTCCGGCGGCCGGCGGCGGACGGCGCCCGGCACGCGCGCGACCAGGCGCGCCTCGGTGCGCTCGGCGCTGGACTCGGGCAGCTGCACCGCGAGCAGCCCGCGCGGACTCCACGCGATGCCGAGGGTGCCGATCGAGGTCGCCACCAAGGTGTAGCTGCGGGCCGAGGTCGGGATCAGGGTGTCGGGATCGAGGGGCATGGGGTCTCCGGGACCGCCCCAGGATGACCGCACGAGGCGGGTTTGGGGAGGGGCTTCCCGCCGGAGGGAGCCGCCGGAGGGCGGAGCTTCCCCCTCGGCGCGGGGCCTTCCGATGAAGCGCACGCCCCCCCAACCCAGGAGCCCTCTCGCATGCGCCGTTCGCTGTTCGCCACGTCCTTCGTCGCCGTCGTCGTGTCCTCGCTCGCCGTCCTCGCGCACTTCAGCGAGGCCAAGCCGCTGAGCGGCGCGCTCGGTGAGCTCGTCGAGGGCAACCGTCGCTTCGTCGGCGGTCACTTCGAGCACGCACGCATCGACAAGGTGCGGCGCGACGAGCTCGCGAAGGGCCAACACCCGTTCGCGGTCGTCGTCGGCTGTTCCGACTCGCGCGTGCCGCCCGAGCTCGTCTTCGACCAAGGCCTCGGCGACCTGTTCGTCGTGCGCGTCGCCGGCAACGTGATCGACGATGCGTCGCTCGGCAGCATCGAGTACGCGGTCGAGCACCTCGGCGCGAGCCTGGTGATCGTGCTCGGCCACGAACGCTGCGGCGCGGTCAAGGCGGCGCTCGACGGCGCCGGGTTGCCGGGTCACATCGGCGCGATCGGCGCGGCGCTCTCGCCGGCGATCGCGGAGGCGAAGAGCCAGCCGAGCACCGATCCGCTCGACGCCGCGGTGCGCGCGAACGTGCGTCGGATCGTCAAGCAGCTCTCGAACGCCGAACCGATCCTCACCCACGCGCTCCACGCGGACGAGATCGCGGTCATCGGCGCGCGCTACGACCTCGACACCGGCGAAGTCGAGTTCTTCCCGGAGGCCGCCGAGGCCCACGCGGAGCACGACGCGCCCGCGCCGACCGGCGCCAAGCAAGCGGCGCACGCGAAGCACTGAGCGCGGATCTCGCATCGAACACCCCGCGCCGGAACGACGACGTCCCGGCGCGGTTTCGTCGACGAGGCGCGAGCGGACGGCCTCACGGTCTCGGGCCGACGCGGTGTCTCGGCGGCGTGACGTCGCGCTGCCGCGATCTCACGGCGTCGCGGCCTGACCTCGTCGCGACGAGACGTCGTCCATCGTGACCTCGTCGCGACGGGCTGTCTCCACGCTTCCGCGAACCCACGCGCGGCGCGATGACCCTCGACGCGGCAGATCGCAGCCGAGCTCGTCCGCGGCGCGCGCCGCTCCGCGGAGCCGTGCTCAACGCGTGTAGCCCGGCGGCGGCGCGAGGAACGCACCGGCCGCGAGCTCCGGCTCCGGCAACAGCCTGCCGAACCCGATCGCTCGGATGTAGCGATCGAGCTCGGTCACCATCCGGATCGCCGCGGGCGATTGCCGGTTGTCGTCGGGACGGAGCTCGTCGGGATCGCGCCCGAGGTCGTACACCTCGAAGCGCCCGTCGGCGGTCAACAGCAGCTTGCGCGCGCCGTAGTACGCCGCGCGCTCGGGCCGCGAGAAACGACGGTTCAAGCTCGCCACGTTCGCGGTCGGCGCGTTCTCGGCGAAGAGCACGCGCTTCGGGTCGGCGACGTGGCGCAGGAACGAGCGGCCGTGCAGCTCGCGCGGCGGATCGAAGCCGAGCGCCTCGAGCACCGACGGGAACACGTCGACCAACGAAACGCGCGAACGCACGACGCCGCCGGTCGGCCGGCCGGGGAGCTTGAACCAGAGCGGCACGTGGACCTGCTCTTCGTAGGCGGACACGCCGTGGTTCATCGTGCCGTGCTCGCCGAACGCCTCGCCGTGATCGGAAGTGATCACCACGAGCGTCTGGTCCCACTCACCGAGCTCCTTCAGCCGCGCGAACACGCGCCCGAGCTGCGAGTCGACGTACGCGATCCCGCCGTCGTACTGCGAGATCATGTGCTCGCGGATCTCCGCGGGGACCTCGGCGCGACCGGAGTTGACCGCGTCGGAGAGCTCTTGGAACTCGCGATACCCGAAGCCGTCGATCCGGCCGGGGAACAGACTGCGGAACGGCTCGGGCGGATCGTACGGCGCGTGCGCGTCCATGAAGTTGGCGAAGAGCAACCAACGCTCGCCCGCCTCGTGCGCGCGATCGAGCACGTCGAGCATCTCGTCCGCGATCGAGTCGGCCTTGCGATACGTGCTGTCGAAGCAGCGTTCGGGGAGCCGCTTCATCAGGAAGTCGATCACGCGCTTGCGGATCGAGAACGGCGGCGGCACCGCGAGCATCGGCACCGGCATCCGATCGTCGTAGTAGTCGAAGCCCTGGCTCAAGCCGTAGCTCGCGCCGAGGAAGCCGTGGTTCGCGACGACGCCGTAGGTCGCGAAACCGTTCTCGGCGAGCACTTCGGCGAGCGTCGCGAAGTGCGGAGCGAGCGGACGGCCGCGGGGTGCGCTGGTCGACGGCGTCGCTTCGTGCGCGGGCGGGTAGAAGCCGGTGAACAGCGACGCATGGCTCGGAAGCGTCAGATCGGCGGCCGAGACCGCGTGCTCGAAGCGCAACGCCGACGCACCGAACTCCGAGAGCACCGGCGTCGTGTTGCGCGCGTAGCCCCAGTCGGGCATGTGGTCGGCGCGCGTGGTGTCGAGCGTCACGATCAGCACGTTCGGTTGGCCGGGCCCGGGGCGGTGCAAGCGCCGCGGCTCGCGCTCGAACGCGATCGTCTCGCGCAGCATGCCGGCGGCGAGCAGCGCGAGCGCGCCGAACGCGAGGATCGGGACCGCGGCGAGCGGACGCAGCCTCGGGAAGCGCAGGCGCACCGACCGCCCGGTCGCGAGCACGACGGCGATCGCCGCGAGCGTCACCGCCGAGAGCGTGCTCTCGTCGCGGCCGGACAGCGGCACCGCGAGCAACCAACCGACGCCGAAGAACAGCGTGCAGAGCGTCCACGGCCCCAACCACGGAACCAGCAACTCGCGCAATCTCGCGGAGACGAGCGCCGCGAGCACGAGCACGCCGACGACGATCGCGAGCCCGCACGGCAACGTCCAGCGCAGGCCGTGCGGCCAACCGTCGACCGTCGCGTGCGCGACGAACGCGAGCGGCACCAGCCCGCCGACCAAGAGCTCGACGCGCGACGCGCGCTCCGCCGCGGGGATCCACCGCCGGACCAGGCGCGCGAACGAGCCGACGAGCAACCCCCACGCTCCGCCGACCGTGGCGTACCAGACCATGCACGCGGCGGTCGCGGTCGCGGTCTGCGCCGCGAAGTTCTGGGGCCCGCTCCACAGGCGGCTCGCGCCCGACAGGAAGAGCGCTTCGACCGCGCCGGCGAGCACGCCGAGCAACAGCCCGCGCGTGACGCCGTACGCGATCTCGGAGCGCGCGCTCTCGGGCTCGGGGCTCATCGTCGTGCGTGCGTTCGCCGTCGACTCACTCGAAGAACGCGCGCAGCGCGCCGATCAGGTACGCGGCGTCGCGCGCACCCGCGAGCTCGCGCACGGAGTGCATCGAGAGCTCCGGATTGCCGACGTCGACGGTGACGATGCCGAGGTTGGCGGCGGTCACCGGACCGATCGTCGTGCCGCACGCGAGGTTCGAACGGTGCACGTAGCGTTGGTACGGCACGTCGGCGCGCTCGCAGGCCGCGACGAAGTGCGCTTCGCCTTCCGCGTCGGTCGCGTAGCGCGTGTTCGTGTTGAGCTTGATCGCCGGGCCGGCGTTGAGCGACACCCAGTGGTCGGGCTCGTACTTTTCGCGGTAGTTCGGGTGGATCGCGTGCGCCATGTCGCTCGACACGCACACCGACGCTGCGATCGCGCGGTGATAGTCCTCGCGCGAACCGCCGCGGCCGAGCACGATGCGCTCGAGCGCGTCCTTCAAGAGCGGGCTCGCCGCGCCGCGATGGCTCTGGCTGCCGACTTCCTCGTGGTCGAAGAGGCACATCACGGCGACGTACTCGAGCTCGCGCTTCTCCTCGAGCCTGGTCAGCAGTCCGCGCAACGCGCAGAAGCACGAGTTCAGGTTGTCGAGCCGCGGCGCGGCGACGAACTCGTGGTTCGCGCCCGCGAACGCCGAGGGCTGAACGTCGTGCAGCATCGCGTCCCACGCGATCACGGCGTCCGGCGGCACGCCGAGCTCGGACGCGAGCCACTCCTTGAACTCACCTTCGCGCGCGCGACCGAGCCCCCAGATCGGCGTCAGGTGCGCCTGCTTGTCGAGCACGAGTCCGTTGTCGTTGACCGCGCGATCGAGGTGGATCGCGAGCTGCGGCAGCACCGCGATCGGGCGATCGACCTTGAACAGCCGCGCTTCGCGCCCGTGCTTCGCTTGGACGACCGCGCGGCCGGAGAGCCCGAGCTCGCGATTGAGCCACGAGTTGTTCAACACTCCGCCGTAGACCTCGACGCCGAGCTGGCGATAGCCGACCGCGCCGGTGTCCGGCCGCGGCTTGATGCGCAGGTTCGGGCTGTCGGTGTGCGCGCCGACGATCCGCGCGCCGGTGTGCGGCTTGGCGTGCGCCGGGATCGCCCACGCGACGATCGAGCCCGCGCGGATCACGAAGTAGCGCCCGGGCTTCGCCGGCCAGATCGCGGTCTCGGCGAGCTCCTGGAAGCCCGCGCCCTTCAAGCGCGCGGCGGCTTCGGCGCAGGCGTGGAACGGCGAAGGCGAGGCATCGATGAAGGAGAGCAACTCCTCGGACTCGCGTCGCGCGAGCTGCGGATCGGTCGGCGTCATGGCGCCCATTAGAACGGGCCGAGGGCTCGCGCGTCGAGACGTCAGCGGCCCCAAGGGCGCAGAACGACGCGCGTGGTTTCGCCCGCGCGGACTTCCAGCGGATCCGACGACGTCGCGAACCAGCGCTCGGCGCTGGTCGACGTCTGCGGGAGGTCCTGGTTGCTCGCCGTCAGGCTCCAGGTGCCGACCGGCACGAGCGCAACCTCGTACGGAGCTCGCGCGAAGTACAAGTCGCGCTCGGATTCGCCGAACAGCCGCTCGATCTCCGGCGCGCTGCTCGGCGCGAGCCGCAGGACCAGCCGCGCGCGGAACGGCGCATCGCCTTCGTCGCGCACGTCGACCTCGATGCGACCGCAGGGCGGGAGCGCGAGCGTCAGGTCCGCGCCGCTCGCGTCGACCCGCAGCGCGATCGGATCGCTCTCGGGCTCCGGGACGGTGAAGCCGAAGACGTCGCCGACGAAGCGAGCCGCGTACTCGCCGTGCGGCACGCCGTCGAGCCGCATCGGGTTCGCGCGGAACGCTCCGGTCTCGAACTCGATCCGCGCGCCGTCCAACGCGACCAGCTCGATCGAACCCGCCGGCACGCTCGTCGCCGCGCGCCCCGCGGCGTCGACGAAGCGCACGCGCACGCTCGCTCGCGGCTGCTCCTCGGCGACGCGCACCTCCAGCGTCGCGAGCGGAGCGGCGAGCCGAGGCGCCTCGACGTCGCGCAGAGAGAGCCGCGCGATCCCGGGCGGCGCGAGCTCGATCGAGAGCGGCCCGAGCTCGCGCACGTCGGCGGTCGAGCGCAGGAAGAGGCTCGCCGGATCCGCGGACTCGGCATCGGAAATGCCCGCGAGCCGGAACTCGATCGCGCGCACGTTCGCCGCCTCGCCGAGCGTCGGGTCCGCGAGCGTGAACTCCGCTCGCCAACCGCCGACCGCGCGCGGCACCGCGTAGCGCGAGCCGTCCGCGCGCCGCAGGTCGAGGCGCAGCGCGAACCACGGCTCGACCGGGAGCTCGCGCGGCTCGCCGCCGACGCGCCAACCCGAGCGGGGCTCCTGCGCGAGCCAACCGGGCCCTCCCGCGGTGACCGTGTAGTCGCGCAACGGGTCGAGGCCGACGAACTCGACGACGCCGTCGCGCCCGCTCTCCGCGACGAAGATCGCCTCGTGACGATCGTCGAGAGCGCGCGCGACGTCGGAGAGGCTCGGCTCGACGCCCGACCACCACGCGATCGCGCGCAAGCCGGCGATGCCGCGGCCGTCCTCGGCGACCAACCGCCCAAAGACGCGCGTCTCGAGCCGCACGAGCTCCGGCGGCCCGGCGCGGGTGCGCGCCGACGGCGCTTCGTCGGTCGTCGCCGTGTCGATCGCCGCGAGCTCCACGTCCGCACCGCTCACGAGCCGCGGCGAGGCCGACGATTGACGCTCGACGACTCGGACGGGCGCGACCGCGTCGAGCGCCGCGCCGTCGCGGCAGCCGAGCCAAACGCCGAGCGCGACCACGAGCACACCGAGGATCGCGAGCGCAAGACGCATCGCTCCCAGCCTACTGCACCGCCGCGCGCGCACCGCGGCCGATTCGGGGCCGTCGCGCCAGGCGCCGGACGTCAGACGTCAGGCGTCGCGCGATCGACCCGTGCGCCCCAACGGTTGAGGATGCGGGCGAGCGCGTGGGCATCGACCGGCTTCGGGCAGTAGTCGTCCATGCCGCTCTCGAGACAGCGCTCGCGATCGCCAGCGAGCACCTGCGCGGTCAGCGCGACGATCGGCGTGTGGCGAGCCGACGGACGCGACGCTTCGCGCTCGCGGATCATGCGCGTCGCGGCGAAGCCGTCGACCAGCGGCATCT
>JADLBP010000312.1 GCA_020847695.1 Planctomycetota bacterium
GACCGACGCGCTCGTCAGCGATCTCCCCGAGAAGGAAGAGAAGGCCGGCAAGGCCGACTGAGTCCGACTCGTCTCACGACATCACGGGCCGCTCCGTCGCACGACGGGGCGGCCCGTTTCGCTTCCGGGCGGAGCTCGCGCTCAGCTCGACGCCGCCGGGCGGCAGGCGATCAGCGTCGCGAAGAGCGCGTCGAAGTCGAGCGGCTTCGCGACCAGCGGGCGACGACAGCGCTCGGCGAAGCGCAGTGAGTCCGCCGACGCCAGATCGCCGGTCATGAACACCACGCGCTCGAGCGTCGTCGGCGCTTCGCGCTGCAGCCGATCGTGGAGCCCGATGCCGCCGATCCCCGGCATGCGCAGGTCGCAGAGCACGGCGTCGAAGGCGTCGAAGCGCGAAGCGTCGTGTAGCGCTTGCTCGGCGGATTCGGCTTCGGTCACCGACCAGCCGCGGCGCTCAGCCTGGGCGCGCACCACCGAGCGCACGCCCGGATCGTCGTCGACGAGCAACAGCCGTCGCTCGCTCGCGTCCGAGACGACTTCCTGCGCGTGCTCGACCTCGGACGCCGCGGTGGCGTGCGGAATTTCGACGCGAAACGTCGCCCCGAGCCGGCGAGGCCCGTCGTGGATCGTGATCGCTCCGCCGTGCGCACGCACGATCGCATGCGCGATCGCGAGCCCGAGCCCGGTTCCCTCGCCCGGCGGTTTGGTCGTGAAGAACGGCTCGAAGACGCGCGCGCGGAGCTCGACCGGAACACCGGGCCCCGCGTCGGTGACCTCGATCACGACGCCGGCCGTCGCGCCCGTCGCCGCGATCACGACGACGCCGCGCTGCGGGCTCGCATGCACCGCGTTCGCGATCAGGTTCGTGAGCACCTGCTCCATGCCGACGCGATCGGCGGTCATCCGCAAACCGGCCTCGACGTCGACTCTCACCACTGGCGCATCCGGCCCGGCATCGAGCGCGAAGCCGCGCGCGACGCGGTCGACGAGCTCGCGCACGTCGACGTCGCGCAGCGGATGCGCGGACCGACCGGCGAGCGCGGAGAGGCTTCGCACGATGCCGCGACAGCGCTCTGCCTGCTCGGTGATCACTTTCGCGGCCTTCGGACGCTGCGTGCCGTGCTCGAGCAGGTCCGCGTAGCCGAGGATGACCGTCAACGGGTTGTTGAGCTCGTGCGCGACCCCGGACACCAAGGTGCCGAGCGCGCGCAGTTGCTCGTCTCGCTCGAGCTCGCGACGCAATCGCGTGTGCGCGGCTTCGGCTGCGCGCAGGCGGCGCTGCGAGTCCTCGAGGACGCCGAGCAGCCATCCGATCCCGAGCGCGAGCTGAACCGCCAGGTCGAGGAACGAGTTGAGCGCGAGCACGTACCTCATCCAATCGACCGTGCCGACGCAGAGCGCGGCCGTCGCGTGCACGACCCACGACACGGCGAGCGCGACCAACGCGCCGCGCACCACGCGCAGGCCGAGGTCGTCGTGCTGCACGCGCCGGAGCGCGCCGAGCGCCAACACCGCGCACCCGATCATGATCGGCGCCTGCAGGACGAGCAGCGGCGTGACGTCGCGCTCGAGCCATGGAATCGCCGCCGACACGGCGACCACGGGCCACCGGAGACGACGCAACCAGATCGGCTCGGCGTGGTCCGCGAGCTGTTGACTCCCGCGGACCAAGTAGAGTCCGAAGAGCGTCTTCAGCGCGAAGTACAGCGAATAGAGTGTCGTCGGAAACCAGGCGCCGTCGGCCCAGAACACGAGATCGCCGGTGACTTCGTGCGCCCGGAAGAAGCGCACGCTGAGCGTGGTCAGCGCGAGCGCGAGCGCGACGAACGCCTTGAGGTAGTCGCCGAAAGCACGCGACGAACGCGTGCGCTTCGCGAGCGCCCCGGCGATCGCCACGAAGCCCCAAGCCAACAGCGTTTGGACGAAGAGACCGATCAGCGCGATCAGGTCGATGCTCTTGAGGAGGAACACGGTGCGGGCGCGGAGTATAGAAGGCCCGCACGACCTCGGCGCCGAGGTCGGATTCGCGAGGGCAGGGAGCGACCGATCGTCGAAGCACCGCCGGCGCGGTCACCGCGGCGCGGCGAAGCGCCGAAGCCGGGGGCACAGCGGCGCGTGTTGCGGCGTGGTTCGCCGCTGCGGCGCCGCGCGAGCCACCGGCTCCGCGCGACGATCGGCGCCGTCGGCCGGCGCGGCGCGACCCGATACGCGCTCGGCTGTGTCGATCGTTCGCGCCCAACCGCTCACCCGCGCAATGTGCGAACGTCGTGGGACTCGAGAGTCGGAGCGCGGAACGCGCCGAGGGCGATCACGGGAACGACGACGTGAGCGCGCGCCGATCGCGGTGCGCACCGACGTCGCGCCACGGGGCGCGGCGCGATCGCGTCACCCGGACGCGGCGGCGGACGGCCGATCGGATCACGGCTTCGCGCGATAGCCGAGCTCCGCGCACGCGGAACAAGGCCGTTCCTCGGCACCGGGCTCGTCGGTCGCCGGGATCAGGATCCGTCCGTTGCAGGTCGGGCACGGCTCCCACGCCGTGGGAGCGCGTTGGAGCGCGTCGAGCCGCGCACCGGGCCAGAGCTGGAGTCTCCATACGGCGACCTCGCGTTTCACGCGCGCCTCGCCGACACCGCTGACGAGCTCGCGCACGTCGCGCACCCGCACCCGATAGCTGCCGTCGTCGCGCGCGAAGACGACGTACACGCGCGGAGTGAAGCCCGCCTCGTCGTGCGTTCCGAGCATCGTGCCCGGCGGATACTTCGGATTCGCGGCGGCGGCGGTGTCCTCGAGCGCGGCCTTCATCGAATCGGCGTACTCGCCCATCGCGTCGTTGACCCGCTCGAAGATCGCAGCGTCGAGCTCCGCCGCCTCTTGGAAGGTCTCGGTCATCGCCTTCAAGCTCTCCTCCCACTCGATCAGACCCTTCAGATTCTCCGCTGCGGCTTGCGAGCCGTGCCGCGCGCCCGCTTCGAGCCACTTGCGCGACAGCTCGGAGTCCTCCGGCGCACCGAGTCCGTTGCGTAGAGCGAGCGCGAGCAGGTTCATCGACTCGGCGTGACCCCGCTTGCTCGCTTCGCCGAGCCAGGTGTACGCCTCGGCGATCGAGCCCGCGCGGAAGTCGGCGTCGAAGAGGATCGCGCGCGCCAGTTCGTAACTCGCCTCCATTCCGGTCGCCGCCGCGGCATGACGCAACCATGCGTACGCCGTGGTGAGCTTCTCCGCTCGGAGCGCGGACAGCGCCAGGTTGGTCGACGCGAACACCGAGCCGAGCGTCGCGATCTCCGACTCCGGGGTCGACGCCGTGATGCGCGAACGCGCGTAGCCGAAGTACTCGTCGCGCTTCTGCGCGCTCTTCGGGACGCCGAGCCCGTGCTCGTACGCGATGCCGATGTCGTACGCGGCGGCGGCGTTGCCTCGGGAGTGGTGCTCCCACAGCAACGAAGGGAAGCTGAACTTCGCGCCCGGGTACTCGCGCGCTTCGGCGTAGAGCTCGCAGAGCGGCCCCGCGGCGACCGGTTGGTGCACGATCCAGGCCGCACCTTCGATGTCCTTCGCGTACGCCGAGAAGGCGGCGAGCTCCTCGGGCTTCAGTCGCTCGCGGAGCGCGACCATCAGCGCGTCGGAAGTGGTCGCCATGGCGATGAAGAGGAACTGCGGCGAGCGATCGAACGAGAGCAACGCGTCGGCGAGCTTGGCGACTTGCTCGGAGGTCGGCGCGCGGGTGCTCGCGACGAACTCCGCCGCGATTCGCGCTCGCTGGAGGACGTAGCGCGCGTGCCGCAGCGACGACTCGAGCGTCGAGAGCCGCGCGGCGAAACGCGGCGCGACACTCCAGGGCTCGATTTCGGCGTTGGCGAGCTCCAGAGCTCCCGGCGCGGGCATGCGCACGAGCTTCGGGCTCGCTCCGATGCTCGGCACGGTCGGAGCGGTGCGTCCGCCGACGAAGAGCACTCCGGCGTGCTCGAGCATCCAGTCCGACGTGAACCCGCCGAGCGCGCCGACGCGTCGCCAATCGACGCCGTCGACGCTCGCGATCAGGTGCTCGCCGTCGTGCAGATAGAGCCTGTCGGACGTGACGCGGAGCGACGCGGCGCCGAAGCCGGTCAACCGACGTTCTTCCCAGTTCACGCCGTCCGACGAGGTCGCGAGCTCCAAGGACTTGCCTCCGACACCCGGTGCGGCGGCCACGAACTTCCCCGCGACGAACCCGAGGTCGGTCGGCGCGGCGAGCGACTCGCCGAGCGGCCGAACCTCCCACGCGACGAGATCGCGCGACACCGCGACGACGGTCGCGGCGCTCGATCGAGGTTCGGAGGCTCCGGCGACCAGCCACAGGCCGTCCCCGTACGCGAGCGTCGCCGCGCCTTCCTGATACACCGGCACCTGAGCTTGGCTCCACGTGCGGCCGAGGTCGTCGGTCCACGCGACGAGCGTCGCGCCGAACGTGTAGCGCTGGGAGCACGACGCGAACGCGACGCGCGTGCCGTCGCTCGCGCTCGTACGGATCGCTGGGAGCTCGAGCGCGCGGCCCTCGATGATCGAGCCGTTCGGTCCGTGCAGTCGCACGGTCGTGTGCTCGGTGACCTCGCGGGCCCACGTCCACACTCGACCGGCTTGCACGGCGATGCCGTCGAGCCGACCGCTCGGCCCGTGCGTCGTCTGCACGAACGTCCGGCCATCCGACGACGTGAACAGTCCGCGCGCGTCGACGCCGTAGAACGCCGAGCCGTCGTGCACGAGCCCGTGGATCGGCGTCGCACGCCCGAGCGGCGTGTCGACGAGCGTCGTCACGCGCTCCGTGCAGTCGTCGAATCCGATCGCTCGCACGCCCAGCGGCGCACGCGCGTCCAGCGCATTCGCGGCCGCGCCCCACACGAGCAACACACCCGAAGCGTCGAGCGCGAAGAGCTCCTTCGTCGTCGCGGTCAAGTGCTCGAAGCGCACGTCGCCGCCGGTCGCGACGCGCCACGCGCGCGCGTCGCTCGACAGGAAGAGCCGCCCGTCGGACGCGAGCGCGCCCCACTGGTTCGCGCCGAAGGCGAGCTCGACGAAATCGGGCTCGCCCGAGAGCTCGAGCGCGGTCCACGCGACCCCGTCTTCGGACGCGAGCACGAGTCCGCGCTCGCCGACCGCGACGAACCGACCCGCGCCGAACTCGACGGCGCGCGGCACGCCGCGGACGTCGGGGATGCGCGCGCGGGTCATCCCGTAGAAGCTCGCGCCGCCGAGCGCGCTCGCTCGGCCGTCGGGACCTCGCCCGACGACGACCGTCCGACCGCTCGCGTCGCGCGCGCCGTCGTGCCAGACGGTCCCGGCGGGTCCGGTCGCACCGACCGAAGCCCACACGTCCTCCAGCTTGCCGTTCGCGAGCACGTCGTCCGGCCCGAGCGCGAGCATCGGGTCCTCGCCGCCGATCAGCTTGCGAAGACCGTGGGACGGGTTCATCGGCAAGTGCGCGAGCGGCTGCCCGCCGCTGCGCGGATAGAGCACGAGCTTGCCGTCGCCGACGATCGCGGTCTCCTTCTCGCGCACGACGAAGTCGAGCGCCTTCCCGGCGAGCCAGCCGTCGCCGAACGGACCGGGCACGAGCTCGGTCTCGCCGACCGCGTGCACGAACCCGGACTGGGTCAGCGCGTAGAGCCGTTCCCCGCACGCGCGCAACTCGACGATCGGCTGGGCGAGGGTCAGCAGCCGCACGCTCGCGCCCGCGGGCAACGGCTCGGGCCCGAGATCCGGCGTCCAGGGCGTCGCGAAGGTCTCGAGATCGAACACTCCGCGCGGCTGACCTCGCGTGCGACGACCGACGGCGACCAGGCGTTCGTCGAGCGCTCGCAACGCTTCGAGCACCACGGTCCGCGGGAACTCGCGCGTCGTCCACGCGACGCCGTCGCTGCTCGAGTGGAGCCACAGAGGTTGTCCGAACTGGACATCGAGCACGCAGAGCATGCCCGCGGCGACCTCGACGTCGGGCGCGGCGAACGGATTGCGCAGCGGTGGCGGCGCGAGCGCGCGCCACGTCGCTCCGTCGCTCGACGCGAGCACCTTGCCCCCCGACAGCGACGCGAGCCACGCCCCTCGGCCGCCGGCGAGTCGATCGATCGGCACCCACTCGGCCGCGACGTCGGCCGGCAGAGCTCCGCGCGTCCAACCGACGCCGTCGTTCGACCACCACAGCGCCGGATGGCCGCTCGGCGCGGGCTCCTGGCCTCCGTAGCCGAGACCGCCGAAGTCGGCCTCGCCCTCGACGTAGCCGAGCTCGCCGGCGTCCTGCTCGGGCTCGACCGGCGGCGCGGTGTCGGGTTCGAGCACCGCGGCGAGCCAGCGACCGTGCGCGCCGGCGAGTTCCGTGACGACGCCCGCACCGAGGTTGGTCTCGGTCGAGGTCCACTCTCCGTGCGCACCCAGTCGCCACGCGCGGCGTTCGGCGTCGAGCGCGAGCACCCGCTCGCCGTCGCTCGCGATCCACCGGACGTCGAAGGCCTCCGCGCGCCGCGGCTCGGCCGCGAGCTCGCTCCACGGCACGAACGCGAGCTGGGACGCATTCGACGCGACGACGCCGGACGGAGTCGCGATCGCGGCGAGCACCTCGCTGCCCGATAGCGCGTCGACGCGCGCGAGCGGTGCGCCATGGGGCGCGGCCCACACGGTGTCCCACGTCCGAAGGACCAAACCGCCGCGCGAGACGTCCGCGGAGATCGCGGCGGGCGGTGGCTCGATCGTCTGCGCGGCGACGGCGGGGACCGAAACGGCGACGATCGGAAGCAGCAGGGCGACGCGAAGCAGCATGCGGTGGGGCGAACCGGGGTCCGCGGGGACTGAGGCCTGGGGAGAGCCTCTTTCGACCGCGCGCGGAGTTCGGCGAGAGGCGCGGCGCGCGAACGCACGGTCGCGGCCGCCGACGCGGGTGTCGAGTCGCGGATGGGCGTCCGAAAACGGCCCTCTTGACATCAGGAAGGCCGTTTGTAGACTCTTGGTTGTACCACCAACCAACAGCATGGGCCCCCGCACCGACACCCGTGATCGCCTGATCGAAGCCGCGATGGAGCTGTTCGTCTTCCAGGGTTACCAGGCGACCGGGCTGTCGCAGATCGCGCGCAAGGCGGGCGCTCTTCCGGGCAGCCTCTTCCACTTCTTCCCTACCAAGGAAGACCTGCTGGTCGCGACCTTGGAGAAGCGCAAGGAGCTGCTCTTCCCCGAGGTACTCCAACCGATCTGGGACCGAGTCAGCGATCCGATCGAGCGCGTGTTCGGCCTGATGGCGGGCTACCGCACGATGCTCGAGGTCACCGAGTTCAAGCACGGGTGTCCGATCGGGAACCTCGTGCTCGAGGTCGGCGAACAGCTCCCCCATGCGCGCAAGTTGCTGGTCGACAACTTCGACGGCTGGCTCGCCGCGGTCGAGCATTGCTTCGTCGAAGCGAAGGACCGCCTGCCGGACGACGTCGATCCGCACGAGCTCGCGGTGTTCGTGCTGACGACGATGGAAGGCGCTGTGATGCTCGCGCGCAGCTACCGCAACTTCGACGCGTACGACGCCGCGATCGCGCGGCTGCGCGACTACGTCGAGCGATTGATCGACGACGGCACGAACTGGTCGGCGGCGAAGGGTTCGCCGCGGCAGCCCGATGCGCCCTGACGAGCGAGGTTCCTCGATGCGTGGTTCTCGATTGCTGGCCCTGCTCGTGCTCGCCTGCGCGGCGTGCGCGGCGCCCGAACGCGTCGACGACGGACGCTACGGCTCCTACCTCGCACACGTCGCTGCCGCGGATTCGGCGCTGCGGCTCGGCGAGCTCGCGGAGTTCCGGCGTTGGCTCGAACGCGCGCCGGAGGCCGAGCGCGGGTACGAATGGCGCTGGCTCGACTCGCGTCGCGACCAGGCCCTCGCCTCGCGTGCGCTCGGCTGCGGCGCGGTGCTCGCCCTCGACGTCAGCCCCGACGGCGCGACGCTCGCCGTTTCGTGCGGCGACGGAACCGTCCTGGTCGAGGAGCGCGAAACGAAGCGCGAGCTCTGGCGCGCCAAGCTGCACACCGACGGCGTGCACTGCGTGCGCTTCGACCCCCGGGGCGAGCGCCTCGTCACCGCCTCGCGCGACCGCACGGTCAAGGTCTGGAACGCGCGGTCCGGCGAGCTGCTGGTCGACTTCGATCGACACGGCTTCCCCGTTTGGGCCGCTGCGTTCTCGCCGGACGGCGAGCGCATCGCATCGTGCAGCTACGAGCGCCCGTCGGGCACCGTCGTCGGCAGCGTGCGCGTGTGGAACTCGCGCACCGGCGCGCAAGAACGCACGCTCGAAGCCGGCGTCAAGCCGCTCTCCTCGATCGAATTCGGACCGGACGGCAAGTCGCTCGCGTGCGGCTCGTGGGGCTTCCGCGTCTTCGTCTGGGATCTCGCGGCCGGCGGCGAACCGCGCGAGCTCGCGATGCCCGACGAGGGCAAGTACAACGCGATCGACGCGCTCGCGTTCTCGCCCGACGGCGCGCTCGTCGCCGCGGCGGCGAAGGACGACACCGCGCGCGTGTGGCGTCTCGCCGACGGGGCACTGACCGCGAGCTTGCGCGGGCACTCGAACTACGTGAACGCGGTCCGCTTCTCGCCCGACGGCGCGACGCTCGCGACCGCCTCGGCCGACGAGACGGTCCGCCTCTGGCGGACGACCGACGGCACGCCGCTCGACGTCCTGCGCGGACACACCGAGAGCGTGCGCTCACTCGCGTTCTCGCGCGACGGCGCGCGGCTCTACTCGGGCTCGAACGACGGCGCGCTGCGCGAATGGGATCCGACGACGCGCGCGTACGACTGGACGGTGCTCGAGACCGCGTCCTCGGCGTACTGGTCCACCTTCTCGAACGACGGAACGCGTCTCTACACCTGCGGCTACGACGGCCGCTTCCAGATCTGGAGCACCGCGACGTGGGAGCAGCTCGCGAACGTGGAAGCGCACCCCGCGGACAGATCGTGCCATGCGCTCGCGCTCTCGCCCGACGGCGCGACGCTCTACACCGCGAGCTACGACGGCAGGGTCGGCGTGTTCGACACGGTGACGACCGAGGAACTCGGACGATTGGAGCACGACGTCGGCGTCTACACGCTGCGGCTCTCGCGCGACGGAAGCGTGCTCGCGGTCGCGCAGATGAACGGAGAGGTCGCGCTGTGGAGCACGGCGACGCGCGAGAAGCTCGGCCTGATCGCCGCGGCGAAGAGCCCTTGCCACGACCTCGCCTTCTCCGTCGACGGCGAGCTGCTCGCGATCTGCACCGACACCGCCAAGCTCGGGCTGTGGGACGTCGCGACGCGCGCGCTGGTGCGCGAGCTCGATCACGGCGAGCTCGACGCGCACTCTTGCGTGTTCACCGAGGACGGCGAGCGCCTGCTCGTCGGCGACGGCTCGGGCAACGTGCATGTCTGGGGCACCGGCGATTGGCGGCATCGTTCGACGATCGCATGCTTCAACGGCTCGATCGATCGCATCGCGCCCTCGCCCGACGGCCGTCGCGCTGCGGCGGTCTCGCGCGATGTCGCGCTGGTCGATTTCGAGCGCGGCGAGCTCGCAGCGGTCGTGCGGCCGCACTCGGGAGGCATCTTCCACGTCGATTGGAGCCCCGACGGCCACGTGATCGCGACCGCGGCGCAGAGCGAGGGCATCGGACTGACCGACGACCGACCGATCGGCGCGCGACTCGCCGCGCTCGCCGCCGCACGCGCGCGCGCCGCCGCGGCCTACGAGTGGGTCGCCGCCGGTCTCGACATCGCGCAACGCTCGCTCGCGCAGCTTCGCGACGAAGTCCGCGCGGACGGGTCGCTGTCGGCGGAGGAACGCGACGCGCGACTCGCAGCGCTGACGCGCACCACCGGCGGTCGGAGCCTGCGCGTGCTCGGCTACCTCGGAGAGTAGGGCGGCGCCCGCCCGATCCGGGCGCGCCGGCGCTCGCTCGGAGGCGTCCGTTTGCGCCCGTGCTCGAGCTCGCGCGGGCCGAGTCACCGACGCGCATTTTGGACGTGCGAAGTCCGTTCGACGCGCCCCTGACCCTCCGGAGCCCGCACGGCCAGCCGTCTCGGCCGGTCCGCGTTATCGTCGAGCTCGGGAGAGCGCCGTGACCGACCCTGCCGCATCGCCGCCCGAACCAGAGTCGCCCTCGGGGAGCGACGCGCTCTTCCGTTGGGTCGAAGAGTTCCTGCAGCTCCTGGACGAAGGACTGCGTCCGGACGTCGACGAGTTCGTGAAGCGCGTCCCCGAGGCGTACCGCGCGCGCGTGCGCGAGCACTGCGTCGAGATCACCGCGCTGCGTCGCGGCTTGCCGCCGCGCGAGCAGGACGTCGGGGCCGGACGCAAGCTCGGTGACTTCCGCATCCTGCGCGAGCTCGGGCGCGGAGCGATGGGGATCGTGTACCTCGCGCTGCAGGAATCGCTGCAGCGCTTGGTCGCGCTCAAGGTGCTCCCGATGCACCTCACGATCTCCGAGCACCGGATCGATCGCTTCCGACGCGAAGCGCTCGCGGCCGCCAAGCTGCGCCATCCGTCGATCGTGCAGGTCCACGCCGTCGGCGAGGACCGCGGCATGCACTACTTCGCGATGGAGTACGTGCGCGGCAAGAGCCTCGCACAGGAGCTCGAGGGCCTGCGCGCGCGCAGGCGCAACGAAGGCGTCGTCGATCCGACCGACCGTCTCGGCACGCGCGCCGACGGCTACATCACGCAGGTCTGCGAGATCACGGCGCAGATCGCGCGCGCGCTCGACTACGCGCACTCGAACGGCATCATCCACCGCGACGTCAAGCCGCAGAACATCCTGATCGACGAGCGCGGCGAGCCCTTCCTCGTCGACTTCGGGCTCGCGAAGGACGTCGAACTCGAATCGCTCTCCCGCACCGGCGATCTCGCGGGCACGCCGCACTACATGAGCCCCGAGCAGGCTCAATCGCGCCGCCTGGAGGTCGATCACCGCACCGACGTCTTCTCGCTCGGTGTCGTGCTGTACGAGATGCTCGCGCTGCGTCGGCCGTTCGAAGGCACGACGATGGACGAGGTGCTGCGCGAGATCAGCTCGAAGGAGCCTCGCCCGCTGCGCACGCTGAATCGCGAGGTGCCGCGCGATCTGGTCGTCGTCGTCGACAAGGCGCTGGAGAAGGAACCGTCGCGCCGGTACGCGACCGCCAAGCTCTTCGCCGAGGACCTCGAGCGCTTCCTGAGGCACGAATCGATCGTCGCGCGGCCGCCGTCGCTGTTCGAGCTCGGCCGCAGGCGCCTCGTGCGACACCGCTTGGCGGCGTCGGTCGTCGGCGCGGCGACGCTCGCGCTCGCGGTCGGCGTGTGGGCGACCGAGCGCACGGTGCGCGCGTCCGAGCGCGAGCGGCGCGCCGAGCCGGTGGTTTCCGTCGAGCCGGCGGAACTCGCTCGACTGACGCCGCGCGCGCTCGCCGAGCTGCGGACGAAGCTGCTCGAGCTCGGCGAGGAACGCACGCAGCTCGATCCCGAAGCGCGCGAGCGCACCAACGCGGTCGAACGCGAGATCGCGCGCCGCGGAGAGGAACTCAAGGCCCGCGGCCTCGCCGAACTCGCGCGCGCGGTGCCCGGCGCGCCGCGCAAGTCGGGCGAGGGCTTCGGCCGCATCCCGATCGCGCCGGGCTCCGAGCAGTTCTGGTGGCTGCTCGCTGGCACGTCGACGCTCGCCGACGCGAGCCGACTGTTGCCCGACGATCCCGAGCTCGCCGCGCGCGCCGACCTGAACGCCGCGTTGCCGAAGTTGACCGTACGGAGCGACGTCGTTGGTGGGCGCGTCCGCGCGCGACGCCTGATCGCGACCGATCCGGGCGTCGACGCCCCGCTCGAGCTCGGCGTGACGCCGCTCGAGCGACTGCCGATCGTGCCAGGCTTCTATCGCTTCGCGGTCGAGGCGCCCGGCGTCGGATTCACCGAGGTCGTGCGGTACGTCGACACGCCGGGGCGCGAGTACGAGCTCGACGTACGGATCCGGCCCGCGCCGGAGCTCGCGCCGGACGGCATGGTGCTGATCCCCGAAGGCGAGTTCGTGTTCGGCGACGCGCGCGACACGTCGGACGTCTACCAGGTGCGTCGCGTGCGCTTGCCGGCGTTCTGGATCGACGCGCACGAGGTCGACAACGCTCACTACCGCGAGTTCGTGCGGGCGACCGGGCATCCCGAGCCCGCGCTTTGGGCGCAGGGCTATCGTCCGGAGTTCGATCGACTGCCGGTCGCCGGCGTCAGCCGCGACGACGCGGCCGCGTACGCGGAGTGGGTCGGCAAGCGCTTGCCGACCGAGTTCGAGTGGGAGCGCGCGGCCCGCGGAACCGACGGACGGCTGTATCCGTGGGGCAACGAGCCCGAGGGGCTCGAGCGGCGCGTGCGGATGAACCGCGAGAACCCGCGCACGCTCGAGCGCCACTTGCCGGCGTACTTCGACGGCGTCGTCGCGGTCGACGCGCTGCCGGAGGGCTGCTCGCCGGACGGGATCTTCCACATGCTCGACAACGTGTGCGAGTGGAGCGAGTCGTACAGCCGCTCGTTGGTGCGCGAGTCGTCGCCGACCGCGGCGTCGGAACTGATCCAGCCGCACCCGAGCTTCCACGTCGTCATGGGCGGTACGTGGTCGGACGACGGGAACAGTTGGGACCTCTCGCTCCGTCGTACACAGTGCTACATCGGCACGCGACTCGACAAGGCGGGTTTCCGCTGCGCGAGGAGTGCCGTTCCCTGAACTTCCCCAGAACCAAGGAGATCGTCTCGTGCAAGAGGTGCAAGTCAGCGCGTTGGTCGAGGCTTTCTACGACCTGTGTCCGAACGACCCGAACACCGCCGCCTACTTCAAGCTCCCCGCGAAGGAGCAGGCGCGCGTGATGCACCAGCTGCTGCTGGCGATCACGAGAGCCCTCGGAGGCGGGGACCTCGCCCGCGGCAAGCAGCTGATGGCGCGCTGGCAGAATCCCGCGCAGATGACGCTCGAGCTGCCCAACATCAACGGGCATCCGTTCTTGACCGAGAAGGCCGGCGGTGAGTTCCTCGCCAGACGTGCCGTCGACGTCGATTTCGAGTATGGCGGCAAGCTCGGGCGACGCACTTCTGCACGCCGCGTCACCGTCTCGAAGAAGGCGCCGTGCCCGAACTGCGTGCCGCGCCCACCGCTGCACCTCAGCAACCGGAGCATCTTCCTCGATCTCGACGGAGCTCCGCTGATGGTCGAGGCGCCGGTGGATGCGCGCGGGAAAAAGGTGCGTGCGCATGTCGGCGTGCGCATGACCGTGATGACCCACTTCGATCCGGTGGTGGAGGCCGCGCCCGCTCCCGGTCGCAGTACGCCGCCGGTGGTTGGTGGGGATCATGGGGACCACGATCACAGCGGCCACGATCACGGCGACGCGCAACGGGACGAGGTGCTCATTCCGTCCAAACGCGCGGGTCGGAAGTCGAAGCCGTCCCGCGACGCGAAGAGGCCCGATAAGAAGGCCGGCAGGAAGTAGGCCGGCAAGTCCCTCGGAACGCTGGGAAATGGACTGCCCCGTCCCGCCTTGCGGCGTGACGGGGCAGCCAGGTCTGATGGGCCGCCCGGCAGACTCCAGGCAACGGGCGGTCCGACCGAGCGCCGGAACCCGCGGCTCGCGCGCAGGTTCCGCGGCGATTCAGGGCGTCCAGCCGAGCAGCTTGTCGATCGTCCCGGTCGAGACCGCGTGGTAGCGCGGCCGGGCGGTCGCATAGATCGAACGAGCTCGCGCGAGGCCTTCCGGCGTTTTCGCGAGCTCGGTGTAGAGCGGCTTCAGGAACTTGCGCCGGCCGACCTCGGTCAGGAACTCGGCCAAGCGCTCGTCCGCGGCGAGGTAGCGACGACGGGTCGCGAGCACCAACCAGTCGCAGAGGATCTCGCAGTTGTGCGAACGCGTGAAGCCAAACGCTTCGTCGAGCTCGACCAAGCGATCGATCGAGACGTCGTCCGGGATCGTGTGGATGAAGTGCTGCCACTGTTGCGTCACCCACCGTTCGGTCGCGAGCGAACGAGCCGGCGTGCCGCGCAGCCAGCGCTCGCGTTCGCGATCGACGTCGCCGAGCGCGGGCGACTCGTAGCGCGGCGCGTCCGCGGGCAGGCCCGCCTTCTCGAGCCACTCGACGAGATCGACCGCGTCCGCGCGCGACGGATCGCGAGCGAAGAGCTGCGAGCGCAGCCACGCGAGGAAATCGTCGGTCGTGATGCTCTGGAACGCGTGGTGGTCGAAGTAGCCGGTCAGGAACTCGTCGAACGCGGCGCGCCCCCACTCCGCTTCCAGGCGGCGGAGGAACAACGCGCCCTTCTCGTACGGCACGCCCGAGAAACCGTCGTCGGGGTTCTTGCCGGCGAGGTCGATGTGCAGCACTTGCTGCCACGGCTCGAGATCCTTCATCTCGAGGTCGAGCTCGTGGCGCGCGAGACTCTTCTCGAGGTTCGAACGCGCGTCACCGAAGACGACCTCCATGATCCGCTGCTCGCAGAACACGGTGAAGCCCTCGTTGAGCCAGAAGTCCCGCCACGTCGCGTTGGTGACCAGGTTGCCGGACCACGAGTGCGCGAGCTCGTGCGCGACCAGCGCGACCAACGATTTGTCTCCCGCGAGGATCGTCGGCGTCGCGAACGTCAGCCGCGGGTTCTCCATCCCGCCGAACGGGAACGACGGCGGTAGCACGATGATGTCGTAGCGTCCCCAGCGGTACGGCCCGAAGAGCTTCTCCGCGGCCTGGATCATCTTCTCGGTGTCGCCGAGCTCGTCGCGCGCGCCGACGACCTTCGACGGCTCGGCCCACACGCCGCAACGATCGGAGATCGGCTCGAACGCGATGTCGCCGGCGGCGAGCGCGATCAGGTACGGCGGGATCGCCTGCGGCATCCGGAACCGCCACACGCCGTCGTCGCCGCGGCCGAGGTGCTCGGCGCTCATCACGACGGTGAGCTCCTTCGGCGCGCGCACCGCCGCGCTGTACGTCGCGCGCACGCCGGGCGAGTCCTGCAGCGGGATCCACGTCCGCGTCAGGATCGATTGACCTTGCGTGAAGAGGAACGGTTGCTTGCGGTCGGCGGTCTGCTCGGGCGAGAGCCACTGCAACGCGGCCGCGCGCTCGGTCGTGTGGTACGCGATGCGCACCTTGGCGTCGTCGGGCGCGAGCTGGATCGTCAGCGCGGCGCCGAGGATCGGATCGTCCGCGGAGAGCGACCACGCGCGCGGCCGGCCGTCGGGACCGACCACGTCGACGATCGCGAGGCCCTGCGTGTCGAGCTTCAGCGGCGCGTCGCGGTCGAAGCGCTCGAACGAGAGCTCGGCGGCTCCGCGGAGCTCGCGCGCGTCGAAATCGAGCGTCAGATCGAGGTCGAGGTGCGTGACGCGGACGCGGTTGGGCTCGGAACGGCTGTGGAAGTCCATCGGAAGCTCGCGCGGGGAGTAGGCCGGCTGTCGGAAGCTCGCGACGTCCGACTCGGGCTCGATCGCCGCGGTCCGCACGCCGGCGCAGCCGACGAGCAACACGGCGACCAGCGGAACGAAGGTGCGGAACATGGGCCGCCTAGTTCACCGCTTGCGCGCGCCGTTGGCAACCGCCGAAGGGCGCGCGACAGCTCGCACGCGCCGCTCAAAGCGACGGCAACGAGTCCAAGGGGTCGCGCAAGCGACGGCGCAGGTTCTTCGAGCGACTCTCGACGAGACGGAACAGATCGAGACTGCAGAACACGAACGGCGGCTCGTCGAACCAATCGTCGTCCTCGTCCGCGTCGTGCCACGCGACGCCGAGGTTGAACGAACGATTGAGGTGCACCACCGCGCCGAGCCCCGGCCCGATGTCGTCGCGCACGAGCAACGAGAGCGAAGCTCCGTGGAAGTCCTCGAAGTCGGAGTCGTAGCGGATGCGTCCGACGAGCTCGAGGTTCAGCGCCTCGCTGATGCGCAGATCGTCGACGCCGGAGACGTCGAGCTCGATCGCGGCGGACGGGTGCAGCGCGATCCACTGCCAGCGCGGCGGCTCGAGGCTGTCCGCGTCGACCTCGAAGCCGTTCAGCCACTCCTCCCACGGGTACTGGGAGTACCCGCGATCGAGGTAGGCGTCCCAGTGCGCCTTGGCGTCGGTGACCATCCCGATCTGCTCGTCGCGCAACTCCGCGGTCGCGAGCGCGAAGAGCGTCGCCAACGCATCCGCGCGGAGACGGAGATCGACGGCGACCTCGAGCGGGACGTTCGGCGTCTGCTCGTCCGCCGCGTCGTACTTGGTGAGCAGGATTTCGCCGGGCAGCTCCTTGGCGCGCGCCGCGTCGAGGAAGAAGCCCGCGCGCGGTTGCGCGTTGGGCCGCGCGAGCGGCGCGCGTTTGCCCGCGACGACGAACGTCTGCGCGCCGAAGCCCGCGCGGTTGACCGAGAGGAAGAAGCGCGCGAGCTCCTCGTGCGTGTCGATCGACCCGTCCGGCGCCGCGGCGGCTTGCGCACGCTCGCTCGCTTTCGCGAGCTCGTCCAGCCGCGCTCCGAACGTCGCTTGCGCGGCGCTGCCGACCGGGTCGGACGAACGCGCGGAGTTCCCGAACTCGGCGGCGAGCTTCGAGAACACCGCGCTCCACCGCGCGGCGTCGATGTCGGCCGCGAAGGCGGCACGAACCTGCTTCCGAAAGCGCGCGTCGTTCGCGACCGAGTCGAACTCGGTCCATTGGTCGACGTCGAGCGTGCCGTACGCGGAATGCAGCGGCGTCTGCCCGAATGCGGCCGTAGCGAAGCCGAGGATCGCGGCGAGGAAGAGGCTCGCACGGAGCTCGTGGAGTAGTTGGCGCATGGTTTGGACTCAGGGAAGCAGGTCGCGGAGCTCGCGCAGGATTCGAATGCCGTCCTTCAACGCCTTGAAGTAGTCGAGGACGCTCGGATCGGACGGCATCCGATCGCGCAGGGCGAAGAGCTCGTTCTTCTTCGCGATCGCCTTCGGCACGTTCGCGAACTTCCCGCCGAAACGCGGGTAGTTGGCCTCGTCGACCGCGGTCGCGACTTCCTTGGCGGTCAGAGCGGTGCTCGAGATCGTCGTTCCGAAGATCTGCGTGTACACCTGCGGGTTGTCGAGGAAGTGCGTGAACGCGTGCACGTTCCAGTCGCGGTAGTGCGACAGCGTGATCGACTCGCAGAGGCTCTTCCACGTCTTGGGCTCGAAGCGCCGCACGAGCGTCACGGGATCGACCTCGTGATGCACGGTCACGTAGCGCGCGCAGTACTTGTCGAGCTTGTTCGCCGGTCCGGGTCGCACGATCGACTCGTACGCGTTGAAGTCGGTCTGCAGCACGCGGCTGGTGTTCGCGAGCATGAAGATCGTCTGGAAGCCCCAGTTGGGGTGCGCGAGCTGGTTCGGCAGCTCCTTGGACATCTGCTTGTTGGTCGCGAGCAGATGCAACGAGTCGTGGATCACCGCGGTGCCGAGGCTGTGCGCGACGATCGACGCGCGCGGCAGCGGCTCGCCCGGCTGCCACCGAGCCTTCAACGCCCTGACGATCTGATCGCAGACCGAGACGCGCACGTTCTGGCGCTCGACCGCGAGCACGTAGTAGAGCGCGGCATCCGCGACGTGCGACCAGAGGAACGCGTCGTTCGGATCGATGTCCGCGAGCGCTTCGAGGATCGGTGCGCCGGGCAGGCCGAGCGACTTCGCGTGCGCCGCGGATGCCGCGCCGCCGAGCTGCTTCCACCGCGCGAGCGCCTCGCCGAACTCCTTGTCGTACGAGATCGGGACGACGTCGACGAAGTCCGAGAACTTGCGCTGCGCGAAGATCGCGAAACGCGCCGGGTCGGCGCACTGGTCGAGCTTCGCGCGGACATCGGCGTCCCACGCGGGCGCCGCGGCGGTCGTCTGCGCCGGTTGGACTCCGACACCGTGGACGACGAACAGGATGTGCTTGGGCATGGCAAGGGATCCCTCGCGCCCACCGACCGCGACGCGCGAGCGTGCGCATGCGGGGCGAGCGACGGGGCGCGAGTGTACGGAACCGCGGCTCGGGTTCCGCGGCCCCGCCCGCTTGCGCGACGTGCCCGGACGGCCTTGGGCGCCAACGCGACCCTTACGAGGCTCGCGCGAGCGATCGACCGCGAAACGTCGATGGTGGCGCCGTCGGAAGCTCGGTTAGAATCGCCCCGTCGTTTCCCGACATGAAAGGCAAACCATGAAGCTCAGCCGTGTCTGGCTGCCGCTCTTCGCCCTCGCCGCGCTGTATGCGCCGGCGTCCGCGCAAGGCGTCGGCAGCAACGTGCCGGCGGTCGTGGAACTCCAAGGCTACGCGCAGACGAAAGCGACGAGCTACGAGGAGTTCCTCGGTCGTGCGGTGTTGATCGAGTTCTTCGCGTACTGGTGAGGCCCCTGCGGCTCGTCGGTCCCTCACCTCAACGAACTGCAAGAGAAGTTCGGCGAGAAGGGCCTGACGGTTCTCGGCGTGACCGATGAACCCCAGAAGCTGACGGAAGACTGGGTCGAGAAGAAGGGCGCGAAGTACGCCTACGCGTACGACAAGGGCGGCAAGCTCGCGCGCTTCTTCGGAGTGAGCGGCATCCCGCACGCGGTGTTGGTCGACGCGAGCGGCAAGATCGTCTGGCGCGGACACCCCGGCAACCTGAAAGACGACGACATCGAGAAGGCGGTCAAGGGCGCGCTCTCGAAGCCGATGTGGGAATGGCCCGCGTCCGCGAAGGCCGTGCGCACCGCGGTGCAGAAGCGCCAATGGGCCGACGCGATCGCGGCGGCGTCCAAGCTCCCCGAGGCCGACGGCGGCCCGGTGATCGCGGACGCGCTGAAGCAGCTCGTCACCGGACGGGTCACCGCGATGAAGGAAGACCTGAACGCAGGCAACTTCCTCGGCGCGCAGGACGCGGCGACCGCGCTGTCGAAGTCGCTCGGCTCGTTGCCCGAGAAGGCGGAGGCGGACGCCGTGCTGACCGCGATCAAGGCCGACAAGGACGCGGCGAAGATCATCAAGGCCCAGCAGCAGATCCGCGGCATCCGCGAAGCCGCTCCGAGCAAACGCAAGGAGATCGACGCGGCGATCGAGGACCTCAAGAAGCTCGCGAAGGAGCATCCGGGGACCTACGCCGCGACCGAAGCCAACGCCTTGCTCGACGAGCTGGTGGGCAAGAAGCGCAACCAGTGAGCGTCTGACGCGCTCGCGTCTCGAAACCTGCGGCTCGCCGGACCGGTCCGGCGGGCCGCAGCGCGTTTGGAGCGAGCTCGGTACACTCGCCGGGCTTCCTCCCCCGCATGGACTCGCGCAAGGCTCGATGGATCGCGCTCTCGGCATCGAGCGCGGTGGCGCTGGCGATCCTGTGGTTCGGGCTCGCGCGGCTCGAGAAGCCGATGGAGGGCACGGTGACGATGCACGTCGGCGAACGCCCGAAGCCTCCGCCGCGCACCGCGACCAGCTCCGCCGCCGCGAGGACGCTCGACCCGGTGAAGCCCGAGGAATGGACGTTCCACCTCTCGCCGGAAGAGGCGGAGACGTTCTTCGCGATGAGCCTGAACCCGCGCGTCGTCTACGACCCGTGGATGGGCGTCCGCGAGCTCGGGAACGAGGTCTACGAGTTCAAGTGGGCCGAGCACCCGAAGCACAAGTTCGAGTTCCGCACCAACAGCGACGGCTGCCGCGAGGATCACGACCTCGACGTGCCGCCGCGCGACCTGCGTGTGCTCGTCGCCGGCGATTCGCACACGTGCGGCCTCTGCGCCAACGCGGAGAGCTTCACGAACCGGCTCGAGGATCTGATCGCGGCGGGCCGACCGGGCAAGACGGTCGAAGCGCTGAACACCGGCCTCGGCGGCTACCACTTCTACAACTACCTCGGCGCGCTCTACCGCTTCCGCGACTTCGCGCCGCAGGTGTTCGTCTGCTCGATCTTCGGCGGCAACGACTTCTCCGAGTACTTCTACGTCTACCTGCACCTCGCCGGCGGCGACTGGCCGAGCTTGCTGCCGAAGTTCGAGAAGCGTCGCAAGCTCGCGCTGGAGGTCTCGTTCGACGCGATGGGTCAGGGGCTCGCGGAGCTCGACCTCCTGCGCAACTTCGAGCACCTGCGCGAGCCGATCTCCGACCACGCGCTGCAGATGTGCCTCGAGATCCAACGCGTCGCGCGCCGTCAGGGCACCGAGGTCGTCTTCCTCTACATCCCGAGCCCGTTCGAGCTCCCGTGGCCGGAACCGGTCGAGCGCTACACGCGCGCGAGGGACACGCTCGAGCTCACCGACGCGGATTTCTCGCTGGTGTCGGCGGCAGCCGATCGCCTGCTCGCCCGCCTGCGCGAGCGCGGCGCGACGACCGTCGACTTGCGGCCGACGTTCGCGAGCGAACCGGTGCCGCCCTACTGGCGGACCGACTTCCACTTGAACGTGCGCGGCCACGAGCTCGCCGCTCGTGCGCTCGAGCCCGTCGTCTCCGCGATGCTCAAGGTCGACTGACGACGCGCCCGAGCGCCTTCGCGTCGGTCGGGCCCGCCGCGGCGAGCACGCACGCGTCCGGATGCAGGTGCGCGCGCGCGACGCGCCGCACGTCGTCGGACGTCACCGCCGCGTACTCGCGCGGCAGTCGCTCGAGCACGTCGGCGGGCAACTTGTGGCGCTCCATCGAGATCAAGAAGCCCGCGCGGCGCGACGCGCGCTGGAAGCCGAGCGCGAACGAGCCGATCAAGTAGCTCTTCGCGGTCGCGAGCTCATCGTCGCCGACGAGCTCCTCGCGGATGCGCTGCATCTCGGCGAGGAAGCCTTGGATCGCGGTCGTGACGTGCTGCGGCGACGTGCCGATGTACGCGCAGAACGTGCCCGGCAGGATGCCGGCGCTCGAGTGGATCGCGGCGTGCACGGTGTACGCGAGCCCGAGCTCGTCCCGCAGCTTCATCGAGATGCGATTGGTGAAGCCGGGACCGGTGCCGAGCACGTGATCCATCACCACCAGCGGCACGTAGTCGGGATCGCTACGCGCGACGCCGAGGTGGCCGAGGTAGACGTGCACCTGCTGGCGATCGGCCCGGAAGACCTGGGTGCACGCGGCGCGTTCGGGGAAGCGCGACTCGGTCGGCACGAACGGCGTGCCGCGGTTCCACCGCTTCAGGCGCTTCTCGAAGAGCGCGCGCACTTCCTCGGGATCGACGTCGCCGCAGACCGCGATGATCGTGCGCTCGCCGACCCAGTGTTCGCGCTGGAACGCGAGCACCTCGCCGCGGCGCAGCCGCCGCACGGAGTCGAGCGTGCCGTACGCGTTGCGGCCGAGCCAGTGCTCGCCGTAGACGAGCTTGCGGAAGAGCAGCTCGCCCTGCGCGCGCGGATCGTCGCGCTCGACGAGCAAGCGTTCGAGCAAACGCTCGCGTTGACGGCGGTACTGCTCCTCGGGGTACGTCGGCTCGGTCAAGAGCTCGCACGCGAGGTCGCAGAGCAAGCGCCAGTCGCGTCCCGCGATCTGACCGGAAATGCCGCTGGCGTCGCCGGAGAGCGAGCCGGCAGCGGGTTCGAGCAGCTCGGAGAGCTCCTCCTCGGTGTGCAGCCGCGTGCCCTGATCGGCGAGCGCGCCCGCGAGGTACGCGAGCCCTTCCTTGCCGCGCGGATCGAGCGAATGCCCGCCGCGGACGTGCGTGTGCAGCGCGAACACCGGCGCGCCGACGCGCGGGGACACGAGCAAGGTCGCGCCGCACGAGAGCTCGTAGCGTCGGATCGCGAGCTCGATCGTCGGAACCGAATGGTGCGAGGCCGCTGCGCTCATCGGCGATGCTTCGCCTTCTTCTGCGGCTTCGCGCGCTTCTGCGCGGGCTCGGCCTTGGTCGGCAGGCACCAGCCGAGCACGCGGCGATCCGCGCGCAGGAACCGTCGCGCGCAAGCTCGCACGCGCTTCGCGTCGACCGCCTTGACGCGCTCGATCGCTTCGAACGCGAGCTTCCAGTGCGAGTCGGTCGCGTGCTCGCCGAGATCCTCGGCGATGTCGGTGACCGTCTCGTGGTCGTAGGCCTCCGCGGCTTCGAGCATGTGCTTGACGCGCGTCAGCTCCTTCGCGGAAACGAGCTCCTCGCGCAGGAGAGAGAGCTCGGCGTCGATCGCCGCTTCGAGCCGCGCCGGAGGCACGTCCTGCGCGCATTCGGCGAACAGCCAGAAGAGCCCGCCCTCGACGCGAGTGTCGTTGGAGGTCGAGATGCTGGTCGCGAGCGCCTGCTCGAGCACCAACCGCCGGTGCAGCCGCGAGAGCCGGCCGCCGGTCAGCAAGCTCGAGATCACGTCGAGCGTCGCATCGTCGTCACTCGCGAACTTGGCGGTCGGGAACGCCATGCAGAGGCGCTTGCCTTGGTCGTCCCAGTTCATCGAGAGCCGCTGCTCGCCGCGCGGCTCGGTCTCCGTCGGGCGGAACGATTCCGGGGACGGTTGCTCGTCGCCGGCGGGCAGTCCTTCGAAGTGCTTCGCGACCGCCGCGAGCGCTTCGTCCGCGTCGACGTCGCCGCAGACGATCACCACCGCGTTGCCGGGCCGATAGAAGCGGCGGTAGTAGTCGCGCATCGCCTCCACGGCGAGGCTGCTCAACGCGTCGGGGAAGCCGATGATCGGCCGACGGTACGGGTGGCGCGGGATCGTCGCGGCTTGGACGCGCTCGGCGAGCACGCGCCACGGATCGTCCTGGCCCATCGACAACTCCTCGAGCACCACCGCGCGCTCCGCGTCGTACTCCGCCGCGTCGAGCGTCAGCGTGCGCATGCGATCGGCTTCGATCTCGAGCGCGCGTTCCCAGCGATCCGACGCGAGCTCGAACCAGTACGCGGTGTGGTCGTAGCTCGTGAACGCGTTGTTGGCGCCGCCGAGCTCGGTCGTGATGCGATCGATCGAGCCCTTGCCGAAGCGCGACGAGCCCTTGAACATCATGTGCTCGAGGAAGTGCGACACGCCGGACTCGAAGTCGCGCTCGTTCTTCGAGCCGACCTTGTACCAGACCATCACGGCGACCACCGGATCGCCGCGACGCTCCGCAATCAGCACCTCGAGCCCGTTGGCGAGCCGATGCTCGCGGATCGCCGCCGGCAACGCGCGCGTCAGGTTCATCGACCGCCTCGCGGGCGCCGAGCGCCGGACTGCGGGCCCGGACGTCGCTTGGGCGCGCGCGCCTTCGAGAACCCTTTCTTGTAGCGGGTGCGAGCTCCGCGGTACGAGTCGACCGGCGTCGCGCCGACCGCGACCGCCTTCAGGTCCTCGACTTCGGCGCGCGTCAGCGGTCGCCAGTCGCCCTCGCGCAGGAAGCGATCGGTCAGGTTGCCGATGCGCACGCGACGGAGCTGCATCACCTTGAAGCCGACCTTCGCGAACATGCGCCGCACTTCGCGGTTCTTGCCTTCGCGCAGCGTCACCGAGAGCGCGGTCGATTCGGTCGCGCGCTTCTCGACGTGGATCTCGTCGGCGTGCGTGCGGCCCTCGGAGAGGAAGACGCCCTTCTTGAGCTCGGCGATCACCTCGTCGTCGACGCGACCCCGGATCTTCGCCCAGTACGTCTTCGGCACGCCGTGCCGCGGGTGCGAGATGAAGTTGGAGAACTCGCCGTCGTTGGTGAGCAGGATGAGCCCCTGGCTCTCCTCGTCGAGCCGACCGACCGTGTAGATCCGGCCCTTCTTCGGGTCGGTGATCAGGTCGATCGCGCGCGGCCGCAGCTCGCGCTCCTCGTTGGTGCACACGACGCCGCGCGGCTTGTTGAGCAGGTAGTAGCGCTTGTTGACGCCCTCGGGCTTCAGCACCTCGCCCTCGACCTCGACCGTCTGCGTCGTCGGGTCGACCTTGGTGCCGAGCTGGGTGACGACGACCCCGTCGAGCATGACGTGGCCCTTCTCGATCAGCTCGTCGCACTTGCGCCGCGACGCGACGCCGCGATCGGCGAGGTACTTGTTGAGGCGCACGAGCACGTCGCCCGGTTCGCCTTCGTCGTCGTGCAGCTTCTCGGGAACGTTCTTCGGCATCTTTCGGAACCCTCTCGGGCCCCAGAGAGTAACCCCGCCGCGGCGGCGCGTCGCGCTCCGCGGTCGAAAGCCGCCGGTGCGGTCCAGCGGGATCGAGCGGACGTCGTCGCACGCCCGCAATCGGCCGCGGCGAGCCGTTCCTGCGCGCGCGAGCTCGGCCGGCGCATACGAATCCCGAGAAAGCTCGAAGGGCGCGTGCGCTGCTTCGCGTGGTCGGGGTCGGAGCCCGAGCAGGGCCTCCGACCGCCGGAACCGCCATGCAACCCACCCCGATCTCGCGCCCGTGCTCGATCGGCGTTCGCTCGCGCCTCGCGCGGCTCGGCGAACGCGGGCTCTTCTGGGTCAAGCGTTACGCCGCGCAGGACCTCGCATCGAAGGCCGCGGTGCTCGGCTTCGCGAGCACGTTCCAAGCCGCGGAGCTCGACCCGACGTGGCTCGCGACCAGCTCGGCGCTGGTCGAAGTGCTCGCGTTCTACGTGATCGCCTGGTGGCGTCGCCGGCGAGCGCCGGGCGGCGATGCGACGTCGCGCGCGGCGAGCCTGGTCGCGCTGCTGCGCGAGTACGGACCGGCCGAGCTCGTCGACCTCGCCGCGCGCCCCGCGGCGATGGCGCTCGGGCTCGCGAGCGTCGCTTCGCCAGCGGCGGGGCTGATGCTCGGCTCGCTGCTCGCCGACGTCGCGTTCTACGCGGTCGCGATCGCGGCGTGCCAGCTCGGCGGCCTGGCCGTCGAAGTCGGCGCGTCCGGCGGGCGAAGCGAGTTGCGCGAGCCCGCCAAACCCGCCGCGGCGGCCTGACGCCCGCTCGAGACGTGCGGCTCAGCGCATGCAGCTCGGCGCATGGTCAGAGCGTGCGGCTCAGCGCGTGCCGATCAGGCGACGCGCTTCGGCGCGCGCGGTCGCGTGCGCGGCGCCGCCGGCGATCATGTCGGCGACTTCCTCGACGCGCGCCTCGCCGGAGAGCGCTTCGATGCGCGTGTGCGTCCGGCCCTTCTCGACGACCTTCGAGACGCACAGGTGCGTGTCCGCCGCTGCGGCGATCGAAGGGAGGTGCGTGACGCACAGCACCTGATGGTGTCGCCCGAGCTTCTTCAAGCGCGCCGCGACCTCCGGACCGAGCCTGCCGCCGACGCCCGAATCGATCTCGTCGAACACCAACGTGCGGCCCGCGCCGGCCGCCGCGAGCACGCTGCGCAACGCGAGCATGATCCGCGCTGTCTCTCCGCCCGACGCGACGTCGCGCAAGCGCGCGAGCGGCTCGCCCGGGTTCGCGGAGAGCAGGAACTCGATCCGCTCGAGCCCGCTCTCGCCGAACAGCGTGCGATCGGCGTCCGGCGACGACGTCGGTGCGGGCTCGCCGCGCGGCTCGAGCCGCACGTCGAAGCGCGCGCGCTCGAGGCCGAGCTCGGTCAACGCGGCGTGGACGCTTTTCGCGAGCTTCTCGCGCAACGCCGTGCGCGCGCGCCGCAACGCGCGACCGCGCTCGAGCACGACGCCGCGAGCGGCCTCGATCTCCTCGCCGAGGCTCGCGAGGCTCTGTTCGTCGCCTTCGAGGCGCCGCAGCTCGGCTTCGAGCTCCTCCGCGCGCCGGATCAGGCCCGCGCAGTCGGTCGCGTACTTGTGCTCGAGTCGCTCGAGCTCCGCCAAGCGCTCCTCGATCGCCTCGAGCCGCGCCGGATCGACTTCGACGCGCTCGGCGAAGCTCTGGATGCCGCGAGCGGCGTCCTCGAGGTGCACCAACGCGCCGCCGAGCGACTCCTCGGCCTCCGCGAGCGTCGTCACGCGCTCGCGCCACGCTCGCACGGTCTTGTCGACCGCCTGGAGGCGCGAGAGCAGCGCGTGCTCGCCGTCGACGAGCTCGTCGACCAGCCCGCCGAAGACCTGCTTCAGCTCCGCGCCGTGGCGCAGGATCTCGCGTTCGGCGGTCAGCGCCGTGCGCTCGTCCGCGTCGGGCGACGCCGCGCGGATCTCGCCCGCCTGGAAGCGCGCGAGATCGAGCCGGTCGCGGCGCTCGCGCTCGCCCGCTTCGAGCGCGGCCAGGCGCTGCACGAGCTCGAGCCACCGCGCGCGCGCCTCGCGATAGCGCCCGAGCTCCGCCTCCAATCCGCCGAAAGCGTCGAGCAGGCGCCCTTGCTCCGCCGGATCGAGCAAGCGCTGGTGATCGTTCTGACCGTGGATCTCGAAGACGCGCGGCGCGAGCTCGGCGAGCTGCCGGACGGTGACCGCTCGGCCGTTGACGTGGCTCTTCGTCCGACCATCGGCGCCGACGCTGCGCGACAGGATCAGCTCGCGCTCCGCGTCCGCCGCGAGGCCCTCCCATTCCTCGGCGACCACCGGCAGCTCGCGCGCGATCCAGTCGAACAGCGCGGTCGACTTCGCGTCGCACACGAACCGCGCCTGCACCTCGGCGCGAGTCGCGCCGTTGCGCACCAAGTTCGGGCGCGGACGCTCGCCGAGCAGCAGCTCGAGCGCTCCGACCAGCAGGCTCTTCCCCGCGCCGGTCTCGCCGGTGATCGTGTTCAGGCCCGCGCCGAACGTCAGCTCGGCGCGTTCGATCAGAGCCAGGTCGCGGATTTCGAGCTCGGTCAGCATGCGGGCGTGTCGGCGCCCACGTTTTACCCGCCCGCGGTGCCGCGCGCGATCACCGACCTTGGACCGCGCGAACCGCGCTCGGTTGCGGTTTCAACGCGAGCTTTTCGAGAGCGCTTCCGCGCACGCGGTGCGCAGCGCCTCGAGCTCGGTCACCGCCCGCGCCGGCAAGTCGCCGGCGAGCGCTCGCTCGAGATCCTCGAGCGCGAGCTTCCACTGCTGCACCGCCATCAACTGCACCGCGCGGCCGGCGTGCAGCACCGTGCCCTCGCCGACCTCGCCGGCGAGCCGCGTCGCCGAATCGACCTCGATCCACGCGCGACCGAGGAAGCACTCCTTGACCCGGCCGTGCATGCGATAGCGCTGGTAGGGCTGGGCGGCGGCGAACACCGCCTCGACCGGCGTGCCCCGGCGGGCGAAGACCGGTCCGAACGGGTGCTCGAACTCCTCGGGGAGCCACAGCGCCTGCTCGTCGGTCCAGACCGAGAGCGCCCGGAAGTCGGCCGACCCGAAGCGCGTCACGAACGGGTTCCACGACGTCGGGACGGCGTGGACTTGGACGACGAACTCGACCTCTTTGCCGAGGAACGAATCCGGGCTCGCTCGGACCAGGCCTAGAGCGATCGGCTCGCCGCCGTCCTCGACGCCCTGGCGCCCCTGCAGCGGCGATCGGACGATCGCGGCGAGCAGCAGGATCACCAGGATCGCGGTGACGACTTGGTGGAGCTTCATCCAGCTGGCCCCATCGGCCGATTTCGCCCGGCGCTGGAGGGTCCCGCCGGCCGCCGCGTGCGCTGGGGGCCCCCCGTGCGTTGAAATGAGACCCGATGCTGGCCGTCCAAGAGCCCTGGTGGATCCTCTACATCGTCCTGATGCTCGGCTTCGCCGCGGGCGCGATCGTCTGGACGTCGCGGGTCGAGGCCCGGACGATCGAGACCTGGCGGCGTTTCGCGAGCGACCGGGGCCTGCGGTTCGTCCTCGACCCGTCGCCCTGGTACCGCGGCAAGTCTTTCCACGTCGAGGGCGAGGTCCGCGGCATCTCGTTCCGGATCGAGAAATGGGTCGTCCGGCGCGGCAAGAACAGCCAGGTCTACACGCTGCTCTCCGCGCACGGGCCGGAGTTGGTCGAGCGCGAGCTCAGCGTGCTCCCCAATCACTTCGGGACGCGCCTCGCGAAGCTCTTCGCGAAGGACGCTCGCCCGACCGGCGATGAAGCATTCGACGCGCGGTTCCGCGTGTATCCGCAGGGCTTCGACGAGCCTCGCGAGGTGCTGCACGAAGCCGCGAGGGCGAAGCTGCTGGAGCTCGATCGGCTCGACGAGCTCGTGCTGCGGTCCGGCACGGCGACGCTGCGCTGGCTGCGGCTCGAGCGCTCGCCGGAGAAGCTGCAGCGCGCGATCGAGGCCGCGGTGACGCTCTACGCTCGCC
>JADLBP010000313.1 GCA_020847695.1 Planctomycetota bacterium
CGAGCCAGTCGCGCGTGTCGTCGACGAAGCCGGTGACGGTCACGCCGGCGACGCGAGCGAGCGCCAGGACTTCCTTGCTCGGCCGCGAGCCGACGATCGTGAAGCGCGCGTCGGGGAAGCGCTCGCGTACCCGCGGCAGGATGCCGTTGACGAACCAAACGCAGCCGTCGACGTTCGGCAGGTAGTCCATCACGCCGGTGAAGACGAGATGGTTCGGCTCGGCGCGTTCAGGTTTCGGCCGGTAGAACGCGAGGTCGACGCCGTTGCGCAGCACGAGCGAGCCCGCGCCTGGGATCTGCTCTTGGAAGATCCGCTGCTCGAGCGGCGTGCAGAAGACGTTCTCGTCGAAGCTCTTGGCGATCCGACGCTCGACCTCGAGCAACGTGCGCGCCTCGCGGCGGTACACCCAGCTCATCGGGAAGCTGGCGCGCTCCGAGTATTGCCGCCACTTGTCCGAATCGAGCTCGGCGAAGTGCATGACGCGCTTCAAGCGCGCGTGCGGCTCGAGGAACACGCCCATCGACGACGAGTAGGCGTAGCCGACGTCGAAGTCCTGCGCGACACGATCGACCGCGGCTTGGAGCGCTTTCGAGCCGTAGACGCCGAGCGTCAACGGGGTCGAGCCGAAGAGCAACGGCAGCGACGCGAACTTCGCGCGCCGGTCGTCGTAGTCGATCGCGGTCGTTCGCACGCCGAGCTTCTCGAGCTCCCTCGCCGCCTCCCGATCCGCGTCGTCGTGCGCGAACGCGATCGCGCTGACTTCGTGGCGACGCTTCATGCGCTCGATCAGCCGCCAGGTGGTGATCTTGTCCCCGCGGTTCGGTGGATAGGGGACGCGTTGGGAGAGGAACAGGACGCGCACGGAGCGCAGACGTTAGCGAATCGCTCGACGCGGAAAAGAGCGCGCACTCGCACCCGCGCGTTAGACGGCGAACCTAGCAGCACCTCACGCACGCTCGCGCGGCTGGATGCGGGCGACGACTCCGCCGTCGATGAGGTTCGGCACCGATGCAGGCGCGAGGCGCATCAATCCAAGCGGCCATCATTCACCATCACCGGCCAGGACGAGGTACGTCGCGGCAGCGCCAACCCAGATCGGGAGCGCCACGAGGCAACCGAAGGCCGGCCGCGCATAGGCCGCTGCAGCTGCGAGCACGCACGTAGCGCTGACCGCCGCGAACGCCGGCTGTGCTACGCCGAGCAGCCACGCTGCAGCGCCGCCCAAAAGGAGGCCCGCGCACCACAGCAGCGTCGCGCGCCGTCGTGCACTCTTGAACTCGGATCTCACGCCGGTGCCCCATGACTGCACTGCGTCGTGCACTTCGTTCTGAATGGTCCGGCTCAGCTCGCTCACGCGTGCCTTGGCGGGCGCGACTCGTGCCCGCGCTCCGTGCGACCGTCATCGCCCGCGCCGCAGTACGCAACCCGTGTGTCGTCCGCCCGGCAGCGTGGACGACACCATGAATGCCGCGTCGCTACGTCAGTTCCAGAGCAGGAAGATCGAGTCTTCGTGGAATGTCGGAACCTGGAACTCAGCGGCGGTTGCGACTGTCGCGCGGCGAACGGTGACCGTGGTGACCATCCGCCGTTGACTGAGCGCTCCGTCGAGGTAGATGGTCTTGCTGACGGTGAACGGACGCCACGTTCCGCTACCGATGTCGCGGTGATTGGCGAAGGACAGGACGACTCTCGGGAACCCCGACTCGTCGTACTGACTTGCGGAGACGACTCGCGGGGGGAACAGTCCGGGTTCGACGGTGAATGCCTCGGCCACCAGCGTACCGGAAGACCGAACGAGAGTTCGTGCGACCGTTGCGGTACCACCGGAGGTCGCGCTGAGCACCGCGTACGTGGACTCCGGAAACGTCACCACTTCGTATGGGTCGACTAGCCAGCCGTAGAGCGATTTGATCTCGTAAGCAATGACTTCCGTGACCGCGCCAAACTTCGCGTACGACGACGAGAAGGCATTCGCCGTCGGCGCGCCAGCGGGCACGTGGAGCAGCGCGTTTCCCGTGTAGATGAGACGCTCTTCCAGAACTCTCCCATCGACGGCCGATGTCGCTGACATGTCAAGTCGCCCATCGCCCAGGAGAAGTCCGCTAACCCGCTTTTCCGACTGGAACTCGCTTACCCCATTCTCGTCGAAGTGCTCCACAGTCAGGTCGGCCACAACTCGGACTGCCTCGATCGAACCGCTCGATTCGATTCCGCCTCGAAGCGGATCGGGGAGCATCATGTAGCCGCCGGTCTGAGCAGACTCAAACGGCGTCGAGAACGGGTTCAATGTCGGTCCTGCGACGAGCGACTGCACGGTTGAAGGAGCCACGATGAAGGTCTCGCCCGCGGCATTCGTACCGGACGAACCGACGTCAAAGAGAGCAGACTTCCCAGTTGCGCACGCGGTGACATTTGCCGACTGCTCCCAGTGCGATTGGTGTTTGGGTGGCACGCAATTGAGCGCTGCTTGTACGGCGGACGGGACTTCCGCCCAACTCGAATAGCTCGCTCCATTCACAAGGCCGGCGATGTTCGGGCACCGTCCACCGTTGCCCAGGACGACTGCGACCCAAAAGGCGTTCGGATCGCAGTGCATGTTGTTCATCGCCACGTTGCAGTGGTAGATGGAGGCGTAGTAATAGGCGTATCCAATCTTGCACTTAGCAGGCGTCGAAAAGCTGACACCTCCGACGCTGATGGTGAGTTGTGCGCAGTCCGCTTCCATCACGCCCGAGTAGCCCGCCGTTGCGACAGCCGGCCCCGTCGTCACGTTGTTGCACTGAGCAAACACAGTAGAGGAGAACGACAAGGCGGCCACCGAGCACACGAGCAGAGTGCGAAGTTCCATTGAGCCTCCGGAAAGAGAAGGGTTGAAGTTCATCCGAAAGGTATAAACACACGCAGGCGGGGGCAAGCGATTCTCGTAGGTCAGAACGGGAGGTCGTCGGGCGGAATCTCGAAGCGCTCGGGAGGCGCGTTGCGGGACTTGCGCGAACGCGGTGGACTGTCCGATCGTGTTGGATCGTTCGAGTTCCGAAGCGAAGAATCGGATGCAGCGTCCCGACGACCATCGCGATCCCCGTCGACCTCGTACCCGACCGGGGGCTCGCGCACGGTCGACTCGGGCGTCGGCGGATGCTCGAACGGCGTGTCGAGGCCGCGACGCGCGACGTCGTCGGTCAAGCCGCCGTGGGCGAGCGCTCGTCGCACGCACTCGTCGGTGTCGGCGACGAGAAGCGGCGCGCCGTGCGCGCGCCACGCGTGGTCCTCCATGCCTTCGAGTCCGCCGCAAAGCGGGAGCTCGCCGAGGAAGAGCCGGTTCTGGCCGCGCAAGATCCGTCCGTCGAGCACGAACACCGAGCCCTGATCGGTCTCGCGGCGCATCAAGCGACCGAAGCCCTGCCGGAACTTCGCCAACGCGCGCGGCAGGTAGATGCGGCGACGCTGCTCGCTCGCGCCGAGCGCGGCGCATTGCGCGTGGTGATACCGATCGGGCACGCCCCACGGCAGCTTGACGATCACCAGGTACTCGAGCGTGTCGCCCGCGAAGTCCGCGCCGTACCAAAAAGTGTCGACGCCGAAGAGCACCGAGTCGGCGTGCGCGCGGAAGAGCTCGCCGAGCTCCTCCTTCGACGTGCCGCGCATGTTCTGCCACCAGAACGGGATCCGGCGCGCGGCGAAGAAGCTCTCCAGCGGCTTCGCGCAGCGCTTCAACTCGTCCGCATTGGTGAAGAGCACGAGCATCCGTCCTCGCGTGCGCTCCGCGAGGTGAGCGACGAACCGGCGCACGTACTCGTGGAAGCGTTCGCGCTCGGTCGTGTACTCCGGCGCGTCGCCCGGCACGAACACCTGCACGCGCTCGTAGTCGAACGGATCCTCGGCGCGCGCGGCGCGGACGATGCAGGGCTCGCGGTCCTCGAACTCGAGCGGCTCGCGCGCGCGATCGAGCCCGAGGTAGCCCTGCGCGCACTCGAAGCCGCCGCGTAGCCACGTCGTCGCGGAGATCAACACGCCGCTCCAGAGCTGTGGGTAGTAGTGACGGCCGAGGAACTCGTTCGGCAGCAGCACGCGCGCCGCGAGCACGTCCCCGCGCCGCGGATCTTCCTCGAGGTCGTAGAACGTCTCGCGGCGCAGCGTCGGCTTGCCGTCGGTGCGCGGCAGCCACGCCTCCAGCGCTTCGACGATCTCGACGACCTCGACGCGCGAGCGTTCGAGCGAGCGCCGCAGCCTCGCGAGACCCTTGAACGGCACGCTCGCGAGCGCTTCGATCAGTTGCGCGAGCGCCGCGTCGAGCCGCGAGAACGAAGCGGTCAGCGCGGCGTGCGCCTCGACCAGCGGCTGCGACGCGTCGCTCTCGAGCCATTCGCGCAGCAGCGAGAAGCGCTCGCGCTCGACTCGGTTCTGCGCGGTGCGCTCGCGCCAGCGTTTGAAAACCGCGATCTCGCCGAGCAGCGCGGCGTGGGCGCCGAGCACGAGCTCCTGCATCGCGAAACACTCGTCGAGAGCCGCTTGCGCGGCCGGACGGTCGAAAACGATCGCGCGCAGGCGCTCGAGCGACGCGCGCGAGCCCGAGCCGCCGCGTTTGCCGAGCCGGGTGCACGCCTCGCGCATCTCGTCGAGCGACACCGTGTGACTCCACGCGCCGTGGGCTTGGTCATGCAGGTGCTCGCACTCGTCGAAGATCACGTTCTTGAAGAAGTCCTGCCGCGCGAGCGCGAACGCGTGGTTCGTGACGACGACGTGAGCGTGCTCGGCGCGCGCTCGCGCGATCTCCGCGGCGCACGTGCGACGGTCCGCGCGGTCGTGGCAGCAGCCGACTTGGGCGCGGACGGCGCGCACCAGAGGCTCGAGCTCGCGCTCGAGGTGTGCATGGCGCGCGTCGGTCAGCGCGAGCTTCGGCGCGAAGCGATCGAGGTCGCCTTCGGGCTCGACCATGGCGAAGATCGCGAGCGCGCTCCACGCGAGCCAGCCCGCCGCGTCGTCGTCTTGCGCCGGCACGTGCGCCTTGAGCGCGCGCCAGCAGAGGTAGTTCGAGCGCCCTTTGAGCGACGTGACCCGCGGCCGGCGCTCGAAGCCGGCGCGTTCGAGCGCCGCGAGCGCGCGCGGCACTTCGCGGGTCATCGCTTGCTCCTGCAGCGTCCGCGTGTACGTCGAGATCGCGACGCGCCGATTCGCGCGCGCGGCCCAGATCAGTGCGGGCACCAGGTACGCGAGCGTCTTGCCCGTGCCGGTCGGTGCGTGGACCAGCAGCAGCTCGCGCTTGCCGAGCGTGCGCGCGACCTCGCGAGCGACTTGGTGCTGGCCCGGGCGATACGACAGCTTGGAACCGTGCGCGGCCGCGAGCGCGGGCAGGTGCTCTTGGAAGATCTCGTCGACGAGCTGGAGATCGCGATCCTCGAGCGGAGCCTCCTCTTCGCGGTGCACCGGCACGGTCGGCTCGAGCTCGAGGAGATCCGCGAGCGATGCCGC
Organism: Planctomycetota bacterium; assembly: GCA_020847695.1. Lineage (GTDB taxonomy): Bacteria > Planctomycetota > UBA1135 > UBA1135 > JACRIN01. Next base: position 5,470 of record JADLBP010000313.1, read on the forward strand.
GCGCGGCCGCAGCTCGTCGACGAGCTCGCGCACGGCGTCCGCGGCGTCCGACGAGTCGATGCCGTGCGTCGCGCCGCGCGCGTGGCCGTCGGGGAACGCGAGCTCGGGTTTGCCGGCGGCCGCGACCCACGCCGACGGCCTGTCGGCGAGGTGCAGCACGACGCGCAACGCTTCGGCGAGCTCGTCGTCGACGCCGAGCAACGCCGCGCGCGACGCGAGCAGCGATGCGAGCGCGAGGCGCAGGCTCGGCGCGTCGAGTCCGAGGAAGTTGCCGACGACGCGCGAGAGCTCGTGGACGAGCTCCGAGCACGACCTCACGTCCGAGGCCCGCGATGACTCGCTCGGTCGGAGCGCGAGCAGCAGTTGCGCGATGCGATCGAGGCCGGCGAGCCGCGGACGCAGCGTGGTCGCGCCGAAGAAATGCAACCACCACGCCGCGAACACGTCGTACTCCGCGGAGACCACCGTGGCGTCGCCGAGGAACTGCGCGAGCTCGATCCACACGTCGCGCGCCGGGGGCGCGAGCGCGAGCTCGTCCGCGTCGAGCCCGAACTTGGAGGCGGCGCGCGCCAGTCGTTCGCGATCGTCGGAGGCGAACGGGCGACAGATGCACTCGAAGCGTCGGAAGCCGTACCCGAGCGCGTCGCGCCGCAGCGCTTCGACCCGCACGACACCGTCGACCGCCGGATCGTCGCCGGTCGCGAAGACGACGACGAACGCGAGGCGCGCGAGCGGGTCGGGCCCGTCCCACGCGCCGTCGCGCGCGGGCGTCTCCGCCGCCAGGCCGTCCCCTCGCTCGATCATCGCGCGCATTGAACTCCCTCGCGTCGGCGCGTGCACGGCCGGGCGTCGCGCGGCGGGCTGCGCGGAAGTTCTCCGATGGGGTCGGCGGTGCGCTCGGAACTAGCTGTGGCGCAAAGGGTTAGAGCAGCCCTCGCGCGGGCGCGCACGCGGGCGTTGGCTTCCGGGGCCCGCGGCGGGCTCGCTTGACTCGCCCCGCCGTCACCTTATTTATGGCGCCC
>JADLBP010000314.1 GCA_020847695.1 Planctomycetota bacterium
CGTCGGACGGGAAGTCGAGAGCGGGGTGCGCCATGGTCGGCAGAGGTTAGCGTGCGCGCCGGCGATTCCGAGGCCGCGCGACGAGCTCGTGCGAGCCGGCGGCAGGTCGAGCCGCGCGCGTGCGGAGCGCCGCGGACCGGTGATGCGCGGCGAGCCGGCGGGAGAACATCAACGCGGCGTCAAGACGAGCTCGTCGAAGCTCTCGACCGAGCCCCACTCCGACGGCGAGACGATCCGCGGCGTCGGAGCGGTCGAGCGCACTTCGAACGCGGTCGGCGAACGCCATTCGGTGACGTCGACGGCGAGCAGCGCGACCGCCGCGAAACCGAGCGACCAACCGAGCGCGCGCCCGGCTCCGCCGTGAGCCGTCCGCACGCGCGAGACGAGCTCGTCGAGCGCGAGCGCACCGAGGAACGCGAAGACGAAGCCGATCGACGCCGCCTGGCGCGCGTAGCCGTAGAACGCGAGCGTCACCGCAAGCTTGTAGAGCAGCACGAGCAAGAAGAGCCCGCCGACGCGCCGCCGCCATGCGAGCCAAGCGCCGCAAGCCAACACCGCGCCGATGAGCAAGCGCCACACGCGTCCGCCGACCGGCACGGTGAGATCGATCGGCCGCCGCACACCGCCCGCGCCGTACGGCAAATCGCGCGCGCCGAAGCCGAGCGTCGCGCCGTCGGCGAAACGCGCGAGCTTCGCGGCGAGCAAGCTCGCGCTCTGCGCCGGATCGCCCGCGAGCGACTCCCACCCGATGCTCCAGCCGTGATTCAGGAGCCGCAGATGGCTCGGCCGCGCGAACGAGAACGTCGGATCGGGATCGCGACCGTCCTGCAGCGCCGCGCGCGAGAAGCCGCCGTCGCTCGCGGGGTGATTGGCGAGCGCAAAGTCGAGCGGCGCCTTCCACGTGACCAGCGTCCACTCCGCGATCGGCTCCGGGGTGGAACCCCAGTCCGCGAAGAAACGCTCGACGTCGTCCAACCCGACCTCGTCGTCGCCCGCCGCGCGCCGCAGATCGGTGAGGAGAGTGGCGTTCGGTCTGCGCGCGAAGCCTGGTAACCGGTCGAGCTCTCGCCACGCGTCGCCGCTCCAGGGCGGCACGAACTTGTGATAGTCGATGAGCCCGGAGAGGTGGTTGAAGCGCCAAGTCGCGACGTGCGCTCGCCACGCCCACGGCGCGCACGTCGCGAGCAACGCGAGCGCGACGCACGCGGTCCCGACGAGCGCGCGCGAGCGGCGTTCGACCGTCGGCCACACGCGCACGAGCGCCCAAGCGCTCGCGAGCGCGACGAACGCGACGTGCTCCGCGCGCAAGAGCGAAGCGGCGCCGTGCACGACGCCGAGCGCGAGCGAACTCGCTAGCGCCGGTCGCTCGACCCAGCGCACCGTCAAGGCGACCGAGGCGAGCAACGCGAGCGCGTACGGAGTCTCGTTGTTCAAGCTGGTCGCCAGTTGGTAGTCGCCGAACGAGAACGCGAGCCACACCGCGGCGAGCAGTCCGACACGCGTCCCGGCGAGCCTTCCGACGACGAGATAGAGCGACGCGACCGTCGCCGCCGAGAGCGCGCACCACGCGAGCTTCAGCGTCTCGAACGGCGGCCCGCCGAGCAGGTGCACGAGGTACGCGGCGCCCGGCGCGCGCAGCGGCAGGTCGTACTCGAAGCTCTCGCCGCGCGCGAGCGCCGCCGCCCAACGCGCCCACACCGGCGCGTCGCCTTCGTAGCGCATCGAGTGCGGCCAGGCCGCGTCGCTCGACGCGAACAGGAATGCCGCGCGGAGGCCGAATGCGAGCGCGAACAGCCCGAGCGCGACTCCCCAGCGCGGCGCGCGCGACGGCGGCGGCTCGACGAGGGCGCTCACGCGAGCCACTCGCTCGCCGCGAGCGCCAGGCGCTCGGGCTGGATCTCGTGCATGCAGCGCCCGCGCGCCGCGCCTTCGAACGCGCAGCGCTCCTGGTGACACGGCCCGCACGTCACGTGGATCCGCAAGAGCCGCGTGCGCTCCTGGTGCGCGGCGGTGTGGCGCGGATCGGTCGGCCCCGCGACGACGACCAGGCGCGCGCCGACCGCCTGCGCGACGTGGCGCAACCCGTTGTCGGCGGTCAGCACGACGGCGGCGAGCTCGGCGAGCGCCGCGAACTCGACGAGCTCCGGCGGCGGGTGCACCGGCGCGAGGCAGGCGAGCGGCGCGAGCGCGCGCTCGGCGTCGGCGACCAACGCCTCCTCGCCAGGCCCGCACGCGAGCACCGGCACCACGCCGTGCCGCTCGACGAGGAGCGCGAGAGCGCGCGCGAAGTGCGCCGGCGGATAGCCCTTCGCCGAACCCGCGCGCGCGCCGACGTTCGCGAGCGCGAAGCGACGGCCGCGTTCGAGCCCGAGCGCCGCGAGGCGCGTCCGCACGCGCTCGCGCACCGCTTCCGGCACGACGATCCGCGGCCGCGGATCGCGCACGAGCACGCCGAGCAGCGCGACGAGCTCGCTCGCGCCGGTCGACACCGGCCTCGGCAGCCAGCGCGGGAACCGCCCGGCGATGCCGAGCTCCCACGGCACTTCGCCCGCCTCGCGCGCGGGCTCCAGCGAGTCGGTGAGCAGCAGGTAGCGTCCGTCGCGCGCCCAACCGACGCGCCGCGGGATGCGCGCGCGCCACGCCGCGAACGCGCTGCGGAACGAGCCCGTGAACAGCACCGCGACGTCGTGGCCCGACCAGTCGGGCCCGGGCTCGCCGTCCTCGATCGCGACCGCGCGCGCCGGACTCGCGCCGAGCAACGGCAAGAAGCGCCGCGGCCCGACCAGCGTCGTGCGCTCGCCGTGGCGAGCGACCAACGCGCGCACCGCGGGCTCGCACGCGACGAAATCGCCGAGCCACGCCGGCAACCGCACGAGGACGCGTTCGCGCGAGCTCATGCGAGCGCCTGCGTCGCCGCCGCGCGCGCGTCGGCGGCCAGGGCCTCGTCGAGCAGGCGCTCGGCGGCCGCGACGACGCGCTCGACGCCGAGCTCGGTCATGCAGCGATGGTGACCGAGCGGGCAACGCCGCTGGATGCACGGCGAGCACTCGAGCCCTTCGACGCGCACGATCGCCGCGCGCTCGAGCGACGTCGCGGTCAGCTCGGGAAAGTTCGGCCCCATCACGCACACGCACGGCACGTCGAACGCCGCGGCGTACCAACGCGGTCCGGAGTCGCCGACGAGCATCAAGCTCGCCTCCGCGACCAACGCGCGCAGCGTCGCGAGGTCGCGCGGCGTGCCCGCGAGCGACAGCGCGCGCGAACGGGTCCGCTGCGCGACCGCGTCCATCAACGGTTCCTCGCCCGGCCCGCCGCTGATCACCGCGGCGAGCCCGCGGCGGTCGTGCAACTGGTCGAGCGCTTCCGCGAAGCGCTCGACCGGCCACAGCTTCGCCGCGCCGAACGCCGCGCCGGGCGAGCACACGACGAAACGCGCGTCCGGAGCGAGCCCGAGCCCCGCCAGCGTCGCGCGCACGGCCGCGCGCTCCTCGGCGCTCGCCGCGAGCACGGGATGCAACGACGGAACGCCGATCGCGAGCAGACCGGCGACGTCGCGCAAGAGGTGCGCGGTCGGGATCGGCGCGCGGCGGCCGTCGCGCGTCGGCGGGACCACCGCGTGGGTCAGCAGCACGCGCCGCGACGACAACGCGCTACCCGCGCGCACCGGCACGCCCGCGCGCGCGGCGCGCCACGCGGCGCCGAACGAGTTCGAGAGCAACAGGATCGCGTCGGGGCGCTCGCTGCGCAGCACCTGGAGCTCGTGCGCGCTCGATTCCAGCGGCACCAGCGACTCCGGCGGCACCACGCCCTCGAGCACCTTGACCAACGGCTTGCGGACGAGCACCCGCACGCGGCGGAAGCGCGGGTCCGCGAGCGCGGCGACCAGCACCGGTGTCGCCATGACGACGTCGCCGACCCAGTTGGGCGCGCGGATCGCGACGCAGTCGACGTTCACGCGCGCGACCTCTGGCCGCCGTCGGGATCGACGTGGCGAGGCGCGTGCGACGCGAGCCGCGCGCGGTTCGCCTCGATCGCGGCGAGCAGCGACTCGAGCTCCGCCCCCGCTCCGCGCCGTTCGCGGTAGCGCGCGACGAATGCGCGCCACTCGTCGGCGCCGACGTTCGCCGGCGACGAGTGCGCGAGCGCCGCGAGGTCCTTGACGAACCAGCGCTCGCGCGGCGAGCGCTCGCGGCGCGCGCGCCCGCAATCGAGCAACACGAACGACGCGCCGCCGCGCGGCTCGCGCGGGAGCACGACGTGCTGGAGGTACAGGTCGCGATGGTAGAAGCCGGCGGCGTGCAGGCGCGCGACGAGCTCCGCGAGCTCGGCGAGCCACGCGTCGCGCCTCGCGCGCGGCGCCTCGGCGAGCGCGGCCGCCAGGTCGGTGTCGTGGCCGACGCGCTCCATCAACACCAACGAGACGCCGTCCGCGCGAGCCGCCGCGATCGGACGCGGCACCGGAAAGCCCGCGTCCGCGAGCTCGAGCAGGTTCTCCGCTTCGCGCAGCCCGGCGGCGCGCACGCGGCCGCGGTGCAGCAGCTCGTACCACCACTCGCGCGGCTCGCGGCCCGCGCTGCCGCCGCGCGCCCCGGCGCCTTGGACGCGCTTGACGACGCACGGCGCGGCGTGACCCTCCGGCCAGAGGAACGTCTCCCGCCCGGCGACCCGCCGCAACCACGCGCGCGGGACGAACTCGAAGAGCGCCGCGAGCGCGGGCTCGCCGCCGAGCGCGGCGAAGCGGGCCGGGTCGAGCACCGAAAGCTCGACCGCGCCCCCCTCCGGAACGGCGGTCGCCAGCGGCGGTGCGATCGGGCGAGGGCTCTCCACGGCGCCATCCCACCAGCCGATTTCCCCCCCTGCAACCCATCTGAGGGACCGCTGGGCACCCCCTGGGGCCCGCCCCGTCCCGATACCCGCAAAAATCCGCACCCCGGAGCATTCCCCGTACGCCCCCCGGTCGATCAAATGTTTGCCCTTCGACCCGCGCGGCCCCCTTGGTGAGCCCGGTCGAAGACCACCCCGATCTCCAACCTCCACCCAACTGCCGGCACCCCGCGAGGGAGCCGGCGACTCCCATGTCTTCCGGAACCGCCGTAGCAGTGAGCAAAACCCAACTGGACGAACTGAACCCCTTCCTGTCGATGTCGAAGCGCTTCGACACCGCAGCCGATCACCTCGGGCTCGACAGCGGCGTGCGGGAGGTGCTGCGCACCCCCGACCGCGAAGTCACCGTCGCCATCCCGGTGCAGATGGACAACGGTCAGCTCAAGGTCTTCACCGGGTATCGCGTCCAGCACAACTTCTCGCGCGGCCCGTGCAAGGGCGGCATCCGGTACGCGCCGGATGTCAACCTCGACGAGGTGCGCGCGCTGGCCGCGTGGATGACCTGGAAATGCTCCGTCGTCGACCTCCCCTTCGGAGGTGGCAAGGGCGGCGTGATCTGTGATCCGCGCAAGATGTCGATGGGCGAACTCGAGCGCATGACGCGTCGCTACACCGCCGCGATCATGGACGTGATCGGCCCCGACCGCGACGTGCCCGCGCCGGACGTCAACACGAACGAGCAGACGATGGCGTGGATCATGGACACCTACTCCATGCACATGCGCGGCACGTCGACGGCGATCGTCACGGGCAAGCCGCTCGCGCTCGGCGGCAGCAAGGGCCGCACGGAAGCGACTGGCCGCGGCGTGATGCTGTCGGTCCGCGAAGCGTTGAAGAAGATGAACTTCAACGTCGCGAACCCGCGGGTCGTCGTCCAGGGCGCCGGCAACGTCGGCGGCCTCGGCGCGCGACTGCTCCAGGAGCAAGGCTGCAAGATCGTGTCGATCTCCGACATCGACGTCGCGATCTACAAGCCCGAAGGCCTGAACATGGTCGACGTGCTCGAGTTCATCAAGAAGCACAAGACGCTGCGCGGCTACCCGAACGTGCAGCAACTCACGCACGCCGAACAGCTGCTGCTCGACTGCGACATCCTGGTTCCGGCGGCGACCGAGAACCAGATCACCTCGGCGAACGCCGAGAAGATCAAGGCGAAGCTGATCGTCGAGGGCGCGAACGGTCCGACGACCGCCGCGGCCGACGCGATCCTCGAAGCCATGGGCGTCGTCGTGGTGCCGGACATCCTGGCGAACGCCGGCGGCGTCACGGTGTCCTACTTCGAGTGGGTGCAGGACCGCGCGGCCTACTTCTGGAGCGAGGCCGAGGTCAACACCAAGCTCGAGCAGGTGATGGTGCGCTCCTTCGCCGAGGTCGACGCGACCGCGAAGAAGTTCAAGGTCTCGATGCGCATCGCCGCCTACATCCTGGCGATCGACCGCGTGGCGACGACCTACCGCCTGCGCGGCACGTACGCCTGATCGCAACCGTCCGATTCGACGCCGCCGGCGCCGCCCGTTCCGACGGAGCGCCGGCGGCGGCGTTTTCGGAGCGTGAGGTCCGCGACGGAGGTCTGTTAGTCTCCGCGCGATGGAGTCCGGCTCGGCGCGGCGCCGCACGTGGCGCAGGAAGCTCGCGATCGCGATCGCTTCGCTCGTCGCGTTCTTCGCGCTCGCCGAGGTCGGGCTGCGGCTCGCCGGGTATCCGCGCGTCGGCGGGATGCGGTGGATCGCGGA
>JADLBP010000315.1 GCA_020847695.1 Planctomycetota bacterium
CGTCATCGGTCGCGCCGAACTCGGACCGGATGCGCCAGGTCACACCTACGTCGTCGATGCCAGCGGCGGTGGTGACTTCCTCGACTTGCCGCCCGCGATCGCCGCGAGCCAAGCGGGCGATGTGCTGCTGATGGTCCCCGGCGCCTACTCGAAGTTCACGCTCTCGAAAGGCCTGACGATCGTCGGATCTCCCGGCGTGCACGTCGGCGCGGTCACGATCGCGAACGTGCCCGCCGAAGACACCGCGGTCTTGGTCGGGCTGTACAACTTGAAGCCTGTGTCGATCGCTTCGTGTCCGGGGCGCGTGGTGTTGCAGGAGCACACGGGGGCGTATCAACTGACGATCGATCAATGCTCGGACGTTCGACTGCGGGACGTCGACCTGCGCCATCTGATGCACGGTGGCTACGACGCGTTGCTGGCCAGCGCGTCGCGCATCGAGCTCGCGGGCTCGTTGGTGGAAGGGAGCTACCTGGACGTGGCGCCCGGCGTCGCCGGGACCGCCCTCGTTGCGGAGAACGGGTCGCGCGTGCACGTCGTGGACTCCACCATCTGGGGCGCGTTTGGCGGCATCGTCAGCAACACCAACTTCAAAGCGCCGGATGGCGGCTTCGGAGTGTTCGTCGACGCCACCAGTGAGGTGCTCGCGATCGGCCCCTTGACGCGGGTCTTCGGGGGGAACGGCGGCTGGAACATGGACTTCGACAACTGCGACTACGACGGTGAAGGCGCTTTTGCAGTCGCCGGGTTCGGCGTGTTCGCGCATTCGACCGTCGAGCTCCTAGGCGGCTGGACTCCCGGTTTCGGTTGCACGTCGGGTGGGCAAGCGGCTTCGTTCGAACCGACGGTGATCCACGTTGCGTCGTCGCCGCTCGATCCGGAGCTGCTTCTCGTCGGCAAGCCGGTGCCCGGTGCAACCGTCCAAGTGGAGGTGCTCGGGGAGCCCGGCGCGAGTGTCGTCGTGTGGCTCGGGCGCCAGCTCGTGCTCGGACCCGGCTCGACCCTGACCGTCGAGCAACTGGTGTCGCACGGCTTCATGCTTCCCCCCGCCACACTCGACCCGAATGGCCGGGCAGCGTGGTCGATCACGCTCGATCCAAGCCTACATCCCGGTTTGGTGTTCGCGATGCAGGCGGAAGTCACGGCGGCGAGCGTGCTGCAGCGCACGAACTCGGTGCCGGTCGTCGTGCGGTGACTCGCGCCAACGCCGCGCGCGACGCCGGCTGGGGCGCCGACCAGCCGACGCTCGAGGCCCGAGCGGAGCCCGCGATCTTGCGCTAGCATCGACCGCCTACCGCTCGCTCGCATCGTCACGCAGAACCGGGAGATCGGCATGCTCGCCATCGCATTCGCAACGGCCGCGTTCCAACTGGCACCCGTCCAAATCGGCGACGCCACGCACTCGGCAACGAAGCCCAAGCCGCTCTGCACGGACGCGGTCGGCAAGGGTGCGCCCGTGAACTGCGGAATGCAGGAGCTCGGTCTCGGCGCTCCAGGAACGACCTACATCGTCGACTCGCACGGCGGCGGCGACTTCCTCGATCTGCCGCCTGCGATCGCCGCGAGCCAAGCGGGCGACGTCCTGCTCGTGATGCCGGGCAACTACTCGAAGTTCACGCTGTCGAAGGGACTGACGGTCATCGGCTCCGGGCTCGCGAAAGTCACTGGCCCGATGACGATCGCGGGAGTTCCGTCCGAGGAGCTCGCGGCCGTCGTCGGCTTGGAGTGCGACCACCCGTGGCGAATCGACGCGTGCGCGGGACCAATCCTCGTCCAGGACGCGTACGGCGCGCGCGATATCCGCGTCGATCAGTGCGCGGACGTGCGCTTCCGAGCGTTGAAGATGCTCGCGACCTTCGCCAGCGGACTCGACGGCGTGCTCGCGCGCGGTTCGCGCATCGAATTGGTGGACTCGTTCGCGGAGGGAAACTCGCTCGACGTGCCGGGCACAGCGGGGGCGGGAATCGCTGCGGAGTCGAACTCGCGGATCCATGCGGTCAACACGCGCGTTGCCGGCGCGTTCGGCGGCATGGTGAACAACCCGAACTGGTGGGCGCCGGACGGCGGGTCTGGCGTCTTCGTCGAGGCGGGCAGCGAGGTGATCGCGATCGGTCCAACGACCTGGGTCAGCGGCGGCGGCGGCGGCTGGAACATGTACTACGAGGAGTGCGATCGGGACGGCGCAGGTGCAGTCGGCGTCAACGGCCAGGGAGTGTTCGCGTACTCGCAAGTCGACGTCACCGGAGGCTGGTCGAGCGCATTCCAGTGCACGCTCGGCGGCAGCATGCCGCCGTTCGGGTCGCAAGTCGCAGCAGTCGCGGTTTCGCCGCGCGATCCCGAGCTCGTGGCGTTCGGCGCGCCGAAGGCGGGCTCGACCTTGCTGGTCGAGGTCGTCGGCGAACCGGGCGCGAGCGTGGTTCTGTGGCTCGGCCGCAAGCTCGTGCGCACGCCGACGCCGGGCGTCGTCATCGAGCAACTCGTCTCGCACGACTTCGCGGTTCCGTTGGGCACGCTGGACGCGAACGGCAAGGCGGCGAAGTTCCTGACGCTCGACGCGGGGCTCACGACCGGCCTCGTGTTCGGCATGCAGGCGGAAGTCACGGCGGCGAGCGTGTTGCAGCGCACGAACTCGGTGCCGGTCGTCGTGCGGTGACTCGCGCGCGCGACTACGCCCAGCCCGCGTCGATCGTCGTGCCGGCGGTGCGCGCGTGCTCGGCGAGCTCGCGGTACGCGGCCAGCGCGTTCGCGAACTCGGCGTCTTGCCAAGCGCTCCAGACGCTCTGGATGGCCGCCGCGCTTCGCGAGCGCTTCGCGAATCGCGACCTGATGCTTGGAGAGCACGTCGAGCCAACGGAAGAACGCCTCCGGCGCGAGGTCGACCTGCTCCTCTTCCTCGTCTTCGCCTTCGCCCGCGTCGTCGTCCGCTTCGTCGTCAGCGTCTTGGTCGGCTTCCGCGTCCGCGTCCTCGTCAGCTGCTTCGTCAGCGTCCTCGTCGACCTCTTCGTCGGCGTCTTCATCCGCGTCTTCATCGGCGTGCTCCGCCTCTGCGAGCGCGGGGATCGTGCTGATGCCGAGCTGCTTCAGCACGCCGTGGTTGTTCATCCAAACCGTCGTCGCGAAGTCCTCGTCGAGCTCGAAGAAGTAGTGTCCCTCGTCGCAACCGCAGCCGAACGACATTCGATAGCCCATGTCCGATGCTCCACGGAAATCGCCGACCGCTCGACCGTTCACCGTGTCACGAGAGCGCTTCGATGTCGGCGGACTCGAAGCGCATCGGAGACGACGACGCGAGCCTCGTCTCCTCCGCAACGATAGCGGGTGCGCCCCGCGCGTCCACCCGCCGACGCCGGCTCGTTGGAGGCTCCGTCGACCGCGGACGAGGCGCTCTCGCCGCGTGAATCCACGTCGCGGGGATCGCCGATCGGCGCACGCGGAACACCCCCGACCCCGCGGAGCCCGGCGAGCGGCTATCGCCCTCCATCTCGACGACGTTCGAGCGCGTAGATCTCGAACTCCGGTCGCGTCGACTCGCCGAGCAGCACGCGGAAGCGGCCCGCGCCTGCCTTGCGGTCGGCCTCCGAGATCGGGCCGGACTCCGGGTGCGTGTGCAGCGCGAAGACCAGCGTCGCCGTGCGCCGCAGCGCGTCGCGCACCGCGCTCGCCGGCGCGGAATCCAAGCGCTCGCCGCCGCACGGGACGACCACGTAGTCCGCGTCGAGCCCTCGCACGAACTCGTCCGCGTGCTCGGCGATCGCGCGCCACCGCGCTTGCTCCGGATACAACGCGGCGATGTCCCAGCGCTCACCGCGCCAGGTGCCGTCGAGCACACGGCGCTGGTACGAGAGCCACGGGCTGACGAAGTGCAACGCGAGGCCCGGTCGCGGCGCGAAATGTTCTCCCGTTCGCACCAGCGGCAGGTCGTAGAACGCGTGCAACGCGACGCGCTCGTGCTCGCGATCGACGTGGGTGCTCACCCACTCGGCGAGGCGCTCGAACGGATGCGGTTCGAGGCGCTCGAGGCTCTCGGTCCACACCGCCCACGCCGGCAACGCGAGCGCCGCGACGACCAGCGCGCCGGCGACCGCGCGGCCCTGCGACGAGCTCGCGAATCGCGTCCACGCCGCGCGCGCGCCGTACGCAGCCAGAACCGCGACGCACGGCACCAGCGGCAGCGCGAACCGCTGCTGCGTGTACGCGAAGAGCCCGAGCACCAGCGCATACGGCACCGCGAACGCGAGCACGACCAGCCGCGCGCGCCGCGCGCCGAACTCGACCTCGGGCTCGGGCTCCGGCTCGGGGCCTCGGCGCCGCGCGACGAACGCAGAGGCGACGAACGCGACCGCGCCGACGCACGCGAGCGCCAGCGCGACCGGCTCGTAGTACGCGAACGTCCGCGCGAGCACCGAGAAGCCGCGGCCGTCGAAATCCCGCGGGTCGATCGCTTGCTGCCAACCGAAATGCACCACGCCGGACGCGCTCGGCGCGTTCGGATCGCTCGGCCACTCGACGAACCAGAACGGGTAAGCGAAGCGCACGACCGCCGCGATCGCGAGCAGAGGCACGAGCAAGCGTGCATCGACCAGCCAGCGCGGTCGCTTCGGCTGCATCCACCACGCGGCAGCCGCCGGCAACAACGTCGCGAGCCCGTTCGGCAGACTGCCGATCGCGAGCGCGGTGACGAGGCTCGCGAGCACGAGCGCGACGAACCCGCCGCTCGCCGCGAAACGCACCCACGCGACGACCGCGAGCACCATCCACGGCGCGACGAACGCATGCGGACGCGCCATGCGGCCGAACTGCAGCGCGAGCATGCTCGTCGCGACGAGCGCCGCCGCGAACCACGCCCACGGCGGCGACAGGAACGAACGCGCGAGCCACCACGTCGCCGGCACGAGCAGCACGGAGAAGAGCGCGACCACGAACCGCACGTCGAGGTACGGCCGCGCGGCGGCGTCGAGGTGGAGCGCGAGCTCGGACACGCTCGAATCGAGCTCGGGTTCCTCGCCGAGCCCGAGCGCCAACACCGTGCGCGCGAGCGACACCGGATACGCCGAGAGCGCGTACCACGCGTCGTCGTGCACCGGCCCGCGCGCGAGCACGAGCACCTGATCGACGACCTCGGTGTCGGCTTCGCGCGCGAACGGCAGTCCGTAGTCGAGCGTCGCGAGCCGCGCGCCGAACGCGGCGAACGTCAACAGCGCGACGATCGCCGCCGCACGCCACCCTGCGAGTCGCTCCAACGGCGACCGAGCGTAGCGAGCCCGCGGCGGGACGCCACGTCGCCGCCGTGCGGCTTGCGAGGCAGCGTGCCGAGCGGGCGCCGGAGCGAACGCCGGGGCGAGCGCCCGCTCACCCCATCCACGCGCCGCCGTTCATGTCGAGTCCCTGGCCGGTGACGCCGCGCGCGTCGGGCGAGCAGAGCCACGCGACCAGGCCGGCGACGTCCTCGGGCTCGCTCATGCGGCGGAGCGGAACCTGGCCCATCGCCATCTCGTGGAACGCCTCGGGCGTGACGCCGAGCTTCTTCGCGATCCCCGCGATGCCCTCGGTTGCCATGTCGGTCTTCACCCAGCCCGGGCAGAGCGCGTTGACCTGCACGTTCGAGGGCGCGAGCTCGTGCGCGAGCGCGCGCACCAGCCCGAGCACACCCGCCTTCGACGCGCAGTACGCGGTGTAACCCGGCACGCCGAAGCGCGCGAGCACCGAGGCGGTCGCGAGCAAGTGCCGCGCGTCCGGGCCGGGCGCGAGGTGGCGCTGGGCGGCGCGCAGCGAGAAGTACGTGCCGCGCAAGTTGGTGTCGACGACCTCGTCGAAGCGATCGCGCTTGCCGGGCTGGTTCTCGCCGCCGATGCCCGCGTTCGCCACGCAGACGTGGATCGGCCCGAGCTTCGCGGCCGCGGCATCGAAGGCGGCGTCGACGGCCTTCTGCTTCTTCACGTCGCACGACGCGACGAACGTCGCGGCGGCGCCGAGCTTCTTCGCGAGCGCCGCGGTCTCCTCGAGTCGCTTCGCGTCGCGCGCGAAGAGCGAGAGCGAGGCGCCCTCCATCGCGAAACGCAACGCGATAGCGCGGCCGATGCCTTTGCCCGCGCCGGTGACGACGACGTGCCGAACGGATTTGCGCTTCGCCATCGCTACTCCCTAGTGCGCGCCTTGGCGCTCGAGCCAACGCTCACAATCGATCGCCGCCATGCAGCCCATGCCGGCGGCGGTCACCGCCTGGCGATACACCTTGTCGGACACGTCGCCGGCGGCGAAGACGCCTTCGATCGACGTGTACGTGCCGTTGTGGACCTTGATGTACCCGGTCTCGTCGAGGTCGAGCACGCCTTGGAAGATCTCGGTGTTCGGCTTGTGGCCGATCGCGATGAAGATGCCGTCGGTCGGGACGACGCTCTCCGCGCCGCTCTGCGTGTCGCGCAGCTTGACGCGATCGAGCTTGCCCTTCGGCCCGGCGAGCATCTCGATCGGCTCCTTGTTCAGGAGCCATTCGATCTTCGGATTGGCGCGCGCGCGGTCGAGCATGATCTTCGACGCGCGGAACGACTCGCGGCGGTGCACGATCGTCACCTTCGACGCGTGGCGCGTCAGGAAATTCGCCTCCTCCATCGCGGTGTCGCCGCCGCCGACGACCATCACCGACTTCTGCTTGTAGAACGCGCCGTCGCAGGTGGCGCACGCGGAGACGCCGTGGCCCATCAGCGTCGACTCGCTCTCCAGGCCGAGCAGCTTCGCGCTCGCGCCGGTGCAGACGATGATCGCGTTCGCCTTGAACTCGTTGAAGTCGGTGGTCAGCGTGAACGGCCGCTTCGAGAAGTCGACCTTGTTCACCTGCTCGAAGACGATCTCGGTGCCGAAGCGCGCGGCTTGCGCCTTGAAGTCCTCCATCATCTTCGGGCCCATCACGCCTTCGGGATAGCCCGGGAAGTTCTCGACGTCGGTGGTGATCGTCAACTGTCCGCCGGGCTGCATCCCTTCGAGCAGCATCGGCTTCAGGTTGGCGCGCGCGGTGTAGATCGCGGCGGTGTACCCGGCGGGACCCGAACCGATGATGATGACGTCGCGGATGTCGCTCATGTCGAACTAGCCTGCGTAGAGGAAAGGCGGCGCGATACCGAGGCACCGCAGATAGACCGTGAGTTGGCCGCGGTGGTGCCAGTGCTCGTCGTAGACGAACCCGGCGACCTGCGAACCCTTGAACGTGCCATAGAACAGAGCGACGTCGCGTTCGAGCTGCGCGGGCGTCGCGTACGCGAGCACTTCGCCGCGGCGCGCGTGGGCGCGAGCCATCAGCGCGAACGCCTCCGACCGCGATTTCACCGGCGGGCCGACCTCGGCGTCGTGCTCGGCTTGGGTCAACGCTCCCGTCTGGAAGCCCTTCCAGCACGCGAGCTCGGCCCCGTAGAGATGCGCGACGAGCTCGCCGAGCGTGCGCGCGCCCGGCGCCGGCGCAAAGCTCCACCGCTCCGAGGCGGGACCGTCGGGAATCGCCTCGAGCATCTTCCTCGTCGCCGCCTCGGTGTAGGCGAGCCAGCCGAAGCGCTCGCGCAGAGCTTGAACGGAGTCCATCGATCGGTGCTCGAAGGCGCGGGAGTCTAGCAACGGGTGCCGGGCGCGACCACGCGCTATCGTGGCGCGCATGTTCGCCACGGAAGCGTGGGTGCCGCCGCTCCAGGCGCTGTGCGACCGCTTGCGGAGAGCGGCGCGCGCGGCGATCGCGGACGCGCTCGCGAACGGCACGCTCGCGAGCCTCGGCCGCCCGGTGCGCGAAGGCGTCGGCGACACGACGTTCGGGCTCGACGAGTGCACCGAGCGCGAGCTCGACCTCTGGTTCGAGGAATCCGCTCGACGCGGACCGCTGTCGGTGCTGACCGAGGACCGCGGCTGGCGCCACCGCGGTCCCGACGGACGCGGCGGCTGGCGCGAGCTCCCCGGCTTCGACCACGGCGGTCCGCGCATCGCGATCGATCCGGTCGACGGCACGCGCAACGTGATGGCGGACCTGCGCTCGGCGTGGGTGGTCGTGTCGTTCGCGCCTCCGGGCCGCGGCGCGCCGCGGATGCGCGACCTGACGCTCGGCGTGGTCAGCGAGATCCCGGATTCGCGCGCGGCGCGCTATCGCGAGCTGGTCGGCATCGCCGGCGGAGCGTGCACGGCGCGCGAGGTCGAGCTCGACGCGAGCGTCGATCGGGGCGGGCAGGCCGGCGAGCCTCTGGCGAGCGCGACGGCGACGGATTCGAGGCGCGCGCTCGAGCAGGACGGCCGAGCGTTCACCTCGGGCCGCGTGGTGGCCGAGCGCGTGCTCTCTGCCGACGCGCTCGCGCACAAGGATCACGGCTACTTCACGTTCTTCCGCTTCCTGCCGGACCAACGCCCGCTGATCGCGCGCGTCGAGGCGGCGTTCTTCGCGCGGCTCGCCGAGCACGAAGGCGCCGACGTGCGCACGTGCTGGGACGACCAGTACATCAGCTCGGGCGGCCAGCTCGCGCTGATCGCGCTCGGCGTGTATCGGATGGCGACGGACCTGCGCGCGTGGGTCGCCACGAAGCGCGGCGTGCCGACGATGACGACCAAGCCGTACGACCTCGCGGGCGCGGTGGTGTGCGCGCGCGCGGCGGGCGCGATCGTGACGACGCCGGACGGGGCGGAGCTCGATTTCCCGATCGACTGCGAGACGCCGGTCGATTTCGCCGCGTTCGCGAACCGAGCGACGTTCGAGCGCGTGCTCCCGCACCTGCGCGCCGCACTGCGAACGCTCGACGCCTGAGCGTCACTCGACGCGCACGACGACGTCGGTCGTCTCGCCCGCGCGGATCGTGAAGCGCTCGACGCGCTCGTTCGCGCCTGCACCGACGACCGCCTCGTACTCGCCGGGCGGCAGCGGACCGTGGCGCGGGCGGTCGCGCGAACCATCGCCCCATGCCGCGGGCACGAACCCGTGCGCGACTGAGTCCTGGATGCGCAGCGGGCGTTCGCGCGCGTCGCCGCTCGCGGATTCGACCCGGATCGCAGCGAAGCCGCCCGGGCTCGCCTCGAGCTCGACGACACGCCATGCACTCGGCTCGAGCGCGAGCCACGGCGACACGGCAGCTCGATCCGTGCCCCGGACCCACACACGCGCGCGACCGGGCGGCAAGTTCGAGAACCCGCCCGCGGAAACACCGTCGACGACGTCGAGCACGCGCGATGCGAGCTGCCGCTCCTCGTCGCACACTTCGATGTGTCCGGGCCCGAGCCCAGAAACGCGCACCTCGATCGTCGCGGGGGGGCGCAGCACGAGCTCCAACCCGGTGCGCGTCTCGCCGGATTCCACGCGGATGTTCTCGAGCGACGCGGAGAAGCGGCCCGAGCCGCCGTGCTGCGTCAGCGCGTGCTCCGACGCCGACAGCGTGTACACGCCGGGCGGCACCGCGTCGAAGACGAACGCGCCATCCGCCGCGGCTTCGACGACCAGCCGGACTTCGCGCGCGGCTCCGCGCGCGCTGGACAGCGCGACCGATCGACGTTGCGCCCGCGTCCGCTCTGGTTCTCCGCCCTCGAACACGACGCGGCCCGCGATCGACGCCGTGCCGAGCTCGAAATCGCAGGTCCACTCCGCGTTCGCAGGCACGTCGAGCGCGAAATCGAGCTTGCCCGCGACGGTCGCGACCTCCGCGCTCCAGCGGCCGGAGCTCGCCAGCACCGCCGCGTAGCGCCCGAGTTCGTCGGACTCGCTCACGATCCGCAACGGCCGCGGAGCGTCCGTGGTGAACGTGAGCCGTGCGCCGCGCACCGGCGCGCCGCGCGCGAGCACGCGGCCCGACAGCGCCACCGCCGGCGCGAACTCGTCGACGAATCGGAGCTCGGTGGTCTCGCCCTCGATCAATCGGCCTTGCGCCTGGAAGTCGCGCTCACCCACGCGGTCCGCGAGCGTGATGGCGAGCCGGTAGTTCCCCGGCCGGAGCGGAGTCGACTCGATCCGCACCTGCGCATCGGCTCCGTAGGTCGCCTCGAAGCCGGTCTCCCGATCGATCGACTCCCCGCCTGCCCACAAGTTGCAGAACGCACCGCGATCCGGGTCCGCGAACCGGCAGTCGATCAGCACGACGAGCTTGGCTCCGCGCGCGACCCGGAGCTCGATGCCGTCGCGCCGTTCGCCCGGCGCGAGTTCCATCGTCTGCGCAGGTCCGTCGACGAACTCGGGCGCGCTCGCGAACAGCGTGCATTCACCCGGCAACACGCAGCCGAGTCGGAAGTTGCCGTTCTCGTCGGTGACGTCGCCGCCGACGAAGTCGAAGTCGAGCTCGCCGCTGCTCCGAGCGCCTTCGACCGTCGCGTCCGCGAGTGGACGTCCATCCGGGTCGAGCACGCGACCGGTGACGATCGCCGTCTCGCCGCAGACGAGCACGAGCTCGGGATGCGCGCCGACGACCTCGAGCTCCTCCGGCTTCGACGGCGCGCGACAACGCGCATGCGCGGACACACGCCACGCTCCGCCGCGCGGCAGGATCAGCGTGAATCGCCCCTCCGGCGAGCGCACGAGCTCGATGTCGGTCTTGCCGGTCAACCGGCCGTCGACGGACGGCGGCCCGATCTCGGTCGCTCGGATACGCGCGTCGGGGAGCGGCTCGCCGCGCGCGTCGACCACCCGGCCGCGAACTTCGAACGGCGCCGCCAGCACCAACTCGAGCCCGAGCGCCGGTGCGACCACGTTCGCGAGCTCCGCGCGGCACTCGATCGGGGCTCCGATCCCGCCGATCGGCGCGCGACTCTTCGACGCGCGGACCACGTACGGACCGACCGCCGGCACTTCGCAACGGAACGCGCCGACCACGTCGGACTCGAGCGCGAGCTCGATGCTCGGATCCGCGATCGAGCTCACCACGATCGGCGCCGAGAACGCGGCGCGGCCGTCGCCGAAGACCACGCGGCCCGAGAGGAGCAGCGGATCGTCGACGGATGCGCGCGTGACCGCGTCGTCCACCGGCGTCGTCACGGGCGCGGCCAGCTCTCGGACGGCGAGCGCCGGAGTCTCGAGCGACTTGGCGTCCGTCGCAGCGGCGGCTTCGCGAGTCGAGTGCTCGGTCGACGCGCGCTCGAGCGCGTGCGAGCGGTCGCGCGCGAACCACCACCCTCCGAGCGCCAGCGCGGCGACGGCCGCGAGCGCTGCGACGGCGAACGACGGTCGGCGAGCCACGGCCTAGTTGGAGAGCACGACCTCGACCGTCTTCGACTCGCCCGCGGCGAGCTCGAAGTCGGCGGAGCCCTTCGCACCGGCCTCGGTCGTCGCCTCGACGTGGTACGAGCCCGGCGCGAGCCGACTGAAGACGTGCTCCGCGCGCGCGTCGCCGCCGTAGTCGGCCGCCTTGTCCGCGTCGGAGCGGCGCAGCGTCGCGTGGCCGTTGACCGCCTGGCCGTTGGCGTCGACCAGGTGCACGGTCGCCTTCGCGTCGGGGACGAGCTCGAGCTCGACCGACCGCGACGCGCCCGCGGCGAGCTCGACGTAGACCGACGTCGAGCGAACGCCTTCGCCCCACGCGACAACGCGCAGGCGGCCCGCCGGCAGCGAGTCGATCTCGATGCGACGGCTCCCGGTTTCGAGGTTCTCGTAGGCGAGGTTCTCGTCGCGCGCGTCCGCCACCTGGACCCAGAGGTCGCCGGTGAACTCGACGCCGACGATGCGGACGTCGAGCTTGCCGCCGGCGGCGAGCTGCAGATCCTGGCCTTCGAGCTTCTGCCCCGTCGCGAGCTGGACGCCGTCGCGCAACCCGGGCGCGAAGCCGCCCGAATCGCCGTTGAGGTCGCGCGTCGTGATGCGGTAGCGACCCGCCGACACGTTCGCGAACGTGTAGCGGCCGCGGCCGTCGGTTCGCGCCCAACCGACGTTGCTCCCGTCGTTCTCGCCGCCTTCCTCCAGCAGCGCGACTCCGAGGCCTGCGATCGGCTTGCGGTCGGGATCGAGCACCGTGCCCGCGATCGAACCGGTGCCGAACGTCACGTCGTGCGTGAACGTCGGCGCGAGCGGGACTTCGAGCGTCGCCTGTTGCGACGAGCCGCCGGCGTTGACGCTGACGCCCCACGGGCCCGGCCGGTCGAGCACGAGCTCGTAACGTCCCTCGCCGTCGGTCCGTTCCCAGCGATTCCCCGCGTCCTCGTCCTTGCCACGGAAGTGGAAGCTGACGCTCGCACCCTCCACCGGCTTCGAACCCGCGGTGACCCGACCGCTGACGCGGATCGCGACGCCGTCGGCGCGTCCGATCACGACGCTCGAGCGGCGGCCCTCGAACACCTCGACGGTGCCCTTCGCGCTGGTGCCGCCGTCGTGCCACGACTGCACGTCGTAGACGCCCGGCACGACGTGCGCGAAGAGCGCGTGACCCTTGTCGTCGGTCGATTCCGAGACGCCTTCGTAGTCGCGATCGTCCCCGACCGGCGAGAGCGAGACGTAGTGATCGCTCGGATCGACTCCCGGCGGCGTCAGCACTTCGACGTCGACGCTACCGCCGAGCCGCATGTGCAGCGTCAGCCCGGCGAGCGCGCTCCCGGAGGCGAGCTCGAGCGTCTCCCGCTCGCTCGCCGCGTAGTTCGAATGGACCGCCTGCAGCCCGACGCGGCCGGTCGGAAGCGCGGTGCACTCGAACTCGCCATCGGCATCGGTCGTGCAGCCGCGGCTCGAGAAGCGATCCTCGTCGTCGAGCGAGGTCACCGCGAGCCGCGCGCCCGCGAGCGGCTTGCCGGTCGGATCGAGCACCTTGCCCGACACCTTCGCGCCGCGCTCGCAGACGAACTCGAGCGTCGCCTCGTCGTCGGCGACGACGACGCGCTGGTCCTCGCTGTCGCGATAGCCCTGCGCCTCGACGGACACCTCCCACGTCCCGGGGTGCACCTTCTCCACCCGGAACGAGCCGGTGTCGTCCTTGAAGCCCTGGCGGACCGAACGCGCCCAATTGGCGCCTCCGCTCGCGTCGTGCGGCGTCGCGGTGACCGAGAACTTCGTCACCGGCTGGCCGAGGTCGTCGCGCACGGTGCCGACCAGCGCGCGCGGCGGCTCGAGCACGAGCACCAGGTCGCGCCGGCCCGCGTCGACCGACTCCAACGTCGCGCGCCACGGCTTGCGCGACTTCTTGCGGCCTTCGCCGGGCACGACCTGCGTCAGATCGGCGCGCAGCTCGAACGGGCCGTCGCCGAGGCCGCTGATCTCGAACGCGCCTTGCGCATCGGCCTTCGCGACAGCCGGTTCCGATCCGAAGTAGATCCGATCGCCGTCGGATTCGCGGAGGTCGGTCACGCGCAAGGCGGCGCCGTCGGCGGGTCGACCGTCGGACCACTTGACGATTCCGGCGAGCACGTTGCCGCGCTCCAGCGTGATCACTTGCTCGCGCAACGCCTCTCCCGCGACGTACTCGTGCAGCTCGCCGTGGTAGGTCAGGTAGCCCTTGCACACCGCCGTCAGGCGCAGCGACTTCGGCTCGAAGCCGCGCAGCGCGAAGTTGCCCGAGGCATCGGTCTTCGCCGTGCGATCGCCGTCCGACGGTTCGTCGTCGGACTCGGAA
>JADLBP010000316.1 GCA_020847695.1 Planctomycetota bacterium
CGCGAGCGCTTCCCCGACGCGCGCTTCACGATCGTCGGCTCGCGGCCGAGCAAGGAAGTCCTGGCGCTCGCTCGCGTCGCCGGCGTGACCGTCACCGGCTTCGTCGACGACACGCGCGACTGGCTCGAGCGCGGTGCGGTCTCGGTCGCGCCGTTGCGGATCGCTCGCGGCATCCAGAACAAGGTGCTCGAAGCGCTCGCGCTCGGGCTGCCGGTCGTCGGCACGACGTCGGCGACCCAGGGCATCGAAGGCGGCGCCGGCGACGCGTACCTCGTCGCCGACACGGTCGAGGCGCAAGCGAACGCGATCTGCGCTCTGCTCGCCGAGCCCGCGAAGGCGCGCGAGCTCGCGCGCCGCGGCCGCGCGTTGGTCGAGGCGCGGTACGACTGGGAAGTGACGCTGCAGCCGCTCGATGAGCTCTTCGCGCGCTTCGCAGCGACCCGCTAGCTCGCCGCGCACGCGCGCCGGCTCGCGTCAGCGCTTGGAAGTCCTCGCGACGACGCTGTAGCCGAGCGAGATCGAGCGGTCCTTCGTGATGCGAGCAAAGCCCGCGAACACGGCCTGCGCGAGCGCCGCGAACGGCAACACCAGCAGAGCGCGGACGCGCGAGAGCTTGACGCTGCCGTCGAGCTGCTCGGACTTCGCCGCGAACGCACGCACCAGCCAGTGCGCGAGCACCGAGCCCAACGCGATCGCCGAGTTGCCGCGCGGCTCGAGCTCGACGACCTCGAAACCGTGGCGCTCGACCAGCGCTCGCAACCCGTCGGGAGTGAAGCGACGGAAATCGAACGGCAACTGATGTCGCGGCGCGACGAAAGGCACCGTCAGCAACAGGCGTCCGTCGTCGGCGAGCACGCGCGCGAACTCCGCGACGGCGGCGTCGGGGTCGTGGACGTGCTCGAGCAGCTCGACCGCGAGCACCGTGTCGCACGAACGGTCGGCGAACGGCAAGCGCCCCGCGTCGCCGAACACGTCGACCACGCCGCGCAAGCGGTGCATCGCCTGCCAGATGCCCGGCGAGAGGTTGTCCGCGACCGGCGGGTACTCGAGACCGAAGTAGCGCCGGACCTTCCCCTCGAAGAACTTGCCCCACGGGCGCTCGCCGACGCCGACGTCGACCAGGCGGCCGCGCGCGTGCTCGGCGAGGCCGGCGACCGCGCGCTCGAGCTCGCGCAGCTCCAGCCAGTAGGGATTCAGCGGCGTGCGCTTGCGCCAGCGGTTGAGCCTCGCGGCGAGCGGCTTGCGCACGTAGACGACGCCTTCCGACGGAGGCGCTGCTTCCACGGGGAGGTCCACGGCTCGAGCGTTCATTCGCGGGTACCTTTTGCTGCGCGCCGACAGACGTCACACTAGGTTGCCACAATTCAGGGATACCCCACATGACGGAGACGCGAGGAACGAACTGCGGAAGCGGCGCGGACGAGCAAGTCCGCGGCCACGCCGCCGTCGCACGGACATTCGATTCGTGGGCCGAACAAGGTCGAGACGCGTCGATGGAGCGCGGTCACGGCGACGTCGTGCACCAGGTCGTCTCGAAGCTCGGCATCAAGCCGGGCGAGCAGATCCTCGACCTCGGCTGCGGCAACGGTTGGGCGACGCGCTTGCTCGCGAAGTCCGCGCCGGGCGCGGGAGCGATCGGCGTCGACGCGAGCCCGAAGATGATCGAGCGCGCCGAAGCGTTGCACAGCTTCACGATCCGCGCGCGCTACGAGGTCGGCCACTTCGAGAAGCTGCCGTTCACGGAGAAGAAGTTCGACCGCGCGTTCTCGATGGAGGCCCTCTACTACGCGGTCGATCTCGACGCGGCTCTCGCGGAGCTCTTCCGCGTGCTCAAGCCCGGCGCGCCGACCGACATCGTCGTCGACTTCCACGCGGAGAACGAGGCGTCGAAGGTCTGGGCGGACTGGGGCAAACGCTCGGGGCTCGAGATGCACTTCCTCGGCCGCGACGATTGGGCGAAGCGCCTCGAGCGCGCCGGCTTCCGCGACCTCGCGTTCGAGCGCGTCGTCGATTCGCGCGGGCCCGGTGATCCCAAGCACTTCCGCGCCGACGTCTGCGAGCCCGACTGGGAGACCCGGCTCAAGATCCACCAGGCGGGCAGCCTCTGGATGCACGCGACCAAGCCGCGTTGAGTCAGGCCGCAACCGCGCGAAGTCGGCGCGGTCTAGTAGGTCATGCGCGGCGGTGTGGACTCGCAGACCCTCGGCCAGGCCGCCCCCTCCTTCGGCGCCGAGCCGCGGCCCGACGCGGACGCGCTTTCGCCGCCGCTGGCCGGCCCTTTGGACTCCACTTCGGCTCCCGTTGCCGCGGGCGAGCTGCGGACGTTCGCGGTCTGCGTGCTGGTCGCCGCGGGGCTGCATCTGTTGCTTTGGGCCGTGCTCCAGGGCCGACCAGCGCAGGTCGGCGAGCCGCTGCTCTTGCGTTGGCTCCGGTTGGTCGACCAACATCCGGTGCGCTGCGGTCTGGCGTCTGCACTGGCGCTCTGGGCGGCGATCCGCGGAAGAAGCCTCGCGTTCGACGCGCCATGGGAGAATGCGGCGCCTCGATCCTAGGCATAGGCGCGAGCGAGGTTTAGGATGGACGCCTCGCTCGGAAATCGCCTTTGCGCTGCCCCCATGGCTTGCCCCGGGGGCCCCCCAACGGGGTTCGCTCGGAGGCCTCCCTCGGGGCGCTCCCCCGAACGACCGAGCTCGGCCCCTCCGCTCCTCGATCCATGGCCAACGCCGCGTTCCACTCCATCGTCTTCGGGCCCGTGAAGAGTCGCCGGCTGGGCATCAGCCTCGGCGTCAACCCGACCCCGACCGGCCGTGAGCAGTGCGCCCCGACCTGCATCTTCTGCCAGAAGGGCACCGCGGACAGCGTTCCGATCCTGGCGCGCTCGAACCAGCTGCCGAGCGCCGGCGTGATCGTCACGTCGGCCGCCCGCAAGATCATCGAGCTCAACAAGGCTGGTGAGAAGTTGGAGAGCGTGACGGTCGTCGGCAACCAGGACCCGACGTTGCACCCCAACCTGCTCGAAATTGCCGAGAACTTGCGCGACCTCCGGAACAAGTGGTTCCCGAAGGCCGACCTGTCGTTGCTCTCCGAGTCGACCCACCTCGGCTCCGACGAGGTCCGGCGCGCGCTGCGGGTGTTCGACCGACCGATCCTGCGCTTCGAGTGGGGCACCCAGAAGCTCTTCAGCGCGGTCACGGGCCGCCCGGCCGCCGAGTACAAGCAGATCTGCGAGGCGCTGACCGCGCTCGATCGCCTGGTGATCCAAGCGAACTTCGGCCCGCAGAACTGCGCCGAAGCGGACGTCAAGGCGTGGGCGAAGAAGGTCGAGGAGCTCCGGCCGAAGGAGATCCAGATCCTCTCGAACGAGCCCGCGGGCAAGAAGAGCTCGAAGAACAAGGGCCTGTCGAACGCCAAGCTCGAAGAGCTCGCGACCAGCATCTCCGAGACCGCCGGGATCCCGACCACGGTGTTCACGCTGGAGACCCAGCCGGCCTGATGGAAGCGGCGGCGGAGTTCGTCGACGTCACGAAGTCGTACGGCGAACGCGTCGCGCTGCGCGGGTTCTCGCTGACCGTGCGCGCGGGCGAAGTGCTCGGGTTGGTCGGTCAGAACGGCGCCGGTAAGACGACCGCGCTGCGCTGCCTGGTCGGACTGCACGCGCCCGATTCCGGCACGGTGCGCGTCGACGGCATCGACGTGCAGCGCGAGCCGCTGGAGGCGCGACGGCGCCTGGCGTTCGTGCCCGACGGCGCGCCGCTGTACGCCAATCTGTCGCCCAAGGCGCACCTCGCGTTGGTCGCGCGGCTCCACGGGCTCGACGAAGCGAAGCTGGCGACCGAGAGCGCCCGTCTGCTCGAGGCTTTCGAGCTCGCCGATCGCGGCGACGATCCGGTCGGCGCGTTCTCGCGCGGCATGCGGCAGAAGGCGGCGCTCGCCTGCGCGCTGATCGCGCGGCCGAAGCTGTTGGTGCTCGACGAGCCGCTCGAAGGACTCGACGCGCCGACGACGTCGATGGTCAAGGAGCTGCTGCGCGCGTGGGCGGCGCGCGGCGGCGCCGTGCTGTACACCTCGCACCTGCTCGACGTCGTCGAGCGCGTGTGCGACCGCATCGCGGTGCTCGCTCACGGCGAGCTGGTCGCGTCGGGCACGCTGGAGGAGCTGCGCGCTGGCTCGGGCGACCAGGGCACGCTCGAACAGGTCTTCCGCACGTTGACGCACGCCGAGGATCCGGCGGCGGCGGCTCGGAGAGCGCTTGGGTAGGCGCGCCGACGCGCGAGCACGTCGGGACGGCACGCCGCGCGCGATCGACTCCGAGCGGACCGAGCGGCTGGTCAGCGCCTGCGCAACTGGAGCGTCAGCATGCCGCGCTCGAACGCGCGCTGCTCGAGCTCGAAGCCGCGAGCGACGAGCTCGGCGACGACCCAGTCGGGCGCGAGCCGGAGCTTCGGATAGTCGCTGACGGAGAGCTTCCAACCGTCGTCCCCGCGCTCGTAGAGCACGTCGTGGACGATCACGTGCTCGCCTTGGATCTCGAGGAAGCAGGTGAAGACGCGGCGATCGTCGCTGCGCACGGGGATGAAGCGTTCGGCGCCCTCGAGCGGCTTGGTGACGTAGTCGCGGAACGAGAGCACGAGCCGCCCATCCGGTGCGACCAGGCGCGCGAACGCGTCGAACGACGCGACGACGCGCTCGCGGCTCGGCAGGTGCGTCAGCGTGTCGCCGAGGCAGACGACGAGCTCGAAGCGCTCTCGCGCGCGCTCCGCGAACTCGACCAGGTCCGCGCGCTCGCGCCGGATCGGCAAAGCGCCAGCGAGCCGCGCGAACTCGGCGAGCAGCTCGTCGCTCGTGTCGACCGCCGTGACGTTCCAACCGCGCTCGGCGAGCGCGATCGAAGTCGCGCCGAAGCCCGCGCCGAGGTCGAGGGCCCGCGCCGAGCCGCGCGGCGCGAGGTCCGCGGCGCGCACGAGCTCGCGATTGCGCTCGAGCGCCGCCTCCGCGCCGCCGACCATCCAGACGTAGATCGGCGCGAGCAAGCGCCGGTAGTGCTCGCCGACGTCGTTCATCGCTTCTGGATCGGCACTTTGTGGAACTGATCGTCGACCGCGACCATCGTGACGAGCGCCTCGGTCACGTAGACGTACTCCTCGGAGCCGAAGCGGCGTTGCGCCCAGACCTCGACCTTCGCCGTGATCGAGGTGTTCCCGACTTTCACCGTGTCGGTGAAGAACGAGACCAGGTCGCCGACGAAGACAGGCTGCTTGAAGATCACCTGGTCCATCGCGACGGTGACGACGCGGCCGGGGTGATAGCGGTGCGACTCGATCGCCGCCGCCAAGTCGATGTGCGAGAGGATCACGCCGCCGAAGATCGTGCCGAGCGCGTTGGTGTCGCGCGGCATCATCACGACGCGGATCGCGGGCTGGCGGTCGTGCGGATAGCGTTCGTGGCCTTCGGTCATCGCGAGTGCTCCAAGACGTGTTCGGCGTGCCGGCGGACGCGCGTTTCGAGCTCGGGCGTCTTGCCGCGGAAGAAATGGTCGACGCCCTCGATCACCTCGGCGTCGACATGGGCGGGGAGCGCGGGAAAGCGCGCTCGCAGGTCGTCGTAGGAGCCGTGCTCGTCGTTGCCCGACATCACCAGGTGCGTCGGCTGCGGCACGCTCACCAGCGACGCGCAATCGAAGCTCTTCACCGGCAACGCGATCAACAACAGGCGGGCGAGCCGCGGTTCGCTCGGCGCGAGCCCGAGCATCGTCCGCGCGCCGAACGAGAAGCCCGAGCCCCAGATGGGCACGCCCGGGAAGCGCTGCTCGACCCACGCGACCGCCGCGCGCGCGTCCTCGTCCTCGCCACCGCGTCCGTCGTGGGTGCCGTCGCTGTGCTCGACGCCGCGGAACTTGAAGCGCACCACCGCGAAGCCCGCGCGCTGGAGTCCGCGCGACGTGCGGAACACGACGTTGTTGTGCATCGTCCCGCCGGCGAGCGGATGCGGATGGCACACCACCGCCGCCGCGCGCAGCGGTAGGTCTTCGCCGTGCGCGCCCTTCGGCAGCCACAGCAGCGCTTCGAGGCGCCCGACCGGACCGGGGATGAAAAGCTGCATCGAGCGGCGTACTGTAGCGCGCTCCCGACGATGTGGAACCGCGTCGCGATCCTCCTGCGAGCACGCTTCGCGGCACGCGGCGCGGCCGAGACGGTGCCGATCGCCGCGCTCTTCCTGCACGCCTCGGTCGCCGCGTTCCTGTGCGGCGTCGTGCGCGATGCGCTGTCGCCCTACACGTACGCCGCGTTCGCGCTCGCGATCTCGTCGGGACTGATCGCTTTGCCGTTGCTCGGCGAGTTCGGCGCGTTGCTCGTCCACGACGAAGCCGATGCGTGGGTGCGCGCGCTGCCGGTCGCGGAGGTCGAGCAGCGGCTCGCACGAGCGCTCCACGTGCTGACCGCCGTGCTGACGCAATCCGCGAGCTCGTTGGTCGTCGCGGCGTGCTTCGCGCCGAGCTCGATGGACGTCGTCGCGCGCGTCGAGCTCGTCCTGCAAGGTCTAGCGCTCGCCGTCACGGTCGCCGCGGCGCTGGTGTGGCTGCAGAGCTTGTTCGGAACGCGCGCGCCGGCGCTGCTGGTCGCGTTGCAGACGCTGCTGTTCGGCTCGGTGATCCTCGGCGCGGTCGTCGGCGTGCGTTTCGTCAGCGGCTTCGGTCGACTCGAAGCGCCGAGCACCGACGCCGTGTTCGCGTTCCCGCCTGCGCTGTTCGCGGCGCCGTTCGCCCAAGGCGACTTCGGCGCGTGGTGCGCGCTCGGTTGGACACTCTGCGCCGCCGCGTTGGCATCGCTGTTGGTCTTGCCGAGCGCCGGCGTCGACGCGCCACGCAGCGCGCGCTCGTGGAGCTCGGTGCTCTTCGCACCGTTGCGCGCGCTCGCGCTGCGAGGCTGGGTGCGCCGCGACGAGCGCGCGTCGTTCGAGCTCGTCTTCGACGCCCTCGCGCGCGAACGCGAGTTCGTGATGCGCAGCTACCCATTGATCGGCGTGCCGCTGGCGTTCCTGGCGCTCGGCGCGCGCGGCGAGCAGGGCCCGGCGCGCGACGGGATCGCCGCGTTGCTGCTCTTCACCACCGCGACGTACCTGCCGGTCCTGCTCGCGCAAGTGGTCGTCTCGCGCTCGCATCGCGCCCGCGGGATCCTCGACACGGCGCCGACACCGCGCGCGGCGATCGACAACGGGGCCTTCAAGGCGCTCGTGATGCGCTTCGTCGTGCCTCTCTACGCGCTGCTCTCGGTGCTCGCGCTCGCGCAAGGTGAGTTGTGGTCGTCGCTGCGGCTGATCCCGATCGCATTCCTGGTCGCCGTGTTGGTGATGCGCCACGTCTGGCACTTCTGCGTCCACGACGTACCGCTCTCCAACGCGCCCGAGCAGGTCGAGGCGAAGCTCCAGTGGAGCAACCTGCTCGCGACGCTCGGCGTCCTCCTGACGATCGTCGCGGTGCTCGCGTGGCGCTTCGTCGACCGCGCGTGGATCGCCGCGCTCGTCGTGGCGATCCTGCTGGCGCTGGAGCTCGCCGCGGAACGTGATTGGCGTCGCGTCCGCGTCTAGGTGCGCTGCGCCGCGACGAAGTCGGCGAGGTCGCGCGGGAGCGGGCTGGTCACCTCGACTCGCCGGTTGCCGTCGGGCGACGTGAAGGCCAGGCGGTGGTTGTGCAGCGCGTGACGCGGCAGGCCGAGCTCGCGGAGGTCGTCCGCGCTGAGCGTGCCGTCCATGCCCTTCTCGAAGTACGCGTCGTCGGGGCCGTAGAGCTTGTCGCCGACCAGCGGGAAGCCGATCGACGCCATGTGGACGCGGATCTGGTGCTGGCGGCCGGTCAGCAGCTTGCAGGCGACGAGCGCGTGCTCGCGGAAGCGCTCGACGACGCGCCACTCGGTCACCGATTCGAGCCCATCCGCCTGCACGGTCATCTTGAGCTGCACGCGGGTCGAACGCCCCATCCCGAGCGGCAAGTCGATCCGCCCGCCGTCCTGCGCCGGCACGCCGCGGACGATCGCGAGGTACTCCTTCTCGACCTCGCGCGCCTCGAATTGCTTCATCATCAGCGAATGCGCGCGCGGCGTCTTGCCGAGCAGCACGATGCCGCTGGTCTCGCGATCGAGGCGATGGCAGAGCCGCGGCCTCTCGTCGCGCGGCGCATCGCCGAGTCCCATCCGAGCGTGCACGCGCTGGATCAGCGTGTCGGTCAGATGTCGGCCGCCCGGGTGCACCGCGAGCATCGCGGGCTTGTCGACGACCAACGCGGCCGCGTCTTCGTAGAGCACGCTCAGATCCTGGCCGAGGTCCGCGAGCTCGCCGGTCTTCACCTCGACGCGGTTCTGCTCGGGGATCCAGACGACCACGCGGCTGCCGTGCCGGAGCCGACGACCGGGGCGCGTCTCGGGCTTCGCCTCGCCGCTGCCTTGCGGTTGGTCGGGCGTCGATGCGTCGACCCACACGTAGCCGTCGTGGACGAGCTCTTGGATCGACGTGCGCGAGCGCCACGTCAGGTGCTCGCCGAGGAAGCGGTCCAGACGCACGACGAGCTCGTCGACCGGCGAGCGGAAGTCGCTCGCACGCACGATGAGCTCGATCTTCTCCAAAGGCCTGGAGAGGTCGCGGTGCTTCGGAAGGAAACGCATGAGCTGCCTCGCCGCGAAGACAGCCCGTCGGCTCGGCGCGCGACGACGAGGCCGCGCGCGGAGACGTCGAGCGTCAGCTCGCGGACGAGGAGGAGGACGACGACGACGAGCGCGAGCCGAAGCGCGAACCGAAGCGCTTGGAACGCGCCTTCGCCTTGTTCACGCGCGCGACCTGACCACTCGCGGCTTGCGACGCCAGGCGCGTAGCGCGCTGGATCGTCCGCAGCCGTTCACGGCCTTCGCGGCGGCGCTTGTCGGAGCGCTTCTCGTGCCAGGTGTGCGCCTTCGCCAGGCGGAACACACCACTGTAGTTGCATTGCCGCTTGAAGCGCCGCAGGGCGGCTTCGAGCGACTCGTTCTGACGGACCTGAATCTTGATCGCCAAGCTTGTTCTCTCGGAAAAAGGGGCGGGAATGGTACTCACGGACCGTCCGCGGAGGAAGCGGGTAGTGGAAAGCCGAGCCGCGGCTTGGGATCCTCTGGCGGTGGAGAGCCCTCGCGAGGAGCCGCGCCGGAAACCCGGCGGCGGGTCGGCCGTCGTGCTGCAGGGCACGGTCGAGACGCTGACGTTCCACAACCCCGACACCGGGTTCGCGGTCATAAAGCTCTTTCCCGAGAGTGGTTACGGAGACCCCGAGGTCGCCGGTTGGGCCTTCCCGGCGGTCGCGGCGGTCGGGCTGTGGGAGCGGCCGACCGTCGGCGCGCGCGTGCGGTTGCTCGGCCGCTGGACCCGGCACTCGACGCACGGCCGGCGCTTCGAATTCGACAGCGCGGAGCTGCTCGCGCCCGAGTCGACCGAGGGCTTGCTGAAGTACCTGGCCTCGGGAGCGTTCGAAGGCGTCGGCCCCGCGACCGCGCAACGGATCGTCGACGTGCTCGGGCTCGACGCTCTCGAGCGCATCCAGAAGGACCCCGAGGTGCTCGCGACGGTGCCCGGGCTGAAGAAGAAGGTGCGCGACGAGCTCGCGCGCGAGTTGACCGCGCGGCTGTCGGAGCACGCGCGCCTCGCGTTCCTGCGCGGCACCGGGTTGAACGCGGTCCAGGCCCGAGCCGTCTATGCACGCTGGGGCGACGAGTGCGAGACGATCGTGCGGCGCGATCCGTACGCGCTCGCCGAGGTGATCGCCGGCATCGGCTTCGCGACCGTCGACCGCATCGCGGAGAGCCTCGGTTGGCGCAAGGACTCGCTCGAGCGCTGCCGCGCCGGCCTGGTGCACGAGCTCAAGGAAGCCGCGGGCGACGGGCACGTGCTCGTGCCGCGCGAGCGGCTGATCGCGAGCACGCTGGAGCTGCTCGACGCGCCCGGACGGCCGTTGGTCGAGCGCGCGCTCGACGAGCTCGTCGCCTCGCGTCGCGTCGTCGAGGACGGCGAGGATCGCGGCGACGTCTACCTCGCGTACCTCCACCGAGCCGAAACGGCGTTGGTGACGTCGATCGCGCGCCGGCTCTGCGCCGGCGACGTCACGCCGATCGCGGACACCGCGCGGGTGCGGGCCGCGGAGGCACAGGACGGGCTCGAGCTCGACGACGCGCAACGCGACGCGGTCGTCGGACTGCTCTCGCATCCGGTCGCGCTGCTGACCGGCGGGCCCGGCGTCGGCAAGACGACGATCGTGCGGCTCGTGGTCGAGCTCGCCGAGCGCGCCGCCGCGCGCGTTTTGCTCGCGTCGCCGACCGGTCGCGCCGCGCGGCGGCTGTCGGAGGCGACCGGCCGCGACGCGGCGACGATCCACCGCATGCTCGGCTACGACCCGATGAGCGGCGGCTTCGCGTTCGGCTCGGAACGGCCGCTCGAGGCCGATCTCGTGATCGTCGACGAGGTCTCGATGCTCGACATCTCACTCGCCGCGAGCCTGTTCGCGGCGGTGCAGGCGCCGACCCGGATCGTGCTCGTCGGCGACCCGAACCAGCTCCCGTCGGTCGCGCCCGGCAACGTGCTCCACGATCTGATCGAGACCGGCGTGCTCCCGGTCTTCCGTCTGTCGCACATCTACCGGCAGAAGACCGGCGGCCTGATCGTCGCCAACGCCCACCGGATCCTGTCGGGAGTCGCACCGCTCCTGCCCGAGCGCGGCGATCGCGAGGCCGATTTCTACTTCTTCCCCGCCGACGACGCGGTCAGCACCGCCGAGCGCCTGGTCGAGGTCGTCACCGAGCGAATTCCCGCGACGTTCGGCCTCGGCTGGATGCGCGAGGTGCAGGTGCTCGCGCCGATGTACCGCGGTGACTGCGGCGTCGACGTCTTGAACGAGCGGTTGCGCGCCGCCGCGCTCGGCCCGGCGGAGGTCGGTCTGTTCGGCGAGGAGAGGCGCGCGGTCGGCTTTCGGGTCGGCGATCGCGTGATCCATACCCGCAACGACTACGAGAAGGACGTCTTCAACGGCGACATGGGCCGAATCAGCGCC
Source organism: Planctomycetota bacterium (assembly GCA_020847695.1). Lineage (GTDB taxonomy): Bacteria > Planctomycetota > UBA1135 > UBA1135 > JACRIN01. Next base: position 11,060 of record JADLBP010000316.1, read on the forward strand.
GTCCACGCCGATGGCAGCCTCACCGTGGCCTTCCCCGAGCGCGAATTGCACTACGCGAGCGAGAATCGCTCGGACCTGCAGCTCGCCTTCGCGATCACCGTCCACCGCGCCCAGGGCAGCGAGTACCCCGCGGTCGTGTTTCCCCTGGTGACCCAGCATTCGGTGATGCTGCGGCGGAACCTGCTCTACACCGCGGTGACCCGCGCGAAGCGCCTGGTGGTGCTCGTGGGCTCGCGCAGGGCCTTGGAACTCGCTTTGGCGAACGACCGCGACGAGGACCGCCAGTCCCGACTGGCACCGCGGTTGCGGAAGCAGCTCGAAGCAGACTGAAGCGGCGGCTCGCCGCCTGCGCCGACCGGGGCTATCATCTTCGCCCAACCTACGAATCCATGGAGATCTCGATGCAAGCCGTGCGTGCTTTCCGCCCCGCCCTTTTCGTCGCGCCGTTGTGCCTGGCCCTGACCCCGGTCGGCGACGACGTGACCTTCCACCCCAAGGACGGCGCGGAGGTGACCAAGACCTTCGTCAACTCCATGGAGCTCGGGCTCGACGACCTTTCGATGACGGTCGACGGCGCCGACATGTCGGAGATGATGCCGCTCGACCAAGCGCACATGACGATGACGTCGACGATGACGATCACCGACAAGTACGTGAAGGTCGCGGACGGTCGCCCGACCGAGCTGATCCGCAGCTTCGATTCGATCGAGAGCTCGGTCGAAGCCGGCCCCGAAGCCACGAGCAACGAAGAGCTCGAGAAGCTCGAGGGCAAGAAGGTCAGCTTCAAGTGGAACGAGGAGAACAAGGCGTACGACGTCGCCTACCACGAGACCGAAGGTGACGCGGACATGCTCGAGCGCCTCGCCGAGGACATGGACCTGCGCGCGCTGCTCCCCGACCGCAACGTCAAGGAAGGCGACAAGTGGGAAGTCGACGCCGACGGCCTGATGAGCGTCGTCTTCGCCGGCATGCGCCTCGACAAGATGGACATGGGCGACGCGCCCGAGGAGATGGCCGACGTCATCGAGGAGCTGATGAGCGAGGTCAAGCGCCTCGGCAGCGACGTCAAGACCGTGTGCGAGTACAAGGGCGCGCGCGATGTCGACGGCAAGCAATGCGGCGCGATCGCGATCAAGGTCGAGGGCAAGCCGTCGCTCGATCTCTCCGGCCTGATCACCACGATCATGCAGAAGCAGGGCGAAGCGTCGGGCACCCCGATCGACGTCGACGTCAAGAAGGCGACGGTTGGCCTCGACATCAATGCGGCCGGCGAGCTCGTGTGGAACCTGGCTGACGGCCACCTCTCCACCTTCCAACTCGCGCCGAACGTGCAGATCAACGCGGACATCGACATCTCGGTCAACGCCGCGGGCGAGGCGCACTCGGTCGAGGCGTCGGTCGAAGCGTCCGCCAAGAGCGAGATGAGCGTCTCGACCAAGTAGTCGAGGCCATCTCGGTCAAGAACGCCGCGAGGCGCGGGCTCGGGCCCGCGCCTCGCGTTGTTTCCGGCCTGCCTCGACTAGTCGTTCGAGCGGCGCGTCGGTTGGTGGACCTCTTCGGTGACTTCCTGGCTCTGGTGCGCGGAGAGCAGGTAGGCGTGGACGTCGAGCAGCTCGTGCAGCGACTGAACCAACTCCTCGTACTGGAACGGCTTGAGCACGTAGAGCTGCGCGCCCGCCTGCATCGCCTCCTCGCGGTAGATCCGCGAGCGATAGATCGAGCTCGCGAGGATGATCGGCAGTTGGTCCGACGGGACCTTCTTGCGGATCATGCGGCAGACCTCGAAGCCGTTCTTGCCCTCGATCAGCACGTCGATCAGGACCAGGCTCGGCAGCGACTTGCCGATGCGTTGGATCGCTTGCTCGCCGTTGACCGCGAGCTCGACTTGGTAGCCCGCCATCTCGAGATAGCTCGCGACCGCGGACGGTGATGCTTGCTGGTCGTGAACGTAGAGGATCGTCTTCATCGCATCAGCCTCGCGTGGTGACCGAGAGCACTTCGGAAAGCGTCGTCTGACCGCTGCGCGCCTTGCGCAGGCCGTCGTCGCGCAACGTGATCAAGCCGGCGTCGCGCGCGGAGTTGTTCAAGTCCTCGGTCGACTTGCCCGCGCTGACCAGTCCGCGCATCTCGGGCGTCATCCGCATGATCTCGTAGAGACCGCAGCGGCCCTTGTAGCCGACTCCGTGGCACTGCTTGCAGCCCTTGCCCTCGTAGAACACCGCCGCCTCGTCGGCGCGGATGCCGAGGCGCTCGAAGAGCTCGAGGTTCGGCTCGACCGGCGTGCGGCAGTTCGGACAGATGCGGCGCACCAGACGCTGGCTGACGACACCGCGCAGCGTGTCGGCGAGCAGGTACGGCTCGATGTTCATGTCCGCGAGACGCGTGATGGTCTCCGCGGCGCCGACGGTGTGCAGCGTCGAGAGCACCAAGTGTCCGGTCAACGCGGCTTGCACCGCGATCTCGGCGGTCTCTTCGTCGCGGATCTCGCCGACGAGCACGACGTCCGGGTCCTGGCGCAGGATCGAGCGCAGACCCTTGGCGAACGTCAAACCCGCCTTGGGGTTCGCGTTGATCTGCGTGATGCCGTCCATCTGGTTCTCGACCGGATCCTCGAGCGTGATGATCTTGGTGTCCGGCTTGTGGAGCTTCTTCAGCATCGCGTAGAGCGTCGTGGTCTTGCCGCTGCCGGTCGGACCGGTCGCGAGCACCATTCCGTCCGCGCAGTCGGTCATGCGCTTCAACGCTTCGAGCTGCGTCGGATCGAGGTCGAGGCTCTCGAGGTCGCGGAGCTCGCGACCGCCGTCGAGGATCCGGATGACCGCGCTCTCGCCGGTCAGCGTCGGCGTCGTCGCGATGCGCAGGTCGATCTTCCGCGAGCCGATCTCGATCTGCGTGCGGCCGTCCTGGGGCAGGCGTCGCTGCGCGATGTCGAGGTTCGCGATGACCTTGAGTCGCGCGAGCGCCGGCCGGGCCCAGCCCTTCGGCAGCATCAAGCGGTCGTACAGCGAGCCGTCGACGCGGAAGCGGATGACGAACGCCGTCGCGCGCGCTTCGAGGTGGATGTCGCTCGCTCGCGCTTCGTACCCTTCCTCGAGCACCTTCCGGATCATGTTGATCACCGGTTGCTCGACGTCTTCCGATTCGGCGCCGAGGTCTTCCTCTTCCCCGCCGAGGTTGAACTGCACCGAGCTCTCGCCGCTCGAAACCGTGTGCGCGATCTCGGCGAGCACGTCGGTCTGCGACTTCTTCGCGTTGAACACGTCGTCGATCGACTCGCCGATGCGCGAAGGTTCGGCGTGGACGGCGAGCACCGGCGTCTTCAGGAACAGCGCGATCTCGTCGACCGTGTAGACGTCGCTCGGGTCCTCCATCACGACGGTCGTGACTCCGCAGATCCGGTTGATCGCGACGGCGCCGAGTTGGCGCGAGCGTTCCTCGCCGAGCTCCATCGCGATCTCGTGATCGACGATGCCCGGCGTCAGGTTGATGCAGTGGACTCGCCCTTGTTGTCGGAGCGCCTCGGCGATGATCGCCTCGGTGACGAGCTTCAGCTCGACCAGCGCTTGGCCGAGCTTCATCCCGCGCTCCTTCTTGTAGGCCAGCGCGGCGTTGAGGTCGTCCTCGGAGAGCTTGCCCGCCTTGAGCAACAGCTCGCCGAGAGGCGTGTGCCGTGCCTTCGTCGCTGCAGGGTTCTTCACGATGTTGTTCCTGGGGTCCATGGCCGATCGAGAGCGTGTTCCGGGGAAGGAACCCGCATCGGAAGGGCGAGCCGTGACGTATCGGCGTCGGGTGGGCGAGCGATTGAGCGCGCTCCAGGAAACTTCTTCGTCCGTCCGGGTGGGCCCGAGGGCGGACCGCGTCCGGCCGGCACCGGGCGCGCGGACAGCCGGCCCCTAGGGGCCCGCGAGGGCGCCGACGCTACGGCTTGCGCCCGAAGTAGCGCTTGCCGACCAGTCCCGGTGGCAAGCACGTCATCTCGTCTTTGGCCCCGGGATCGTCGTGCGCGTAGCGATAGCCGGCGCCGAAGCCCGCGTCCTTCATCAGCTTGGTCGGCGCGTTGCGCAAGTGCAGCGGCACCGGCTCGGCCGCGCTGCGCTCGACGTCGCGCTTCGCCTCGCCGTACGCGACGTACAGCGCGTTCGACTTCTTCGCGCGCGCCAAGTAGACGGCGGCTTGGGCGAGCGCGAGCTCGCCTTCCGGCGACCCGAGACGCTCCCACGTCTCCGCGGCGTCGAGCGCGATGCGCAGCGCGAACGGGTCGGCGAGACCGATGTCCTCGACCGCCATCCGGATCATCCGCCGCGCGACGAAGATCCGGTCCTCGCCGGCCTCGAGCATGCGCACGAGCCAGTACAAGCTCGCGTTGTCGTCGCTGTTGCGGACGCTCTTGTGGAGCGCGGAGATCAGGTCGTAGTGCTGCTCACCGCTCTTGTCGTAGGCGAGCACCTTGCGTTGCAGCGCGGTGACCAGGACGTGCTCGTCGAGCTCTCCGCCGCTCGCGACGAGCTCGGAAGCGCTCTCGAGCAAGTTGAGCGCGCGCCGAGCGTCGCCGTCGGCGGCGTGCGCGATCCGCGTCAGCATCTCGTCGGTCGCATGGACACGTCCGCCGAGGCCGCGTTCCGCGTCGCCGAGCGCGCGGCGCAAGAGCGCGACCAACGCGTCGATCGGGATCGGCTCGAGCACCAGCGTCCGTGCGCGAGAGAGCAACGCGCTGTTGAGCTCGAACGACGGGTTTTCGGTCGTCGCGCCGATCATCAGGATGTCGCCGCGCTCGAGATACGGCAGGAACGCGTCCTGTTGCGCGCGATTGAAGCGGTGGATCTCGTCGACGAAGAGCAACGTGCGCTTGCCGGTGCGCTCGAGCTCCCGCGCGGCCTCCGCCATCACTTCCTTGACCTCCTTGATGCCCGAGAGCACCGCGGAGAACGGCACGAAGCGCAGGCCGCTGACGCTCGCGATCAGCCGCGCGAGCGACGTCTTGCCGCTGCCCGGCGGCCCCCAGAGGATCAGGCTCTGCTTCAGCCCCTTCTCGAGCACGTTCGCGACGAATCCGCCGCCTTCGACGAGGTGGGCCTGGCCGACGTATTCCGCCGCGGTCCGCGGGCGCATCCGATCGGCGAGCGGCGCCGCAGCGTGCGTCGGCGCCAGCGGATCCGCCGCGCGCTCGTCGCCGAACAGGTCGCTCATCGCTTGCCCTCGCGCGCGCGGCGCGCTTCGAAGAGCAACAGCGACGTCGCGACCGAGACGTTGAGCGACTCGACCGCGCCGTCCATCGGGATCGACACGCGCGCGAGCTCGCCGAGACCCGCGGGCAGCTCGCCGGTCTCCGAGCCGACCCAGAGCACCAGCGGTCCGCGCCAGTCGAACTCGCGATAGTCGGTGCCGCCGCGCGTCCAAGCCGCGACGCCGCGGAAGCCGCGCGACGCCAGCTCGCGCGCCGCGGCGGGAGCGTCACCGACGACGAAGACGGGCACGCGCAGCAGGCTTCCCATCGAGCCGCGCAGCGCTTTCTCGCTCCACGGGCTCGCGCCGCCTTCGACGACGACGATGCCGCTCGCTCCGATCGCTTCGGCGCTGCGCGCGAGCGCACCGAGGTTGCCCGGATCGGCGACGCCCGCGATCGCGAGCACGCAGGTGCGCGCGTCGGCCGCCAGGTCCGCGAGCCGCCGCGGCTTCGGCGCGGTGACCAGCGCGAGCGCGCCTGGCGACGTCGCGAGCTTCGAGACCCGCGCCAACGTCTCCGCGTCGACGCGCTCGACGGCGAGGCCGAGACTCTCGAGCTCGTCCGCGCGCGCCGCGCGATCCTCCGCGACGAGCACGACCTCGAATTCGAGCCCCGCGCGCCGCGCGTCGTCGATCAACCGATCGCCTTCGAGCGCGAGTACCTGCTTCTGCCGACCTCCGAGCACTTCCCGCGCGCGCTGCAACAGCGGGTTCTTGATCGAACGGATCACCGGACGCGGGGACATGTCGGGGGAGTAGCATACTGATCCTGGTCACCGGCTCCCGCATGTCCACACTCGAGAAAGGTCGCGTCATCCGTGCCGACGCCAAGGTCGTGCACGTCGACTTCGGCGACCGAGTGCTGCTCGCGGCGTTGCGCGGCAAGCTGTTCGAGGTCCCGACAGGTCAGACCAACCCGATCGCGGTCGGCGATTGGGTCACCGTCGACACCGTGAGCGAGCCCGCGAGCGTCGAAGCGGTGCTCCCGCGCACGAATTGGCTCGGGCGGCTCGCGTCGACCCACGATCCGCGCGAGCAGGTGCTGTTCGCGAACGTCGATCGTCTCTTCGTCGTGTCCTCGGTGCGCAAACCGCCGTTCTCGTCGAACCGCACCGACCGCATCCTCGCGGCGTGTGCGTGGCACGACATCCCGGCGACGTTGGTGCTCAACAAGGTCGACCTCGCCGACGAGGAAGAGGTCGAAGCGCTGCGCGAGAGCTATTCCGGCGCGCAAGTCGAGATCCTCGAGACGTGCGCGGTCGACGGTCGGGGCATCGAAGAGCTGCGCGACGCGCTCAAGGATCGCGTCTCCGCGATGTACGGAGGCTCGGGCGTCGGCAAGTCGAGCTTGCTCAACGCGCTGCAGCCCGGCCTGAAGCTCAAGATCGGCAAGATCAGCAAGTACTGGGACGCCGGCAAGCACACGACGACGCACTCGCAGTTCCTGCCGCTCGCGTTCGGCGGCGCGGTGATCGACACGCCGGGCATCCGCGTGTTTCGACTGCACGGCGCGACCCAGCAGGACCTGCGCGGCATCTTCCCCGAGCTCGTCGCGCTCCAAGCGGGCTGTCACTACCCGAGCTGCACGCACGTGTCCGAGCCCGGCTGCGCGGTCGTGCGCGCGCTCGACACCGGCGCGATCGCCGAGACGCGCTACGCGAGCTATCTCGAGCTGATGAACGAGATCCGCGAGCTCCCGGAACTCGAAGGCGCGCAAGAAGCGCCCGAGTCGGACGGCGAAGAGTCGAGCTGACCCTCCGCCCTCCTCCCGAGTCGATCCGCGTCACCCGTCGAGCGTCGCCGCGATCCGCGCGTAGCTCTCGAAGCGCCGACGCGACAGCTCGCCCCGCTCGACCGCCGCGCGCACGGCGCAATCGGGCTCGACCTGGTGCGAGCAATCGGCGAAGCGACAGCCCGGCGCGAATCGCGCGAATTCGGCGAACGCGTCGCGCAACCTCGCGCGCGAGAGTCCGGCGAGCCCGAACTCGCGCACGCCCGGCGTGTCGACGAGCCACGCGCCGTCGGCGAGCTCGATCATCCGACCCGCGGAGGTCGTGTGTCGGCCGCGCAGGTTGCCGCTCGAGACGCCGGCGGTCGCGAGTTCGCTCTCTGGCGCGAGCGCGTTCACGAGCGACGACTTGCCGACACCGCTGTGCCCGACCAGCACCGCCGTTCGGCCCGCGAGCCGCGCGCGCAGCGTGTCGAGACCCGCGCCGGTCGCCGCGGAGACGCGCAGGCTCTCGAAGCCGAGCTCGCGCCACTCCGCCTCCAGCTCCGCGAGCTCGCGCGCAGCCGCCTCCGAGCCCTCGAGCAGCTCGACCTTGTTGACGATCACGAGCGTGGGCACGCCGCTCGCCGCGAGCGCGATCTGCAGACGATCGACCAGCCCCGCGACCAACGGCGGCGCGACCACCGACACGACGACCGCGCCGAGATCGACGTTCGCGGCGAGCACGAGCTCGCGCCGCGGATCCGCCGGAGCGGGCCGCGCGAGCCGCGAGCGGCGCGCCTCGCGCGACACGACGCGTCCGCCGACGACCCGCACGCGATCACCGATCGCGAGCTCCAGCCCGTGCGGCCGCGGCAGGTCGAGCGCGCGCTCGCCCGCGCGCACCTCCACGCGCGTGCGCGCGAGCGCGACCACCAGGCCGCCCTCGTTTGCGTCCGGTCGTTCGCTCGCGGCCGGCCGCTCGCGCGCTCTCGCCGGCACGCGGTGCAACGACGCGAGCTCGTCGTCCGCCTCCCAATCGTCCTCCGCGCGCCGCGGTCGCTCCGCGCGCTTCGCCTTCGAGCGCTCCTTGCGGCGCTTCTTCTCTTCGTAGCTCGGTTCCTTGCCGATCGAGCGCGCGAGCTTCTCGCGCAGCCGATCCTTGTCCGACTGTTCCAATCGAAGTCCTCGTCATCCGGTGCGTCGTACGCCTGTCGAAAGCGACCGCTCGGGTCGCGAACGGAAGCGCGCGCCGTGGGACACGCCGGAGACAGACCCCGGGCGTCGCAGCACGACGCTGCGCGCGGTGGATCCGTCGCGCGGCCCGATCGGTCGGGCTAGACGCGGACGGAGGTGGCGACGACACGCTCGGCGAACGTCACGAGGAAACCTCCGTTGGGGACTGGGCTCGAGAGCCTGGAACGAACGCGACGGCCCGGCGCCGGCGCGAGACGTTCAATCTAACCGCTCGGCGCCGATCGCGCTTCGGTCGACCGCCGGGCGAATGCACCCGCGAGCCGACGGCTCGACGCGGGCCGCCGGAACCGGACGGACGGAGCGAACAGGACCGGCGGCGCGAACCGCGCCGGAGGGGTCACTCGTTGAAGTCGTAGATGTACGACAGGCGCGTCTTGTTGACGACGGCGTACGGCAGCTTGGTCAGCAGCTTCAGGTCGCTGTCTTCCTTCGCGTTGAAGCCGCGCATCTGCGGGCTCTTGATCACGAAGAAGCGGCGCGTCGCGCGGTCGTCGACCTCGTAGCTGCCGGGGCGCACTTCGCCGCCGACCTCGACGTTCAGGTGGCCGGTGAAGAACACCCGGACCTGGTGGAACTTGACGCCCTTGTAGAGGTCCGCCTTGTTCGGGTCGCCCGCGGTGTCGAGGAACTCGTGGGCGAGCAGGATCTCGTCCATGTTGACGTGCAACAGCGGCGTCTGGATCCGATCGCACGTGTTGAGGTCGATCAACGTCGCGTTGCGGACGCGCAGGAAGTAGCGCCGGTACTCGTCGAGCACCTGCGAGAGGCGGGCGTACTTCTGCTCGATCTCCCCTTTGATGAGGAACGAATCCGTCAGGATGAGGTCAGAGACGATCGTCAACATGGGTGCTCCGGTCGGACGCGAACGAGCGCAGGTCGAACGGCGCCCGCTAGGTAGAGCGAGCCGATCACCAGCACCCAGAACTCGGTCCGAGCGACTCGCGCGAGAGCGAGCGCCCGTTCCAAGGCCGTCATGGGCTCGGCAGCAGTTTCCGCTGCCATTCCGAGTCGCTGCGCCTCACCGGCGATTTCATCGGGTGTGTAGTGCAGATCGGTGCCCACGGACGTGCAGACGACTTTTTCGGCGTGCGGCCCGAGCGCCTTGAGGATCCCCGTCAGGTCCTTGTCCCGCCCCATTCCGAGCACCACGACGGCCTTTCCACCCAGTCCCCGGCGCGAGCGAAGGTCGGCGAGCACGTCGCGCACGCTCTCGGGCACGTGCGCCCCGTCGATCGCGACGCGGACGCCGTCCAGTTCGCGGACTTCGAGCCGTCCGGGCAGCGCGGCGGCGGCGACGACGACTTCGTCGAGCAGGTGGCGCGTCAGCGGCACGCCCGCGACCGCGAGGTGGCCTCGGCGACCGAGCTCGTCGAGCACCTCCTCGGCGAGCGCGAGATTGCGCGCGAGGATCGACCGCGCGCCGCCAGCGACGCGGACGATCGGGACGTCGAGCTCGCGTGCGATGCGCGCGACCACCGCGCCGGCCTCGTCGTGCTCCGGGAGGGTCGTCACCAAGGTCGCGCCGCGCTTCAGGATGCCCGCCTTCTCCGCGGCGATCGCGGCGCGCGTCGAACCGAGGACCGCGGTGTGCTCGAGCTCGACCTGCGTGATCACGCAGACCTCCGGCTCGACCACGTTGGTCGAAGCGAGGCGGCCGCCGAGCCCGACCTCGGCGACGAGCCACTGCGCGCGCGCTTCCCCGGCCGCGAGGAACGCCGCGGCGGTGATCAGGTCGAACCAGGTCGCGTCCGCGGCCGGCCCGTGATCGGCGAGCGCCTCTTGGCGCGCCGCGAGCGTGCGCTCGATCGCCTCGGCGAGCGGCTCGTCCTCGATGTCGTCGCCGTCGATGCGCAAGCGCTCGTTGAGCCGCTCGACGTGCGGGGAGGTGTAGAGCGCGGTGCTCCAACCCGCGCGGACCAGTCCGCCGGCGATCAACGACGCGGTCGAGCCCTTGCCCTTCGTGCCGGTGACGTGCACGACGCGCATGGTCCGGTGCGGATCGCCGAGCCGGCGCAACAGGTCGCGCGCGGGCTCGATCGAGAAGCGCATCGCGGCCGCGCTCGAACGCTTGCGGCGCTCCCAGTTGATCAGTTGATCGAGTTCCGCGATCGCCCGCTGCGCGCGCTCGCGCCCTCGTCCCGCACTTTCCGTCATGGCGCGTGATGCTAACGACGCCGCGCAAGAAGTTCGGAATTGAGCCTGGGACGGCTGCGTGACGTACGATAACGGGGAAGGAGGAGGGGGCCGACGCTTCACCTCTACCCGAACCGAATCGACGAGAACCACCGATGACCGAGCTGCTGCACCGCATCAAGGTCTTCGTCTTCAGCATGCGCGGCCGCCAGCCGCAATACCTGCTGCTCCGCCAGTCCTGCCCGGAGAGCCTTTGGGGGCCCGTCCAAGGCTCGATCGGGTTCGGCGAGAAGCTCGAGAACGCGATCCGCCGCGAGGTGATGGACGACATCGGCCTCGGCAGGCCGCTCGACCTGATCGACCTCCAGATGCCGGCGCGCTGGGTGGTCGGCGACGAGGAGGTGATCGAGTGGGCCTTCGGCTACCGGACCCAGAACGATCTTCCGCCCCTGGCGCTCTCGGATCGGTGGGCCGAGGCCCGCTGGTCGCAGTTCGCGAAGGCCTATCCGACGCTCGAGCTCGACCCCGACCGCGCAATGATCATGCGCTTGCACACGCTGCTCCACGCAGCCTGAAAGAGGCGCATAAACTGGGGGTGTGAGCTCGCACTCCACCCCCTCCGGCCCCGGGCCGGTTTGGCGCCGTCGTGCGCTGGCGATCGGCCTCGGGGTCGTGCTCGTACCGCTGCTGATCGAGCTGGGCTTGCGCGTCGGTTCCCTCTTCGTCGACCGCGATCGCGCGGCGAGCGGCGCGGCATTCGTGCTCTGCCAAGGCGACTCGAACACGTACGGCCTCAACCTGCCCGCGGCCGAGGCGTACCCGAGCGCGCTCGAAGCGTTGCTGCGCGAGCACGGCGTCGCCGATCCGAGGGTGGTCAACCGCGGAGTGCCGGGCAAGGCGTCGTGGATCCTCGCGAACGAGCTCGATCACGACCTCCAGACGTACGCGCCGCGCGTGGTCGTCGTGATGGTCGGCGTCAACGATCGCAACCAGCTCAGGCCGGACGACGACCTCGCGCGGCTGCTCGATCGCTCGCGGTTCGTGCGAATGGTGCGTCGGACGGTGTCGAACGTCTCCGAGACCGTGTACGCGGCCGAACGCCCGAGCGACGACCCGGCGCGCCCGCCCACGACGCCGGCGCTCGCGCTGAACTTCGGCCGGCCCGACGACGCGCTGGTCGATCGCTGGACGCGCGAGGAGCTGC